>JARLJJ010000030.1 GCA_031291275.1 Formivibrio sp.
GCCACGATCCCTTTGCCTATCTGAAAGACATCCTCTCCAGACTTCCCACCCATCCCAATAGCAGGATCGAGGAATTGTTGCCCCATCGCTGGCAGCCCGGCACCGCCATCTAAAACAAGACGGGTTCCCCGTGGGCTTACATTGGAGCCCCAACAAGACCGAAGTTCATCTCCGACATGCCTGGTGATGATACTCAACCGCTTATGCGCACAAATCACCCTATTACCCCCCAAGATCTTTATCTCGTTGTCTATATGTTTATAGACGCATCAACCTTAAGTGCGTTTATTGAGTCAATCACGCATCAAGCTTGGTCTTATCCATCCAAGCCGCACGCACTATGTCTTTGCCATACTGATAATTGCCACAGAGGCCTGGGAATGAACAGCTTAAAGAGCAGGCGCATCCTAGTGGTTGACGACACGCCCACGGCCCATGAGGATTTTCGTCAGATTCTCATGCCGCATGCAGCGGAGCATTCCAGTATTGACGACGTCAAACAGGCACAGTGGCGCAATGCACCGAAAATCAGCCTTCCCGACTTCGAACTGGACTCGGCTTATCAAGGCAAGGAAGGACTGATCATGGTGCAGTCTGCGTTGGCTGCCGGTCGGCCCTATGCTGTGGTTTTCATCGATATACACATTTCGCCTGATTGGGATGGAATGGAAACCATCGAGCGACTATGGCAAGCAGATAAGCGCCTGCAGATTGTGATTTGCACCGCGTTTTCTGATTTCACCTGGGACGAGATACTGGCGCGACTGGATGTGCGCGATAGGCTATTGGTGCTGAAAAAGCCATTCGCCCCCATTGAGGTGTATTCGCTCGCGCACACACTCACTACAAAATGGGCACAACAACAGGCGGAGATCAATGAGCGCAAGCGCCTGCAAGAATTACAGGTGCAATCGGAGCAATTCGCATTGATCGGAGGCCAACTTGCCGCCAACCTCGCGCACGAAATCAGCAACCCCATCGGCTACATATTCTCTAACATCAGCACGCTCGGCAACTATCAGGACCAGTTGTTCAATATGCTGACTACCTATGAGTACGCCGAGAACAACGTGAACCCGCCGGACTTCGCCGCGCTGTTACAAGACTTGCGTAAAAAAATGGAGCTTGATTTCCTGAAGCAAGATATCCCGGCACTTGTGAATGAATCGATTCAGGGAATTGACCGAGTGCGCCAGATCGTACACGGCCTGAAGGGCTTCGCGCAGATGGGCGGGGTTCAAAAATGGGAATCGACAAACCTGCATACCATCATTGACTCGGCGCTAAACATGGCGGCCCGTGAAATCAAGTACATGACCGAAGGAATCAAGAAGTACGGCCAATGCCCGGAAATTGAATGTCAGCCGTCACAAATCAAACTTTTGGTGATAAACCTCGTCGTCAACGCTGCGCAAGCTATCGGTGAAAAACGCGGACGTATTACGATTAGCACTGGAACACAAGACGACTCAGTGTGGCTGGAAGTCGCCGATACCGGCTCAGGTATCACATCAGACACACTCCCACGCATTTTCGAACCGTTTTTTACCACCAAACCGTTTAACACAGGCTTGGGTTTGTCGCTGTCATACAGCATTGTTCAAAAGCACCGTGGCCACATTGAAGTTGAAAGCGTAGTTGACCAGGGCACTACGTTCCGAGTGACGCTACCAATGCAACGAAGCGTACTGATGGCCGGAGAACTATCGGCAAGCGCCTGAACTACACAGAACCAAGTTCATAGAACCTGATCCTGCCTTGGCTGCCAAAGGTGAGCACACATTAACGTTCAATCCTAGAAGGGAAATGACCTGCCCCGGCTTTACCCATGTATGAGTAGCTCAACCGGATCGAATCTTGCAGTGCGTTGCACCAGCACGAACCAGACAAGGCATCACTTAAACAAGCCATTCATTTTCTTCATAGGTAACGGCCAGATTATTTTGTTGCCTGCTGCTTAACGGGCGACGGTTCGAAAGACAGGACTGGGTATGTCGCCATCTTCGCTGGTGTATAAGTATAAAGGCCGACAGAATCCGCGGGCCTTTATCGTTCTGGTGCATGTTAAAAAAGCTCGAAAAACTTTATTTCCAATTTATCACTGCCGATTCAAAACCGGCCACCCAGAAACACCGAACGCACGGATATTTACGGTTTATTTGCAATAACCCATCCAGTCTCTACACCATTTTTTCCTTCTCTCCCCTATTGTTACAGCATACGAACAACTGGAGCAGACCATGTCTGAGTCCTTTCCCTCGGCAGCAACACTGCCGTTATCCAAGCCCTTACGCTATACCCTGGTTGTCTGCGCATGTGCATTGGTCACCCTCATTGCGTTTCCATTTCGCAGCGTGCTGGATCTAGCCAATACCGTCATGCTTTTTTTACTGGTGGTATTCCTCGTTGCACTCAAGCTCGGTCGTGGGCCTGCGGTGTTGGCGGCATTTCTGGGTGTAGCACTATTCGATTTCTTTTTTGTTCCTCCCCATTTCACTTTTGCCGTGAGCAATGGTCTTTACCTGATCACTTTTGCCGTCATGTTGGCAATTGGTCTGCTAACCACCGAACTCACGACCAACTTGCAAGATGAGGCAGAAAGAGTACGCAACCACGAACAAGAAACACTGGATTTGTATGAACTGGCCCGCAATCTGACCGGTGCAGCAACATTGCTGCAGGTCACGGAAGCCATGCAAGCTTATTTGAGTCGCTGCGGCTACCATGCCCGGCTTTTTTTGCTCGATAACGCCAAAATTCTGGATACCCACAACTGCAGTGTGCTTGAGAAACAATTACTGAATCTAGCCTTGACGAGTGCAGAAATGGTCTCCGGGGAATCCGAATCCGGAAATGCGCCGCCGTTCTACCTGCCACTCCAGGCACCGATGTGTGTACGCGGCGTAATGGCGGTTTATCCAGAAGCAACAACAACCGCCCCCCCATCCAACCGGCGTGAGTTTTTTATGACGCTGGCATCCCTGATCGCCATTGCAGTGGAACGCCTTCACTATGTGGCCGTTGCGCAAAAGTCCCAAGTACAGATGAGTGCCGAGAAATTGCGCAGCTCTGTGCTTTCCACCCTTTCGCACGATCTGCGGACACCGCTAACCACATTGGTCGGTCTCGCAGATACCTTGGCAGAGACACCCGAATTACCCGCGACCGCCCATGATCACGCATGCTTGATTCGTGATCAGTCACAGTCCATGTGTAACCTGCTGACCAACCTGCTTGAAATGGCGCGACTTCAGTCGGGCAAAGTCACCTTGCGCCGGGAATGGCAGCTATTTGAAGATGTGATCAGCGCCAGCCTTCATTTGCTAAAACCCTCGTTGGGTCCGCGACCACTACAAGTTGAACTGCAAAAGAATCTTCCATTGGTTGAGTTCGACGCCGTATTAATCGAGCGCGTGCTCTGCAATCTGATCGAGAACGCAGCCAAATATTCAGGCAATGCCCAACCCATTGAAATACGTGCTTTCGTGGATGGGAATGAAGCTTGCATCGCGGTCTGCGATCATGGCAGCGGTTTTCCAGAAGGCCAGATTGACCACCTGTTTGAACTATTTGAACGTGGTAGTGCTGAATCTGCCAAGCTTGGCGTTGGTCTTGGTTTAGCTATTTGCAAAGCGATTGCCGAAGCCCACGGGGGTCGTATTGACGCCATCAACCAAGCCACTGGCGGTGCTTGCGTCACATTGCGTCTGCCAAGAGGTGAAGCCCCGGTGATTGAAGAGGAAGAAGAACATGGCTGATGCCGCTATCAATATTCTATTAATTGAAGATGAACCCCATATCCGACGTTTTGTCCGTAGCGCGCTTGAAGGTCAAAGCTGGAAGGTCGTTGAAGCGGAAACAGGCCAGCGCGGCCTGATCGATGCGGGCACTCGCCGTCCTGATCTGCTAGTGTTGGATTTGGGGCTGCCAGATATGGATGGGGTGGAACTGATCCGCGATTTTCGTAGCTGGTCCGAAGCACCCATATTGATTCTCTCAGCTCGCAGCGATGAAAACGACAAGATCGAAGCATTGGATGCCGGGGCAGATGATTACCTGACCAAACCATTCGGCGTCGGAGAGCTGGTTGCGCGGGTTAGAGCGCTAATCCGGCGTCACATCCGCCAGCAAGAGGCCTCCCCCACCATTGCTTTTGGCCAGATCACTGTCGATTTCTCGCGCCGCGAAGTGTTGCGCAATGGCGAGCCATTACATCTGACCCCGATCGAATACCGTTTGATGTCCGCACTGATCGCCAGCCAAGGCAAGGTGATCACCCACCGCACATTGATGCGTGAGGTCTGGGGACCGAACCACACTGAAAGCAGCCACTACTTGCGTATCTACATGAGCCGGCTACGCCAGAAAATCGAAGTAGACCCCGCCCAACCTGTTCATTTATTGACGATATCCGGTGTCGGCTATCGTTTTAGCCCTGAAATCCAAGGAAGAACATGAGCGAATCCCATCATAAAAGCCACACCGCCGCACTGGCGCTTGCCGCGCTGGGCGTGGTTTATGGCGACATTGGTACCAGCCCGCTGTATACCATCAAGGAAATCTTCGCCAATCCGCATTACCCGGTACCGATTACGCACGACAACATTCTTGGCATGCTCTCTATTGTCCTTTGGTCTTTGCTGATTATTGTGGCACTGAAGTATGTCGTCTTCATCATGCGCGCCGACAACAAGGGTGAAGGCGGCATCATGGCATTGATGGCCTTGGTACTGCACCATGCCAAAAGCCGCCGGCAAATCGCAATTTTGATGACGCTGGGCTTGTTTGGCGCAGCCTTGTTTTATGGCGATAGCGTGATTACCCCCGCCATTTCAGTACTTTCCGCCATTGAGGGGTTGGAAATCGCCACCCCCGCGTTCAAACCCTATATCGTTCCACTCTCGCTGGTCGTCCTGTTTATTTTGTTCATCGTACAAAAAAACGGCACGGCAAAGATGGGTGGGCTCTTTGGCCCGGTGATGATTTTGTGGTTTGCCACACTGGCAATCCTGGGCATCCATGCCATCGCCCATGAACCGCGGGTATTGGCTGCGGTGAGTCCGCACCATGCCCTGCGATTTTTTATAAGCAACCCCTTGCTTGGTTTCCTTTCACTCGGTTCATCTGTTCTGGCTGTGACAGGGGGTGAAGCACTGTATGCCGACATGGGCCATTTCGGTCGCAAACCAGTACGTATTGCCTGGTTTGGCTTGGTCTTGCCAAGCCTAGTGCTCAATTATTTCGGTCAAGGTGCACTGTTGCTGCACGATCAAAACGCCATTGCTAACCCCTTTTACCTACTGGCCCCGAGTTGGGCGCTGTATCCGATGGTGATTCTTTCCACGCTTGCCACGGTGATAGCTTCACAAGCAGTGATTTCCGGAGCGTACTCGATGACCCGCCAAGCCATCCAGCTCGGTTATGCTCCTCGTATGGATATTCAACATACCTCCAGTCAGGAAATTGGTCAGATCTACCTACCAGGCGTGAACTGGATATTGCTGATTGCCGTGGCGATTCTGGTCGTCGGTTTCGGCTCATCGGGGAAATTGGCTGCTGCCTATGGCATTGCAGTGACTGGCACCATGGTCATTACCACCTTGCTCGCCTTTATCGTCGCGCGCTATCAATGGCATTGGAGCAAGCCCAAATGCTTCCTGATTCTGGGCGGCTTTTTACTGGTAGACATCATCTACTTCAGCGCCAATGCCGTGAAAATCATTGACGGTGGCTGGTTCCCGCTGGCACTGGGTTTGGTGGTTTTCCTGGTCATGACCACCTGGAAACGCGGTCGAGATCTCGTCCATGACCGCTTGGCCAGTGAAGGCATGCCATTGAAGCAATTCGTCGAGATCATGGCGGAGGCCGTTCCGAAAATTCAAGGCACCGCCATTTTCATGACTTCAGACATCAACAGCACACCACATGCTCTCTTGCACAGCATCAAGCATTACAAGAGCCTGCACGAACGCGTAGTCATCCTGACCGCCGAAACGACCGATGTGCCGCACGTTCCCAAGGCAGAGCGCATACTGATCACGAAATTGAGCGAGCAGTTCTACCTGGCCAAGATTGTCTTCGGTTTTATGGATGAGCCGGACGTGCCCGACGCACTTGAATCCTGCGCACAACAAGGGCTTGAACTGGAAATGATGGACACTTCGTTCTTCCTCGGTCGGGAAACCCTGATTCCACAGGTAGGTGTCGGACTCATGACCCGCTGGCGCGAAAAGATTTTCGTCACCATGTTCCGCAATGCCGGTTCAGCCGCATCCTATTTCATGCTGCCACCAAACCGGGTCGTTGAACTGGGATCGCAACTCGTCCTGTAAACCTGCAAGCCCTCACGACAGCGCCAGAGAGACCGAACGGCTCCTGGCGCTTAATATCAGGTTTTTACATTTTAAAACGCATCGACAGATCGACCGCATTCACATCCTTGGTCAACTTGCCAATCGAGATGCGGTCGACCCCGGTTTCGGCAATGGCGCGGATGGTTGAGAACTCAATACCGCCGGAAGCTTCCAGCACGGCCTTGCTGCGTGAACGGTTAACGGCTTCGCGCATATCGTCGTTGCTCATGTTATCGAGCAGGACCGACACCGCCCCCGCCGCCAACGCCTGATCAAGCTCAGCCAGATTTTCCACTTCGATCTGAATGGTTACATGCCCCGGCGCCAGACTGCGTGCTGCTTCAAGCGCAGCTTTGATCGAACCGGCGGCCATGATGTGGTTTTCCTTGATCAGGATACCGTCATACAGCCCGATACGCTGGTTGCAGCCGCCGCCCACCAGCACTGCGTATTTCTGAGCCCGGCGCAGGCCTGGCAAGGTTTTGCGCGTATCGTGGATTTTGGCTGTCGTTCCGGCCACGGCATCCACGTAGCGTCGCGTCTCGGTCGCCACTGCCGAGAGCAACTGCAGAAAATTGAGTGCGGAGCGCTCGGCGGTCAGCAAACTGCGTGCGGCGCCGCTGATTTCACACAACACCGTTCCTGCAACCACTTGATCGCCCTCAGTCACGTTCCAGCGAATCTCTGCCGCAGGATCGATCTGCCGAAACACTTCATCAAACCAGGGCTGGCCACAAATCACCGCCTGCTGGCGTGCTACCACGGTCGCCGAGCCATGACGGTCAGCGGAAATCAGTTGTGCGGTCCAATCGTTATCGCCAATATCTTCAGCCAGGGCAACGGACACGTTGGCGGAAATAATGTGGCGGGGAGGCAAGGAAATCGTCATCGTTCAATCCAGTACAGGCATGGGCAACGGCGCAATCGCCGCAGCCAGTTCATCATGAATACGTTGCTGCGCGGCGGCATTATCCGCCTCAATACGCAAGGTTAAAACCGGGGTGGTGTTCGATGCGCGTATCAAACCAAACCCGTCGGCATATTCAATACGCAGGCCATCCACCGTAGATACACGTTCAGCACTTGGGAAACGGGCTGCAGCGGCAATCCGCTCCACGGCAACAGTGCCGTTTTCATCCAGCCGGACCTGCAATTCCGGCGTGATCAGCGATTGCGGCATACGCTCGACTTCGTCATCCAGATTCAGGCCTGCAGCGATCATCTGCAGCAACTTGGCACCTGCAAACAGCGCATCGTCGACACCCCATCCAGCAAAAGCAAAATGCCCGGACAACTCACCAGCAAGCAATGCCCCCGTGGCTTTCAACGCCCGTTTCATGTGGGAGTGCCCGGTTGGGATGGCCTCGCTACTACCACCGCGTTCTGCCACCCAGCGTGAAACCAGCCGGCTGGATTTCACGTCATACAGCACGTGTCCCGGTTGTCGCGCCAATTCTGCTGCCGCAAACAACATCAACAGGCGGTCGCCCGGAATAATCTGTCCACTATGGGTGACCACGCCCAAACGATCACCGTCACCATCGAACGCCAATCCGACATCGGCCTTCTGGCGGATGACTTCGGCCTGCAAATCCACCAGATTCGCCGGAACCTGCGGATCGGGATGATGATGAGGAAAATGCCCGTCGACTTCGCAATACAGCGCAACGACCTGGCAGCCCATGCGCCGATACAATCGCGGGGCAAATACACCAGCCACTCCGTTGCCACAATCCACCACTACTTTGAGGGGACGCGCCAGCGCCACAACAGCACCGATGGCAGCAAAATAGGCTTCGGTCACATCCTGCGGGTACACCCGGCCCTTCCCGACGGAGAAAGCGCCCTCCTCGATCCGGCTATGCAAGTCCTGCAAAGCAGCGCCATCTATTGTTTCTCCGCCCAGCATCAGCTTGATACCGTTGTAATCGGGCGGACTGTGGCTACCGGTCACAACTGCACCACAACCCAAGGCTAGCTCGTTGGCTGCGTAATACAGTAGCGGCGTTGCAGCCAAACCCAGATCCAGCACATCCATGCCACTTGCAAGCAATCCGGCGATGAGCGCATCGACAAGCACCGGACTGGAAAGTCGGCCATCTCGCCCAACAGCAAAACGCGTAAACCCGCGCTCAAGCGCGAGACTGCCCGCCGCTTGACCAATCAGCCGCGCCGCCGCCGGCGTGAAACGATCTACCGTGGCACGGATGTCGTACGCTTTGAAAATGGTGGCATCGATTTTGGACATACAGTAATGGTAGCGGAAGAACACCGAGGCTGTCTGCGCTCAAACTTTAATTAGAAAATGGAATCAAACCGCCTGCCGCGAACCGAATAAATAGCGGTAGACTATCAAAAATCCTGCTTGATTCTTTTATCAGATGAAATCAAGTCCCACAATCATCGGTCTTACCGAACAAGGGCAAGGAGAATCATCATGAAACTCTGGCGATGCTTGATATGTGGTTTCATTTACGACGAGGCTGCAGGCCTACCCGATGACGGTATTGCACCAGGTACGCCTTGGGCCAGCATTCCCGCAGACTGGTGTTGTCCAGAATGCGGCGTGGCAAAGTCTGACTTTGAAATGGTTGAGTTATAAGGGTAATTTATAATTCAACATTGGTGAGCACACCTCAAATCGTCTTGGCAGACAAAACACAGCATCGGCAAAAAAGCCACGGCGGGTTCTTACCCTAGCGCGGCTTCCACTTTCCGACGGCCTTCTGGCGTAGCCATCACCACGAGCACAAATCCCGGCGCAAGCAGGAAATCATCCTCCGGATTGAAGTGCCAGCTCGCCCCCTCACGAATAGCCACAAGGATGTAGTCCGCACTTTTCAAGGCCATCTCCCCCAGCGGACGTGGTGCAAAATCCGGTGGCAATGGAATTTCCTCCATGCGGATATTGCGCTCGCTGCGCATCATATCGTCCAGAATGCCCACCACGTGCGGGCGCACCATCATGGAAACGATGCGCAAGCCACCGGTAAAATCGGGAAGCACTACCGCGTCCGCGCCAGCCTTGCGTATCTTGACCGAGTTTCGTACCTCGTGACTGCGTGCCACGACCCGTACCTGCGAATTCAGTTGTTTGGCCGTGAGCGATACCATCAGATTCTTGGCGTCGTCGCTGGTGACCGCAAAGACTCCCGCCGCCCGCTCCACGCCAGCCAGCATCAGCATATCGTCGTCAGTTCCATCCCCATGCAACCAGAACAGGCCCGGTTCCCGGCTGGCATGCTCCTGCAACACCGGCTGATCGATTTCGATCACCACCACTTTTCGCCCGGTCACCGTCAACTCGCTGGCCACATTGCGTCCAACACGGCCAAATCCGCACACGATGTAATGACCATTAAGATTGTCGATCTGCTTCTGCATACGCCGCCTTCTGATGCTATGGTCAAGATCCGCCTCAAGGAAAAAGACGGAGAAACTGGTAAACAGGAATGTCAGGGTACCAAAGCCGCCGATGGAAATTAGCCCCACGAAGAGGCGCATCCAGATGCCATGGACCGGAACCACTTCGGCATAACCGACCGTCGTCACCGTGATGATGGTCATATAAAGCGCATCGGACAGGCTATGCGGCCCATTCTCTGCCAGATAAAACCCGACTGTCCCAAGCAGCATAAAGCCAAGCAGGACAATGCCAGCCATGGCTATCCGGCGCAGGATTCGCGTGAGCTGATTCGAATACCCCACCTCGGATTTACGACGGAATGTATTGCGAAAATAGAGGGGAAACTGGATTTTCATGTCCCTGATCCGTCATTGGCACACCATCTGGAATGTTCTTAAAATTAATAGCAAACAGGGGCGTAAACGCCCCTGTTTGCTATTGAACACCGCTCACTCGAGCCCGCGACTAGCCAGGTAATCCTCATAGCCACCCACATAGTAGTTGTAGGTGCCATCGCCATTGAGTTCCAGTACTTGCGTAGCCAATGAGCTGACGAACTGTCGATCATGCGATACAAAGATCAATGTTCCCTTGTAAAGCTCCAGCGCCATATTCAACGATTCGATCGATTCCATGTCCATGTGGTTGGTCGGCTCATCCAAAATCAACACATTTGGCGTTTGCAGAATCAGCTTGCCATACAGCATGCGGCCCTTCTCACCACCGGAGAGCACTTTCACCGACTTCTTCACATCGTCGCCCGAGAACAGCAGGCGGCCAAGAATGCCGCGAATGACCTGGTCATCATCACCCGGTTGGCTCCACTGCTTCACCCAGTCGAACAGCGTGATGTCTTCTTCGAAATCTTCTTCGTGATCCTGTGCAAAATAGCCCAGCTGCGCCTTTTCAGCCCACTTGATCGAGCCGCTATCGGGCTTGAGTGCGCCGACCAGCATCTTGACCAGCGTCGATTTACCCACCCCGTTGCCGCCGATAATAGCCAGCTTCTGGTTGGCCTCGAAAATCAGATCCATGTTCTGGATCAGCGGTTTATCGAACGATTTTGACAAACCTTTGGTCTCGAAAGCCTGACGATGCAACTTGATCTTGTCGTCGTATTCGAAACGAATGTAGGGATTCTGGCGCGAGGACGGTTTCACCTCGACCATGTTTTCCTTGATCTTGTCCGCAAGCTTCAGGCGGGAAGTGGCCTGGCGCGATTTGGATTTGTTGGCGGCAAAACGCTGGGCGAACGCGTGCAACTCGGCCACTTTTTCCTTGGCTTTGGAATTGTTCGACAGCAATTTTTCGCGCGCTTGCGTGGAGGCAAACATGTAATCGTCGTAGTTGCCGGGATAAATACGGATCTCGCCGTAATCCACGTCGGCAATATGCGTACACACCTGATTCAAGAAGTGACGATCATGCGAGATGATCACCATGGTGGAGTTGCGCTCGTTCAGCGTGTTTTCCAGCCAGCGGATCGTGTTGATGTCCAGATTATTGGTCGGCTCATCAAGCAACAGTACATCCGGATCGCTGAACAGCGCCTGCGCCAACAGCACCCGCAACTTCCAGCCAGGGGCCACTTCGCTCATCGGACCATTATGTTGCTCGATGGGAATACCCACACCCAACAGCAAAGCCCCAACCCGCGCTTCGGCAGTATAGCCATCGTACTCGGCCACTTTGCCTTCAAGTTCGGCTGCGCGCATGTAATCGTCTTCGGTTGCTTCCAGATTGGCGTAGATCGCATCGCGCTCATGGATCGCCTCCCAGAGTTCCTCGTGCCCTTGCATGACCACGTCGATCACGCGCTGGTCTTCAAAACCAAACTGGTCCTGACGCAATTTACCCAGGCGCACACCGGGATCAAGGCTCACATTGCCCGCGGTTGGCTCAAGATCGCCACCCATGATTTTCATGAATGTGGATTTGCCGCAGCCATTGGCGCCAATCAAGCCGTAGCGGTTGCCGTCGCCAAACTTTACCGAAACCTTTTCAAACAAAGGCTTCGCCCCAAATTGCATGGTAATGCTATAAGTACTGATCATCGTGCTTCAACTCGCTAGAAACTGCGCTGCCACATGGAAAGACCGAAGCCGGGCAGCTAAACTGGCGAATTCTAACATAAAGCGCCCCTCCTCCATGCCGCGCCACGCCCACCGCATCGCCCAAATAGAACCCTTCCACGTTATGCGTATCCTGGAAGAAGCCCGACGGCTTGAATCCACCGGGCGGGAGGTCATTCACCTGGAAGTGGGCGAACCTGATTTTCCGACACCCCCACTGATTATCGAAGCCGGCATGCGTGCACTGGCCGAGGGCAGGACCTTTTACACCGGCGCAGCGGGCCTGCCTGAACTACGCGAGGCCATCTCCGGCTTCTATCAATCACGCTTCGGCCTCAATATTGACCCGGCGCGCATCATCGTCACCCCTGGTGCATCCGGCGCGCTGCAACTGATCCTGGCACTCTTGGTCGGGCGCGATAATGAAGTGCTGCTCACCGACCCGGGTTATCCATGCAACCGCCATCTGGTCAGCCTTTTCGAAGGCAAGCCCGTAAATATTCCCGTCGGTGCCGACAGCCGCTTTCAACTCACTCCCGACCATATTGATCAATACTGGTCATCGCAAACCGTCGCCGCCCTGGTCGCATCGCCAGCCAACCCGACCGGCACCGTACTGGAACTGGCTGAGATTGCCGATCTTGCCGCGGCCTGCCGCCAGCGCGGCGGGGCCTTGATCGTTGACGAGATTTATCAGGGATTGGTTTACGATCGCCCGCATGAAACGGCGCTCGCAGTTGCCGATGACCTATTCATCGTGAACAGTTTCTCCAAATTCTTCCAGATGACGGGCTGGCGTCTCGGTTGGCTAGTTGCACCACCCGAACATGTTGCCGCACTGGAAAAACTGGCACAAAACCTCTTTCTGGCAGCCCCCACCCCGGCTCAGTACGCCGCGCTGGCCGCATTTCACCCACAAACACTGGCCCTGCTCGAAGAACGCAGGCAAACGCTGGATCAACGCCGGCAATATCTTGCCAAGCAACTGACTGAACTAGGCTTTATTCTGCCAGCCTGTGCACAAGGTGCTTTTTATCTATGGGCCGATGCCAGTGCGTTTACCGATAACGCCGCCGATCTGGCTCATCGCCTATTACATGAACAAGGCGTAGCAGTGACGCCTGGACTAGACTTCGGAGTTGATACCCGTTGCCACCCATTCCTACGATTTGCTTACACCAAAGATATTTCTACAATAAAAAAATCAGGTGAACTTATTGCTACAATGCTTGCCAACAACCGCATTGCAACAATTTTCGAGTCCTAACCTCACAAGAGAAAATCATGTTTGATTTCAAAAGCCTGATTCAAACACTCTTTGCACAGAACGAAGCCCAAGATGGCGTTCATGACTTTCGTTCTGCGACACAGATGCTGGGTGAATTGCCAGAAAGCGATATGCTGATGGCACAAGTTGAAATCATCAAAGCACTGCAGCAGCTCAACCAGAATCCGCGCATCAATATCAAGGAACGTTTCCGAACCATTCCTTATCTGGACGAAAAGGCTCGCAAGCTACAAACACAACTGGTTGGGATCTACCATGGCACCATCACCGATCATGGTGCCCCCTTGCCCCAAGTCTTGCTGACCATCACCGCGTTCTGGAAGGAGATGGGCAACGCCTACCAACTCTGTCTTAAGCAAGCCATGCAGGTTTCGAGCAAAAGCTCAGGCAGTTTGTTGGTCCTGTTTACTTTGCGTGCAATGCGCTACTACTTCGAACACGCCCAGTGGAACTACCTGCGTTATATGCCACTGGACAGCAATACCTGGCGGCGTATCAATCGCCTTTATTTCTTTGCCGACCAGCAGGGTTTTGCCGACGGGCGACTGCAGCCTTACTCTGATTGCGCGCACAGCAGCATTCGGCGGGAATACATAAAAATCCTGATGCTGACACTTGCAGCACCAGAGAAGATGCAGCCGGATCAGGTAGAACTCGTAGCGCAATGGCTGGAAAAATGGGCCGGCCGGATTGAACTGGAAGAAATCATCCGCCCCCATCGTCAGCTTTTTGCCATCAATATTGCCGGCTCCAGCCCCCCCAAACGCTTGCGTCGTGACCTAGTGGGCGAAAATTGGCGTTACTGGTTTACCGATACGCTGATTCAGCATATCGGAGAAACGTTGACCCGTCTGCGCAACGGCGCGAAAGCGAGCGATCTCGGCCTGCCCGATAACACCTCACTGCCGGCCAACCTGGAGTTGATGCAACGACTTTGCGATCTCTGGTCTCGTGAAGTACCGGCACCCGCTCGAAAACACGAACGCCACACCAGCAGCAAAAATATCCGGGTATTGCTTGGACTCGATGCCATCATTGGCCATCTGGATAAGCACACCCCGGTATATGACCCTAGTGCCGATCTTTCCGACAAAAAGACCAACCCTCTGGATATTGACCCAGCCCAATGGGCGGTAGAAGACGAGAGTGCCAGCGGCATGGGCGTACACTTCCAAAGTGCGATTGATGACCATATCCAAGCCGGGGAAATCGTGGGTGTTCTCCCGGAAAGCATTGATCGTCCGCTCGTCATTGGCATTGTTCGCCGACTGTCCAAGCAAAGCGATGGTCAAATGAAAGCAGGGATCGAAACCATCACGACCACCCCCTTGGTCGTCGACGTTACTCCCGCGTTAGAAAACAAGCGTTATCGCGCTATTTTCTCGCCGGAAGACCGGCAAAACCAACAAAGCCGCCTTCTGATTGTGCCACCGGAATGCTTTGACGAAAAACTCGAATACATCCTCGCCGCACAAGGCAAGTCGTATCGCATCCGTTTTGCAACCGCACACGAACACACAACCAGCGCCACGCTGGCCGGATTTTCGGTACTGGAAAAAACACACGCCTAGACACCGGAGAATTCACAAGCTAATATTCGCACCTTCGTGGGGATGGGCACTTCAATTCCGGGTGGTACTACCCACAATTCAAATAGCATGACAGCGCGTTCTACCGCATAAGTCTTGCAGTGAGTTGAAATCGATATACGGAAGCGTGGCAGAGCGGTTGAATGCACCGGTCTTGAAAACCGGCGTGGGGAAACCCATCGTGAGTTCGAATCTCACCGCTTCCGCCAGATTACTCAGTAAAATAGCGCCTTGAAGGCGCTATTTTATTTTCATGTAAGGCATCCGAGGATCGACAGAATCTGCCAACAGGACATTTGGCTTGATACTGCATCCCTTAAGCACTCCAGAAGACCAAGAGAAAGCCAGCCTTGAACCTGCTTGTGATTTTCATGCGTACATCTCCGGAACGAAACGAACAGGTATTTTTGAATTTTCCATCATGCTTCGCTATTCACGACAAGTAACCTTGTTTCAAGCGGTGTAACGCTCGTGGCCACTTCTGAATGTGGATGCTGCTTCTGCAGCAGAGCCGTCACCAGGCAACCTATTCCTGCCGCGCCGACAATCCATCCCATGGGCCAAGGCGTCCCGTCTGCAAACCAACCCAGCATCGCCGCACTCAACACACCGCTGCCGTAATGCATGGCACCGACCAGGGACGAAGCCGTTCCCGCCTGTTTCGGGAATGCCGCCAGCGCGCTCGCAACCGAATTGGCCACGATGAAACCGCTCACGGACATAAAACAGAAGATGGGTATCGCAAGCCCTGGCACGCCGCCCCAGCCGAAGCGGGCGTCGATGGCCAGCGCGATGCCGGACAACGCAGCAATCCAAGCGCCAAAACGGAAAATCCGGTCAGCCCCCAGCCGGGCAAGTAACCGGGTATTAATGAAGTTGACCACCATCAGGCCAACAATGTTCACGCCGAATAGCAGACCGAAAAGCTTGGGCGACACATGATAATAGTCGACATAAGCAAAAGGCGTCCCGGCGATAAAGGCATAGCAACCGCCGTAGTAGAAACCACCGGAGACGGCATAAATGAGCAGCCTGGGATCACGAACGAGCGAAATGTAGCTCGCCAGCGTGTTGCGTAGCGGCGCTTTGCTGCGCATTGGAACCGACAGGGTCTCCGGCAGCAGCCAGAGTGCAAACAAGGTGGCGATCCCAACCAAGGCCAGCACCCAGAAGATGGCCCGCCATGACCAGAAGGATAATATCTGCCCGCCCAACAATGGCCCCAACAGCGGCGCAACAGCCATCATCAGAATCAAGATGGACAGCATATGGGCAGATCGCTCTCTCGCGTATAAATCGCGAACCATGGCGCGCGCCAGTACCGGCCCGGAACAAGCGCCCAGCGCCTGAACGATTCGCCATACTTGCATCTGCGTAATCGTCGTGGACATCGCACAACCCGCGGAACCCAGGACAAACAGCAGCAATCCTGCAGCAATCGGCAGACGCCGGCCGAGACGGTCGCTCACCGGCCCCCAGAATAACTGCCCCAAACTGAACCCGATCAGGAAAGTCGAAACCGTCAACTCGACGCGTGCAATATCGGTATGAAGATCATTGACGAGTGTTGGCAGCGCCGGGAGGTACATATCCGTCGAGATGGAGGCAAAAGACATCAGCGCACTGAGGATGATCAGAATGCGCAGATCATGCGCATGCCTGGCTTCTGGGGCCTGAGTAACACTATTCATTGCGCCGGAATGGGCGCCGGACGAGCGCGGTAAATCGGACATAAAAACGACAGCTCCTTGATGAGAATTCCTTCATTTTTACTGCTCCCTAGTTGCTGTTTGATCGCCGGGCACGCAGACAGCACGACGGGAAAGCCGGAGATCAACTCCCCCGTCGTATTGCTTCTTAAGCCGCCGTCGCTGCGAAAGACTTACGCCTCTTGCTTCAGCGAAGCCATATCGATCACGAAGCGATATTTCACATCGCTCTTGAGCATGCGTTCATAGGCATCGTTGATGTCCTGCATGTTGATGACTTCGATATCCGAGGTGATGTTGTGCTTGCCGCAGAAGTCGAGCATCTCTTGTGTCGCAGGGATGCCACCAATCAGCGAACCGGCCACTGCCTTGCCGCCGATAACCATCGGCATTGAGTTCAACGCCGGCTCCAGCGGCCCGAGGTAACCGACCAGCACCAATGTGCCCTTGAAGCGCAGGGTCGGAATATAGGGGTTGGTGTCATGCAGATAGGGCACGGTATCGACGATCAAGTGAAAGCGCACTGCCACGGCAGCCATCTGCGCCGCATCCGTCGACAACACGATGTGGTCTGCACCCAAACGGCGTGCATCGGCCTCTTTGCCTGCGGAACGCGTAAACAGCGTCACCTCGGCGCCCAGCGCCTTGGCGAGCTTGATTGCCATGTGCCCCAGGCCGCCCAGCCCAACGACGGCGACCTTGCTGCCCGGCCCGACACCGTAATTTTTCAGCGGCGCCCAGGTCGTGATGCCGGCACACAGCAGCGGCGCGGCGCCTTTGAGGTCGAGTCCATCAGGAACACGCAGGACGAATTTCTGGTTAACGACGATTTTTTCCGAATAACCGCCCTGGGTACGCTGACCGTCCTGGCGATCAACGCCACCATAGGTGTAGGTCGATTCCGGGCAATGTTGTTCATGGCCTTCATCGCAGGCTTCACAATGGCCGCAGGAATCAACCATGCAACCGACACCCACGTGATCGCCCACCTTGAAGCCCGTTACGTCAGCGCCGACGCTGGCGACACGCCCGATGATTTCATGACCAGGCACGATGGGATAAGTCGTCCAGCCCCAGTCGTTGCGCGCGGTGTGCAGGTCCGAATGGCAAACGCCGCAGTAGAGGATTTCGATCTCGACATCGTCCTTGCGCGCACCGCGACGAATCAGTCTGAACGGGCCAAGTGGCGTAGCTGCTGAAGCGGCAGCATAAGCACGTACATTGCTGTTCATGGTATTGATTTCCTTTTGATGTTTTGTGTAGAGCGCTGTGATTTAGCGCCTAATGAGATAGGTCCTCAGCGACCCACGCGCTGTTGCAAGTGGGCGGGGTAGCGATCACCTTCAATCTTGATACCGGCCAGCACCGCCTCGATCTCGCCCAGGTCGGCAAACGTCAGTTCCACATTGGCCGCGCCGAGATTTTCTTCCAGCCGGTGCAGCTTGGTCGTGCCGGGAATCGGCGCAATCCAGGGCTTGCGGGCCAGCAGCCAGGCAATCGCGATCTGGGCACGGGTCACCCCCTTGCTGGTTGCCAGATCACCCAGGACTTCGACCAGTCCCCGATTGGCGCGGCGTGCGTCCTCGCCAAAGCGCGGCACCACATTGCGGAAATCCGTGCTGTCGAATTGGGTGTTCTCGTCGATGGCGCCGGTCAGGAAGCCCTTGCCTAGCGGGCTGAAGGGCACGAAGCCGATGCCCAGTTCCTCCAGCAGCGGCAGAATTTCCTGTTCAGGCTCGCGCCACCACAGCGAATATTCACTCTGCAGCGCGGCAACCGGCTGCACGGCATGCGCGCGGCGAATGGATTGCACGCCGGCCTCCGACATACCGAAGTGGCGCACCTTGCCCTCATTGATCAGGTCCTTCACCGTGCCGGCCACCTCTTCCATCGGCACGTTCGGATCGACGCGGTGCTGGTAGAACAGATCGATGACATCGGTATTCAGCCGGCGCAGCGAGGCTTCGGCCACGGCACGGATGTTCTCCGGGCGGCTATCCATGCCATCCGACACCTTGCCACCGGTAAAACCAAACTTGGTGGCGATCACCACCTTGTCGCGGAACGGTGCCAGCGCCTCGCCCAGCAGTTCCTCGTTGGTGAAGGGACCGTAGGCCTCCGCGGTGTCGAAGAAAGTCACGCCCAGTTCGTAAGCGCGGCGGATCAGTTCGATGGCGGCGGATTTGTCGGTTGCCGGGCCATAGCCGTAGCTCAGACCCATGCAGCCGAGGCCGATGGCCGAAACTTCCAGTCCGCCATTTCCCAATTTACGTTTTTGCATGTTTTGCTCCTTGCTCAGAGAGTGTTGCGGGAAGGTCAGCGCGGGTACTGCTCGTCACTGACTTTTTCCAACCAGTCGGCACTCTTGCCGTCGAGCGCTTCCTGGATCGCGATGTGCGTCATGGCCGTGCCGGGCGCGGCGCCATGCCAGTGCTTCACGCCCGCCGGGATGGTCACGGCATCGCCCGGACGGATCTCCTGCACCGGGCCGCCCCAGTGCTGCACGAGACCGAAGCCGGAGGTGACGATCAAGTTTTGGCCCAGCGGATGCACATGCCAGTTGGTTCGAGCGCCGGGCAGAAAGGTCACCAGACCGCCCGATACGGTGCCCGGCTCGGGCGCGGTAAACAGCATCTCGACATTGACAGTGCCGGTGAACCAATCCGCCGGGCCTGCGAAGGTTTGGTGGGTGCCGGCGCGGGCGACGCTGACTGCCGCAGTGTTGTCGTGAATCGTGCTCATGAGGAAATCCTTTCAGGTTGCGTGCGCTGACTCAGCGCGCGGGGGTGAATGCCGCGGCGGCGGGCCGGCGGACGATGAAGAAAATGACCACAACAAGCGCTGCGATGAGCAGGCCGCTACCCGCCGTGAGTGCAGTGCCCACGCGGTGGGCGAGATCGGCGCGTGCATCCGTCGTGCCGCTCTGGGCTGCAGCAAACACCACGACGAGAATTCCGAGCCCCAGCGATCCACCCAGCTGGTGCGAGACATTGACGAGGCCCGATGCTGCGCCAGCATCTTTGGGCGCAACGCCGGCGATGCCGGAAGAGGTAAGCGGACTCAGGGTGCCGCCCTGACCGATGCCGATCAGTACCATCGGCAATGCGACGCCGAGCACGTAGGAGCTGTCCGCCGAGACACGACTCAGCCAGGCCATGCCGATCAGCGTGAGCGTGAGGCCGGTGGCGAGCAGATACGGGTTACCGAAACGGCGCGTCAGCTTCGGCACCATGATTGCAACGGCGAAATTGGCGACCGTCATCGGCAGGAAGGCAAGGCCGGCCTGGAAGGGATTGAAGCCCATCACGCCCTGCAGATACTGGGTGGTGAAGAACCAGAAACCCATCATGGCGCCGAGGAAGAGTACGCGGCCGCCATAGGCACCGGCACGTTCGCGATGGGCAAACAGGCGCAGCGGCATGATCGGCTGCGCGGCATACCATTCGTTGAGTACCAGGAAGACCAGCAGAAGGATGCCGATACAAACGGCAGTGAGCGTCAGAGTATCGCCCCAACCGGTACTGGCCGAGCGAACGATGCCATAGACCAGCGCCCCCATGCCCAGGGTTGAGCTCAGCGCGCCGGCAATATCGAACTGGCCCGGCTGAAGGGGTGTTTCCGACAGGTAGCGACGGGCACCAAGCCACAAGGCAATGCCGATGGGTACATTGATGTAAAAGCCCACGCGCCAGGAGAGCATGTCGGCCAGCACGCCGCCAAGCACCAGTCCAAGGCTGGCGCCGATGCCGGCCACCGAGCCGTACCAGGCCACGGCACGGGTGCGTTCGTGACCCTCGGGGAAGTTGGCGGTCAGCAGCGCCAAGGTCGAAGGGGCCAGAATCGCGGCACCCATACCTTGTACGGCGCGTGCGCCGAGCAGCAAGGCAGCATTCGGCGCAAGGCCAATGCACAGCGAGGTGAAAGTAAACAACGTGAGGCCGACGAGGAACATCCGGCGGCGGCCGAGAATATCACCGGCACGAGCACCGAGCAGCAACAGACCGCCAAAGCTCAGCGTGTAGGCGTTCTGCATCCACGATAGCGCCGTGGCCGAAAGCCCGAGGCTGGCCTGAATCTTCGGCAGCGCGGTGACGACGATGGAGATGTCGAGCACGATCATCAGGTAGCTCGCGAGGATGATCGCCAGCAACGGGCCGCGATTTGCAGCAGCGGTCTGGTTGATGTTCATGCCTCGCTGACTCCCAGGCTGCGGCGCACTTCAAGCTGCGGGGAGCGCGCCAGTTTAACAATCAGGTCCGACAGACTGTTCAGCGAGACGTCATGCCCGCGGAAAGCCTCGCCCTTCTGGGTGAGCTGATAACGGATGGCCTGGTCATGCGTGAACCAGCCCGGACGCAGGATCGTGTAATCAAGGTCCGAGGCTTCGATCACGGCCGCCGAATCGCGATACGGGTCGAGCACGCTGCGGTACGTCTCGCCCGGCACTTCGCCGTAGATGCCCATCGAGCTGATGAAAATCAGGCGCTTGAGGCCTGTCGCCTGCATCGCGTCGACGATCACCCGCGCTTGCTGCGCCATCGCCCCGGCCAGATTGGCATACACCACGTCCTGCCCCTGCATGGCGGCCTCCAGCTTCGTTCGGTCCAGCACATCGCCTTCGACAATACGTACGCGTGCCGGATCGGGATTGGCAAGGCGCTGTGCGCGACGCAGATAGAGCGTCAGTTGCACGTCGTCTTGCCGCAGGAAGAAGGGGATCGTGTTACGTGCAAGCTGGCCGTTCGCGCCGAGGACAAGAATCCGGGTCATTTGCGTCTCCAGCTCAGTATTCTTGCCGGGTCGGGCGGAACAAGATTTCGTTGACGTCCATATCCTCCGGCTGGCTGATGGCAAAGGCGACGCTACGGGCGAAGGAGTCCGCCGAAATCGCATACGACTCATAAAAACTGTGCAGATTCTTGGCAACATCGGCTTCTGTTGCGCTGCCTGGCAATTCAGTGGCCACGGCGCCCGGCGAAATGATGGTGGTGCGCATGTTGTAGGGCTTCACTTCCTGGCGCAGTCCTTCGGACAAGGCACGTACCGCATGTTTGGTCGCGGCATAAACCGCGCCACCGGAACCGACCTTGTGGCCGGCCACCGACGAGACATTAATGATGTGGCCGGATTTCTGGCGCTGCATGTGGGGCAATGCAGCGGCAATACCGTACAGCACGCCCTTGAGATTGACGTCGATCATGCGCTCCCAGTCTTCGACCTTGAGGCGTTCAAGAGGCGAATGCGGCATCAATCCTGCAATGTTGATCAGCACATCGACCCGACCGAAAGCCTGTACCGCGGCGTCCACCAAAGCCTGAACCTGCTCGCGCCGTGTGACATCGGTAACCTGGGCCAATGCCTGGCCACCCTGTTGAATCAGTTCATCAGCCAGCGCCTGAATACGCTCAAAGCGCCGCGCCCCCAGCACCACAATCGCCCCTTGTGAACTGAGCAATCGAGCAGCGGCTTCACCCAGCCCGCTGCTGGCACCAGTGATGACAATGACCTTACCTGCGATGTTGTCCATGACCTACCTCCTGAAGATTGTGTTGAACCGAACTTTAAGAGGATTGCTATCAACAAACTAGACAGTAAAAGCTTGAACAAGAGACAAGTAAATATTGATAATGGAAAGATCATCAGGAGCACAATCATGGCAATTAATGAGCTACGGGCCATCGCCACATTCGCCAAAGCCGTGGAACTGGGAAGTTTGAGAAAGGCTGCGAACGCTCAGGGCATCAGCCCGCAGGCGGCCAGCCAGGCACTGGCACAACTGGAACAGCATCTGGGCGTGCGCCTGTTGCACCGGACGACGCGCAATATCGCGCTCACAGAGGAGGGACAACAGTTTCTTGAGGCGGCGCAACCTGCCTTGTCGGCGCTGGAGCGTGCATTGCAACGCGTGCGTACGACTAAGGACGAGAACTCAGGTCCTTTGCGTATCGTGGGTCCAAGCAGCATTTTTCCATCGGTTTTATGGCCTGTGATCGAGGAGTTTTGCGACTTGTATCCTGACATTCAGCCCGATGTGCAACTGGATGACCGGATCGGTAACTGGGTGGAAGATCGCGTAGATGTTGGGTTCCGCATTAGCTCGCAAGCTGAGGATGGGGTGATCGCGCGCCGACTGTTCCCACTCCAACTCATCATTTGCGCAACACCAGAATACCTTGCCCGTCACGGGGCGCCAGACTCGCTGTCGGACTTGGCGATGCACCATTGCTGCGTCTTTCGGCACCCGGGAACAGGACGGTTACTGCCCTGGTGGGTGAAAGTGAATGACGAGGTGATTTCACTCGATGTGCCTCCCACACTTTCCACTAATAATGCCGATCTTGAAATCGAGGCGACATTGTCTGGCCGGGTCATGGGTCTCTTGGCTGGAGTTTCTGCGGCTAGACACATCCGCGCAGGCACGTTGGTGCCACTGCTGACCACACACATGTCGGATAACAAAAGTATTTTTGTTTACTACGGAAGTCGGCCAGCACAGCCTGCACGTGTGCGCGCCTTCATCGATTTGACAGTCCAGCGCCTGACCAATAGTGCGGAGTACGTGTTGAGTTCAGCAGAGCTGGAAACGGCCGAGGCAAACGGACGTTCATCTCGTTAGTTCATGCTTGCTATGCCCGCGCCAGCAAAACAGAATTTTCATGCACTCAAGGAGTGGCAGAAAAACAAACCCGAATTATTCAATAAACGCGTAATCAATCGCCTGGGACTCGACAGTTATTCCAAGCCCCCATACAACTAGATATAACACCAGCATGTCAGCGTTATTGACTAAGCATATTGTGGCTGCAGTAATTTTCAATGAGACCAATACCTTACGAAAATGATAAAGTTGCCTCGAACACATTGCAGACAATTCATTCATACACAGGGTACGGAAAATTCTTCTCGCTCACCGAGAGCCCAAGATCGTTAACGGTAAAACCAACTTGAACCAGACTATCTTCAAATGGCGATCGCTTCAGACCCGAGTCACCCTGGTGACGCTGACAATTTTTGTCATCAGCATTTTATTGTTGGCGCTGTATGCCCGCACGATGCTGCGCAAGAATATGGCGAACATGTTGGGCGAACATCAACTTTCCACCGTTTCTTTAATCACCTCAGACATCGATAAAGCCTTGAACGAGCGATTCAAGGCCCTGGATAAAATTGCTGCAACAATTCATCCCGCAGACATGGGTAACCCTGCGCAACTGCAAACCGCGCTGCAAACTCACCCTGTCTTTCAGGCTCTGTTCAATGCGGGGATCATTGCCTACCGGCCAGATGGCAACGCAATCGCTGACATTCCACACTCAGTCGGACGAACCGGCGTCAATTACATGGATATTGACACCGTCGCGGCTGCGCTCAAGGAAGGCAAGTCGACGGTTGGACGACCGGTCATTGGCAAAAAATTGCACGTCCCGGTTTTTGGTATGACAGTCCCTATTCGCGATGATAAGGGCCACATCATTGGCGCACTGGAAGGCGTAACCAACCTGAGTCAACCCAGCTTTCTGGACACCATTTCCCAAACCCGTTTTGGCCAAACAGGTGGCTACTCAATCGTCACGCAACAGCAACGGCTGGTGGTCACTTCCACGGATAAAAAACTCATTCAAAATGCCCTGCCCGCGCCAGGACTGAATTCGATAATCGACCATGCGATTCAGGGCAAAACAGGTTTCATTGTTTATGCCAACGAAAGCGGCGATGAATGGCTAGCCTCGACTCAGCGCATACCCTTGGCCAATTGGATCGTAGTGGCCTCCTTGCCGATGGAAGAGGTCTTTGCCCCAATGCGCAGCCTGCGCCAGCGCATGCTACTGGCCACGCTCGTCTTCACGCTTTTGGGCGCTGCCCTGACCTGGTGGATACTCCGCCGCCAACTTTCCCCACTGCTTGCCACGGTAAAAACGCTGGCAACCTTGTCAGAGACGGTTCAGCATCCCCAACCACTGCCCATCGTCAGGCAGGATGAAATTGGCCAATTGATTGGCGGCTTCAATGGTCTGCTAAAAACCCTGGCCCAGCGCGAAGCCGATTTGCAGGAAAGTGATCGACTCCTCCGTGAATCGCAGCGCATAGCGGGCATTGGCAGTTATGTACTGGATATCAGCAGCGGCGAATGGACGAGTTCGGAGGTATGCGACAAGCTGTTCGGCATAGGAGAGAACTATCATCGCACCGTTGAAGGATGGGTTGCCCTTATCCACCCGGATGACCGGGTAATGATGGCTGATTACTTCGCGAACGAGGTGCTTGGCCAAGGCCGGAATTTCGATAAGGAATACCGCATCATCCGCCAGAACGACGGGGCGACGCGTTGGGTGCATGGATTGGGAAAACTGGAATTCGACGTGCAATACCGCCCGCAAAAAATGCCAGGCACCATTCAGGACATCACCGAGCGCAAGCAAATGGAAGACCAAGTGCGTCAGCTTGCATTCCATGATCCTCTGACCAAACTCCCTAACCGCCTCCTGCTCGACGACCGCCTGAACCAAGCCATGGCCACAAGCAATCGCACGGGTTACTTTGGCGCACTGATGTTTCTGGACTTGGACAACTTCAAATCGCTGAATGACACATATGGCCATGTCGTTGGCGATCTGTTGTTGATTGAAGTCGCCCATCGATTGAAAAAATGTGTCCGCGAAACGGACACGGTAGCGCGCTTCGGCGGTGATGAATTTGTCGTGATGTTGAGCCATTTGAATGCCGATAAAACCGAATCTTCATTACAGGCCATGGCCATAGCAGAAAAAATTCGCGCTGCCTTGCTTGTCCCCTACCGATTGACTGTCAAACACGATGGCAAGGCAGATGCCGAAATCGAACACCACTGTACGGCGAGTATTGGCGTAGTACTTTACTTTAACCATGAAGCGAGCCAGGACGACATCCTCAAGTGGGCGGACATGGCGATGTACCAAGCCAAAGACGCCGGTCGCAATGCCATTCGTTTTTATGATTTGCAGGCTTAAGTTGTATTGAGTAAAAAGTTCGATTGGACACCGACAATAATCTGTTCCAGATTCAGCGTGCCAGCGTCGACGAATACCAAGCACAGCCTAAGCCGCAGAAGTCCGTGTTTCGGCATGGTTCGTTCACCCACGAAGACAGCCATCGCCGCAAATCAGCCTGGCGAATTAGTTGGTGATTCCTCGTCGCGAGGCAATCGCTTGGGCAATATCACCCGGAAACTTGCACCTTTTCCCGGAGAGCTGTTCACTTCGATGCGACCACCATGCTTCTGTACAATCCCGTAGGATAACGACAGCCCCAGTCCAATCCCCTTGCCGATCGGCTTGGTGGTAAAAAACGGTTCGAATATGCGCCCCATATGCTCGGGCTGAATACCTATACCATCGTCCGCTATTTCAATCCAAACGTTATCCTCGTCCTGCCCAGTACGCACAAGAATGTGTCCATTGGCGTCAATGGCCTGGCTGGCATTGAGCAGCAGATTCAAGAACACTTGGTTGAGTTGCGATGGAAAGCATTCAATTTCCGGAATACCGGCATACTCGCGGCGCACCTCGGCCTTGTTCTTGATCTCGCTCCACGCCACGTTGATCGTGCTATCCAAGCCCTGCTCCAAATTCACTGATTGGAGCTCGGATTCATCCACGTGCGCAAAATCCTTGAGATCCTGAACGATGCGTTTGACCCGCAGCAAACCTTCCGTCGATTCGGTTAATAGCGTGACGATGTCCTCCCGCAGGAATGCCAGATCAATCTCGTTTTTGAGTCGGCCGATATCTTCACGCATATGCTCAGGAAGCGAACATTCGGCAAGTTCACACATGCCTTGCAGGCGCAGCAGATCCCCGACGTAATGCTGCAAAGTACCCAAATTGGAGAAAACGAACGCAACCGGATTATTAATTTCGTGAGCCACGCCTGCGGCAAGTTGACCAATGGATGCCATTTTTTCAGCTTGCAGCAGTTGCAGATGCGCCTGTGCCAGCTTGGCGATCAGTTCCGCCTGTTCCTTGTTCGCCGCTACCAATTGGGCTGTACGATCTACAACGCGCTGCTCGAGCACCTGATTGAGCTGGCGAATCTCTTCCTCTGCCTGCTTGCGCTCGGTAAGGTCGTAAATCAGTCCCACGAATCCGGTGGTGCGGCCACTCTCGTCACGCAATGCAGTCACGGATAAACTCACCGGTACGCGTATTCCGTCCTTGCGAATGAAAGTCCATTCTTTTTCCTCGGGAAGATCGCGTTTGGGACGAGCAGTAAATACATCGAACCCAGGCAGGATCTTTTCGCCCAGCTCGCTGGACAACCGAAGAGCGTATTGCTCGACTTCATGTGAATCGTGCCAGATCGCCGGAGTTTGTTTGCCAACCACTTCCTCCGCAGCGTAACCCAGCAAGCGCTCCGCGGCAGGATTGAAGCCGGTGATGACCCCCTCAGGAGTCGCAGAAATGATGCCATACGCGGCGCTGCTCAGAATCGCCCGCTGGAAGAGCGTGTTTTGTTCGAGTTCGCGATGCGAAGCCAAAAGCCGGATGCGCATGTCATTCAGCGCGGCGACAAGCATGCCGATCTCGTCCCGGTGTGGATAATCGAGCAACACCAGATCGGTTTCATCGGACTTGAGCTCCAAGCTGGAAATCGAATTGGAAAGCTGGGTCAACGGGCGGGACAGCCGCCGGGTGATGGCCCAGTAAAAAATCAACCACAGGCCTGTCGTCTTGACGAGCGAGTTGATCAGGATAACCAGAAAACTGTACTTGATTCGATCCAGCACAACGGAGCGGTCGGAATAGAGAACCATCCGGCCCAGTGTTCGCCGCGCGTGGTTCTCCGCGAGGGATACCGACCATAGCGGAACCTCGTGCATCTGGAATGGCGCCAGAGAGGTGTTCGAAGCCTGTTCATTCGCCAACGGAATGCGCCCTTCAGTAGCTACAATTTCACCGCGGTTGTTTTCAATTTTTACCCCGGTAATGATTGCAGTTTGGGCGATACCCTTGGCAAGAGAAGCAAGCAGGGGCTTATCGTAGGTCCACATCGCATCTGCGACACCGGGCGCGAAGGATCGCCCCAACGCAACCAGATCTGAAGAAATGGTTGTCCTGATTGAAGAATACTCGAGGCCAAGCTGGACGCCGGTAACCAGAACAGCCAACAGCAAATACCAACCAAAAACAAATTTGAACAACCGGCCAGCAAGATTTTTCAAGTCCAGCATCGGGCTCTCCTACTGGAGCACCTTGAGCATATTCGGATAATTGCGGCGTATCTTGTCCTGATCTTCCAGCGGATACCAACGCTCCGAATACTTCCGGTAATCAGGCTGTGATCGCTCTGTCTGCAACACCGCATTAATTTTGCCGATGACTGCATGTCCCCAGGCGTTTCCGGTACATGCAACATGCGTGAAGATATAAGGCGGCGTACCGGCAATCGGACGATTCACAATGCGTTCGCTAACGCCAAATTTGTCGGCCAGGAAAGCGGCTTCATGAGAAAACAGAAGCAGGTAATCAATATCGCCATTGAGGAGCATCTGGAACAGCTGTGCCGTTCCCAGTGGACGAATCATGAGCTTGGGATTACTGCTGAAGCGCTGGATGGCAGCGTCAATATTGGGGGCGTAGGAACGTCCGGAAACCACGGCGCCAAGCAGATTCCCCCGCGAAAACAAGGCATCCAGATCAATGGGATTGTCTTTGCCAAACAGCGGTGCCTTTTCCTTGAGAAAGATCACCCGGTTATCCAGATGCGTCAGTGCCGGCATGGAAATCGCCAGATTCAATGCCATGGCCGGCGCCCGAAATATTCCCGGGGTACAGAGATTCGTTCCCGCAATGAATTCTTCCCTGCGGCGAGCAAAGCTCATGGGCACAATTTTGTGTTCGAACTCAGGCATCTTGGCGATCAACGTTTGCAGTTCGCCATCGAAACTTCCGCTTCCCTTGTAAGCACCTTCAAGTATCTGGAAGGGCGGAAAATCGAAGACACTCCAGGCTAGCGGCTCCTTGGCATTGACGCATGAGGGAAACGCTAGCGATGCAGCAAACAGACACAAGAAGAAACGGGACTGAAAGTATAGACAGCGCATAAACAACCATCCTTTTCGACGATGTCAGCATTGTTTGCATAACAAAGTCAGCATAGTCGAGATGGTTTCCACTTTCTGCCAGGATTCGCGATGACAGCCATCGGGTGGTTCAATTCAGCCTGCCGTCAATCCTTCCGCTATCGAACGCCTGAAGGTCAACCATGCCGGCAACATGCCAATCAGCCCGCCTGCCAGCACCAAGCCACCCACCAGAAAACCTTCCGGGGCACCAAGGCTCACCGGCATCGTAAAACCGGTCTGCCCCTGCAGCCACTGGGATAGCAATACCGAGCCGCCATAACCCAGCACTAAACCGAATGCGGCTCCGGCGACAATCAGCAGCAGCACTTCCACCCACACAACACAAAACACATAGGCCCGGCTGGCGCCCATGGCGCGCAATACGGCGAACTGTCGACGACGAGCCAGGAAGCCCACCAGCAAGGCCATCAGGACGGCAGCAACCACAAGTACTTGAGTCGTCAGGGCCAGCACCGACATCAAATCGCGCACATTACCCAGTGTCAGATACAGATCATTCAAGACTTCAGCCGGAAACAGGGCCACGCTGCGCGGTGTACGCAGTTGACCGCGCAAACCATAGGCGGCGGCAATCGACTCGGGTTTGATCGCAATGGCCGGCACGCCCGGCAGGCGTGCCGCATTCCAGGGCGGACCGATACGCTGTGCATCACCCGCGACATGGCCATCGGGCAAGCCATGCACCGCCCAGACATCCTCCACCGGAACAAGGATCGCCGTATCCCAGATGTTGTGGCGTGGCGGCAAACGCCCGACCACGGTGTAATGCATCGCGGCGTGGGCATGATCGGGATGATCACCATCTTCATCCTCGTCATGGTGGAGCCCGTGCTGGGGGCTGATCGTCGCCCCCAAAGCCAGCTTCACTGAAGCGCCGATGACAGCTTCACCCCGTTGCTGAAAAACGCGTCCTTCTGTGGGTGCAAGCATGCCGCCCCGGTTGGCAAAATCGGTAATCGTGCCGATGATCGGGTAGCCCTGCCAGTTGTCGCCAAACGCAATCGGCGCAGCATATTTCACTCCGCGCAGGGTACTGGCTTGCGCCAGAATATCGCCGTCGAGCAGCGGTGTGGCTTGCGGGCGCAGATATACTGCGGTCAATACCAGTTGCGTGGGGCTACCGGGGGCACCGACCAGCAAATCGAAGTCATCCGCGGCACGCGCACTCCCCTGGCGCAAGGCCCGCTCCTGGGAAATGACAGCAATGCCTGCCGCCACCGAAATCGCCACCAGCAAGATAGTCACCAGCGCCAGCAGACGGTTGCGCCGCAGATCGGCACGGACGATGGGGAGTGGATTGAACAGTGTGATCATGATCTAAGCCATTTCGGGATGCCCGCGCTGGCGGGTAAGGAATTCTGGAATTGGGGTCGAGTGCAAGCAACCGTCTTGCAATGTGACGCAACGATCCATCCGTGAGAGCAGTTCGTGTTCATGCGAGATCACAATGAGTGTCGCACCTTGCGAGCGGACCAAGGACACCAGCAGATCGCCGATCTGGGTTCGGTGATCAGGATCGAGACTGGCCGTCGGTTCATCCGCCATCACAATGGCCGGCCGAAACAGCAGCGCCCGGGCAAAGGCAACGCGCTGGCGCTCGCCACGCGACAGCAGCGCAGCCATGCGATCAAAGGTGCTGATCCCCACTTCGGCGAGCAACTCAAGCGCGCGATGACGCAATACCGCAGCGGGACGCCAGCCATCGAAATGTGCGGGGAGCAGTACGTTGTCGAGCGCAGAAAGCCCGTCGATCAAGTGGAAATCCTGAAAAATCAGGCCCAGCGAGCGGTGTCGCCAGCGATCGAGCACATCGGCGCGCATACTGCAGATATCGATGGCATCCCAGCAAATCTGACCGGAGGTTGGCGTCGCAATACCGGCAAGGCAATGAAACAGCGTGGTTTTCCCGGCGCCGGACGGGCCGCGAATACCGAGGCTACTGCCGGGAGGCACATCCAGAGAAGGGATATTGAACAGCGCTTGCTCTTGCCCTGGGAAACGCAGCAATAGATCGCGGATTTGCAATTCACCACTCGTACTCATTGCTTGTGTACCTCCGCATTGACAAGACGCACCTGGCTCACGAATCCGGTATGCGGATCGGTCCACGATCCCATCTCCAGCCGGCCTTCCACTTCAATGCGCTGGGCGAAATTAACCGGTGCCAGTGTCCCTTTAAGATAAATAACCACGATATCCACCGGCCACTCGGCATCGGAGGCGCAGAACGGGCAGACCGATACCGGCTCACGGGTGAGCACGAAAAAATTGCTCTCCGGCTTGATCGGCGGTGCCATGAAACCACGCATCTGAACCTGTTTCCCCTTGAGCGCCAGCGCACGATCCGAATACTTGACCCCCAAGACACCAATGGATTGATAGAGAGTAGCGAAGGTCAACTGCTCGAGCACAGCCCAGGCAAACCGAGGCAATGCCAATAGCGGCAAATAGAAAAAAGCCCGGCGGGGCAAGCCGCCGGACTTCGTACTACGATGCAACGTCATTTTTTCTTGGCCTTCATGACAGTCGTTTTACCCTGCGGAGCCAGCGACAACGCATCGGCCATGATGCGGAACAGATCGGAATTTTCCATCTGTCCGTGCACGCGCTCGGCCCCCGGTCCCATGGCGGTCAGCAACACGTCGTCACCGGAATGGACGCCACTATTTGCAGCGCTCGGTCCCTTGTTGGGCAGATTGCCTTCGCGCAGCACGGCACCCGGCACATCCTTGTACTTCTCGTTGGCGACCATCACGCCGTCTGCATTCTTGATCGTTGGCAGATTCTCGCCGTCCATGAAAGGCTTGAAGGTATCGTAGTAGTCTGGATATGCACCGAACACCATGCGAATGCGGCGGGAGACATCTACCTTGGCCGGGTAACCTTCGGCATCCGGGGCCGGGTAGTTCGGGAAACCTGCATCCGCGTAAGTGCCAACCTTGTTGCGCATTTCAGTGCCTGGCAGATCATCGTTCACCGTACCGATCACGCTGACCGGATGGGTGTGGTCAGCGGTCACCAGAATCAGCGTGTTATCGCCATGGGCCTTTGACCACGCTTTGGCCTGTTTCACCGCGTTATCCAGCATGATCGTGTCGTAGATCGCGCGTTCCGGATCCATCGAGTGCGAGTACTTGTCGATCCGTGCCGATTCCACCATCAGCACAAAACCGTTCTTGTTGCGCGATAGCACCTTCAATGCCGCAGCCATTTCTTCCGGCACATCCGGTTGATCCGGGAACTTGCCCACCGTGCCCTTTTTCAGGAACTTAAGATCGAGCGCGCCATCCACATTGCTGGTGTTGTAGAGGCCCAGCAACTTGGTGGTCTTGGCATCGTTTGCCGCGGCCATCATTTCTGTCTTGGTGGTGGCAAGCTTGTAATCGGCCTGCTTGAAAAGTTCGATGTAGTCAAGTTCATCGCTGCGCTTGGAGCCCGGTGTGGACTTCGGCAGGAAGTTAGGCGAACCGCCACCCATCATGACGTCAATACGGCTATCGAGGAACATCCCCACGATATCGTTGTAATCCGAGCGACGCCGGGTGTGCGCCACCATTGCGGCGGGCGTTGCATCTTCAATTTCAGAATTGGTCACCGCACCGACAGCCATGCCATGGCGCTTGGCCACTTCAGTGATGGTCTCGACCTTGGGATGATCCAGAGAGTTGGCAGCACGTGAGCAATAGACGCCCAACGCATTCACACAGGATTTATGACCCGTGGTGTAGGCATGCGCGGCATTGGCCGAATCGGTAATGATCGAATCGGTGCCTTCGGTCGAAAGCAGGGCCATGTAAGGCATGTCGTCGATGGCCAGTTTGCCGTTGTATTTGCCGTCCTCAATACCTTTGGAGAGGATACGGGCCGCCGTGCGGTGCGCAATCGAGAAGCCGTCGCCAATAAACAGGATCACATTCTTTGCGACCCGTTTGTTCGGGGTGGCATACACATTCCAAACCGCAGTCTTGCTGTTCGTGCCATCACTTGCGGTCACGGTGTAGACACCGGGCTTGCTGATCGCCACATCGCGCAGCAGCAGGCTGGAGGCGTTCTTGCCATCTTCTTTCGCAATCAGTTCGGCCGTCTTGCCGAACAGCTTGGCATAGTCCTGGCCATTGATCATGACTTTGACTTGCGCAGGATCGACCACACCATCGAATTCAACCTTGAAGTCGAAATGCGATCCGGCCAGCATTTCCGCGCGATTAAGGGGAAAAATATTCTGCGCGGCGGCCGGAAAAGAGAACGCCGCAGCACACAAGGCTACAGCAAGCAAGGAAGGTGCAAAACGCATGGCGCTGCTCCGTGATCGGTTGGAAACCAGCAGCTTAGGCGTTAAAGATTACGTATTTTTTACATTAATATGTTATTTCAATAACAAACACGCTTTTAATAATTTATTAACTCTTACTCAACAAGGATGGTTCGTCTGCACTTTTTGCCGTATACACCCGCTTCAAATTAACTGTGTTATTCGAAAATTCCACGCGGCAACGACATTTTCACACTCAAGCCAACTTGACGTTGAAGCGCTTTTTCAATTTAATGACTGAACGTTCAGTTACAAATGGAATGAACCATGAGTGATTCCATCCCTGCCCGACGCCAGCGGCGCAAGGAAGCACGGCCTGGTGAGATTATTGCCGCGGCATTGGCTATTTTTCACGCCAAAGGATTTGCCGCGAGCAAGATCGAGGATGTCGCGCGCGTGGCCGGAGTAACCAAAGGCACGGTTTACCTGTATTTCTCCAGCAAAGAAGCGCTTTTCAAGGCAGCAATACGCGAGACCATTCTGCCCAACCTTGACCGGATCAAGGAAACTGCCTTGGCCGAAACCACGGCACGTGCGCAGTTGTATTCTGCGGTGCGGCTGTGGACCGCAGGGATGAGCACCTGCCGGGGAAGCACGTCCAAGCTTATGATTGCTGAGGCGGGCAACTTCCCGGAACTGGCTGAGTTCTATCGTGACGAAGTCAGTGGGCGCGTGCGTCGGATGCTGTCCGACATCATCGAATATGGCATTGCGCAGAACGAATTCCGCCCCTGCGATCCCGCCATGCTGGCACGCATCCTGTGCGGGCCGATTGTATTGAGCAATATCTGGCGGCATACCTTTGTAGATCCGCACGAAAACCAGCCCGACATGGATGCGCTGGCCGATTCCCTTCTGGATGTCGTTCTTAACGGCATCGTATCTCACCCGAAAGCGCCCCTATGAATGCACACGTCGCCCCGCCCAAGAAACAACTGAAAGCCCGAATCATTTTTGCAGTCGTCCTGGTCCTGATCGTCGCTGTACTGGCCCAGCGCTGGTGGTGGGGCCGCTCACACGTGTCCAGCGACAATGCACAGCTTGAAGGTCATATCGTACCGATCGCGGCACGGGTAGGCGGTTATGTCTTGAACGTACCGGTCACGGATAACCAGACCGTGCGACAAGGCGATCTGCTGGTTGGGCTCGACCCGCGCGATTACGCCGCCAAAGCGGCACTGGCCGAAGCCGATTATCAGCAAGCGCTGTCCGCCGCAGGCAAGGATGGTCAACCCGGTATTGCCCTGGCGCAAATTGGTGCGGCACAGGCCAATGCCGCTGCGGCGGCCTCGCAAACCCAAACCATTGATGCGCAAATCGCCGAAGCACGAGCCAATGTGGAAAAAGCACGCCGCGATTACATTCGCGCTCGCGAACTCGCCAGCCAAAAAATGCTGAGTTCAGCCGCGCTCGATGCCGCCGACACCACGGTCAAAACGGCTGAAGCGCATGTCGGGGCGTTGCTGGCGCAACTCAAATCCACGCGCGAATCGGCAGTTGCGGCCGGCCAACAAGTAGGCGTTTCCTCTGCCGGACTGAAATCCGCACAGGCCAAGGTGGTGGCTGCAGAAGCCAATTTACAGCTGGCGCGGAATCAATTGGGCGATACCCGTGTACTGGCACCCGCCTCGGGAATTATCAGCAAGAAAGCCGTTGAACCGGGTCAGATGATTCAATCCGGGCAAACGCTGATGTACCTGGTGCCCACGGAGAACCTGTGGGTCAACGCCAACCTGAAAGAAACCGAACTGCAACAAGTCAAACGCGGGCAGGAAGTCGATATCGAGGTGGATGCCTATCCGGACTGGAAACTGAAAGGACATGTCGACTCTTTCAGTGCAGCAACCGGCGCTCGCTTCACCTTGCTGCCGCCGGACAACTCCACCGGCAACTTCACCAAGGTGGTGCAGCGCGTGCCGGTCAAGATTGCATTAGATGCACTGCCAACGGGACACCCTTTGCGCCCCGGCATGTCAGTCAACGTCGTAATCACTACCCGCTAACACACGGAAGCGCCGCCATGTTTTTGATTCTGCTGAACTATGTCAAACCGCTCGCCGTGATCGAGCAGCATCTGGCTTCGCACCGTGAATTCCTGCAGCGCCATTATGCTCAGGGCACCTTGCTGCTTTCCGGACGCAAGGAACCGCGGAACGGTGGCGTGATCTTGGCTCGCGCGGACAGTCTCGCCGAGGTAGAGGCCTTGATCCGGGAAGACCCGTTCCATCGCGCCGGGGCCGCCGAGTACCAGATCATTGAATTCGTTCCTACAATGGCTGCGGAAGCTTTGCGCGATTTGGCCGGACTCGTCTGATCCCGATGAAACCGATCCTGCCCACCCTTTCCCGCTCCACCACGCCGGAAGCGATCTACGCCAACCGCTTCATCATTGCGATGACGGTGACCCTGGCCTGCGTGCTGGAACTGGTCGATACCAGCATCGTCAACGTGGCCGTGCCGCACATGATGGGCTCGCTCGGCGCCTCGCTCGACGAGATCACCTGGGTATCGATTGGCTACGTCGTCGCCAACGTCATTGTTCTGCCGATTTCCGGCTTTCTCTCGCACCTGTTCGGACGGCGCAACTACCTGTTGCTGTCTGTTCTGCTGTTTACGCTTTCATCGTTCGCCTGCGGCAGTTCCGATTCCCTTGGCGCACTGGTGTTCTGGCGCATCGTGCAGGGGCTGGGCGGCGGCGGATTGATCGCCACGGCGCAATCCACCATTTTCGAGACCTTCCCGCGCAAGGAAATCGCCACCGGCATGGCGATCTTTGGCATGGGCATCATGACCGGCCCGATGCTCGGCCCGACGCTGGGCGGCTGGCTCACCGATCAATATTCCTGGCCGTGGATTTTCTATATCAATCTGCCTCTGGGCGTGATCGCCCTGATCCTGACCCTGGTCTTCGTGCCGGAATCGAAGTTCCGCCGCCAGATCGAAAAAATCGATTACATCGGCTTCTGCCTGATGGCCATCGGCATCGGCGCGCTGCAACTATTCCTGGAACGCGGCGAGCGTTTCGAATGGTTCGACTCTGCCCAGATTGTTGCCTACGCCGTGACCAGCGTCGTGGCACTGGGACTGTTCGTGATCCGTCAACTCGAAAGCGAGCATCCGCTGGTGGATTTCCGCCTGTGCAAGGACATCCAGTATTCCGCAGGTCTGGTCATCACCTTCCTCCTCGGGGCATCGCTGTTTTCCACCGTATTCATATTCCCGGTGTACGTGCAGACACTGATGGGCTATACCGCCTGGCAAACTGGCTTGCTGATCCTGCCTTCGGCACTGGCTTCGGGCATTATCATGCCGATCATGGCCCGCCTGATGGGACGCGGCGTCCCGGCACGACCGATCATCGTCGCCGGTATCCTGCTTTTTCTCTACTCGATGTGGGGCCATTACCACTTCACCACCGAATCCGGCATCAGTGATTTTCTGCCGCCATTGATCATCCGTGGTTTGGGATTAGGCATGATCTTCATGCCGCTCAACACCTTGACCATGGCCAGCATCCCGCCGCAGGTCCGCGCCGATGCTACCGGTCTATACAACCTGACACGTCAATTGGGCGGCAGCGTCGGCATTGCCGCATCCGCTACCTTGATTACCAAGCTCGGCACCATCAAGCTTGCCGCGCTGAACGAGCATATCGCCGGCAACAACGGGCTGGCGCTCGAACGTTTGGCGACACTGAAAGCGCGTGTTTTAAGCATGGGCACGCCTAATCCATTGGCAGAACTGAAATCGATGGCCCTGTTAAGCCAGCAAATCGGCCGACAGGCACAAATGCTTTCCTTCGCCCACCTGTTCCTTCTTTTTGGGCTCGCCATGTTGTTTGCCGTGCCGCTGCTACTCCTGATGAAAAAAATGAGTATCGGCACAGGCGGAGATGCTCATTGATGCCCAATGCCGCCATGACTCTCGACATCCTGCTCGCAGATACGCTCAGCCTCACGCTTCCAACCCACCTTGAGGCAACGCTGAGTGCATCCAGCCAGGGCCGACTGGCACAACTCAGCACACCTATGCGCCGTCAGCAATTTCTGCTTGGTCGTTGGTTGATGTCTCAAGCCGCGGGTTGCGAGCTGGCAGGTATCGAAGAAGGTAGCGACTATCCCGTTTTCAGCCATGAACCCGATCTGCATGCCAGCATCTCGCATAGTGGCTCGTACATTGGCGTGGTCATCAGCAAACACGGGCGCTGTGGACTGGATATCGAGCATCCTGTTCGGCAACGTGATTGGCGGGCCTTGGCCGAACGCGCCTTTTCCCCGAGGGAAGCCGCATGGATCGGCTCGGCAGCACCCGACAAGCAGGTCGAGCGCTTCCACCGGCTATGGACGCTACGCGAATCGGCGTTCAAAGCAGGCCTGCTCAGTAGCGTGGTCGCAAAAGAGTGTTTATTCGATCCGGAGTTGGACCAGCATATCGGCGATTGGCACTGGCAATACCTGCAGCATGGCAAGCTCTATCTTTCGGCGGCATGTGCTGCGGCCTTTGATATCGCGGTGCATGCCATCGCTCTGCCCATTGAAAGTTAGGCGTCTGCCAGACACTTGTTCACATCTGAATTGGTTTGCCCATTGGCATCTGAGCATCAAGAGTTCCGTGGCGCCACGAACCGGCTGCGTAGCCAACGTAAAGCCAGGACCAGGCCCGTTGCCAACAAAAGCCAGCGCGTCCACGTCAGGGCATGGTTGCGGTAAATATCCACCCCCAGCAGAACGATTACCACCAGAGCGAAGCGCAATAGGCGGTATTGCTGCCAACTGATCAGGGTCGGCATACTGACCGCGGCAACTGCGGAATCATTTCCACCTTCCGCGTTGAGCTGGGTCACATCAATGCCCAAGGCAGAAGCCAATGCCAATCGTGTTTCCGGCGATGCCTTGCCTTCTGATTCCACCCGCTGGATCGTTCGCAAGCTCACGCCTGCCACTGCGGCCAAGTGTTCCTGAGACCAGGCCCGCTCTTCACGCAATTTTTTGATCATCTGGGCATTCATTCCGATATCCATCAGCCCGCCCTCACCCGTGAATTGAAGCACCCAGTATTCACGAAAACAGGACGATACCTAGCGACAAAACACCGCCAATCCAGCGACAACTTGCCGCCAGTGCTATTTGTTCATCAACCAGAACAGGCCGGCAATCGTTTTGGAATCGGTAATACGATTTTCCAGAATACCGGATTTCAACTCATCCACGGTCATCGAAATCACTTCGAGAAACTCTTCATCGTCCAGCCGAGCCTTGCCTGCTGTCAGCCCTTTGGCGAGATAAAAGTGGATCACTTCACTGGAGTAGCTGATCAGCGGGTGAAATACGCCCAGATATTCCCACTGCGCTGCCGTATACCCGGTTTCTTCCAGCAGCTCGCGCTGGCCACATTCGAGGGGGTCCTCGCCGGCATCAAGCTTGCCGGCAGGAAACTCGACAAACACCTGCTGCAGCGGGTAGCGGTATTGCCGCTCCATCAGCAGGCGGCCATCATCCAGCACCGGGATCACCATCACGGCGCCCGGATGCACAACGTATTCACGCGTAGCCTGCCCGCCATCGGGCAAGCGTACCGTATCGCAATTGATATGCAGCAGATTGCCATCGAACAAGCGCTCGCTGGCAATCCGGGTTTCAATCAAATGTAAATCTTGTTCTGTTGATTTCATAATTTCACGGGTGTTGTGTGCCAAATTCTTTCGGCATATTCACGGATAGAACGATCCGAAGAGAAGCGGCCCACACCGGCGGTATTCAGGATAGTTTTCTGTGTCCACACCTCTGGCTTGCGGTAAACAGCATCCACCTTGTCTTGCGTAGCGACATAATCAGCGTAATCCGCAAGTAACTGGTAATGATCTCCCCAGTTCACCAGGACATCATAAATAGTGTGATAACGCTCGCGGTCTTGCGGCGTGAAATAACCGGTCACCAGTTGAGACAGCGCCTCGTGCAGTTCAGGATTGGCCTCGTAAATTGCCCGCGGATTGTAACCCTCACGACGCAAACGCTCGACCTCTTCGGCACGATTGCCAAAGATGAAGATATTGTCGAGGCCGACCGCCTCGGCAATCTCGATATTGGCCCCATCCCATGTACCAATCGTCAACGCGCCATTCAATGCAAATTTCATATTGCTGGTGCCGGAAGCCTCAGTCCCCGCTGTTGAAATCTGCTCGGACAGGTCGGCAGCCGGAATAATGATCTCGGCCAAGCTGACGCTGTAGTTAGGAATGAACACCACCTTGAGCTTGTTACCAATACGCGGATCGGTATTGATTTTGAGCGCCACATCGTTGATCAGATGAATAATCATCTTGGCCATCTTGTAGGCCGAAGCCGCCTTACCGGCAAAGATCACCACACGCGGCACGCACTCAGCGTCTGGATCCTTCAAGATGCGGTTATAGCGGGTGATCACATGCAGCACATTCATCAATTGGCGTTTGTATTCGTGAATACGCTTCACCTGCACATCAAACAGCGCAGTGGGATCGATCAGCCCGCCCATGTGCTGCGCCACGTAGCGCGACAGGCGCTCCTTGTTGGCCAGCTTGACCGCACGAAATTCTTCAACGAATTGCGGGTAATCAGCATGCGATTTCAATTCCGCCAGTTCTTCAAGGTTGCTGCGCCAACTCTGACCAATCGTTTTGTCGATCAATTTTGCCAGCGGTCGATTGGCCTGTGCCAGCCAGCGCCGGGGAGTAATGCCATTGGTCACATTGGTAAAACGTTCCGGGAAAAGTCGATAGAAATCAGCAAAAATGGATTCCTTCATCAACTCAGAATGCAGAGCAGAAACACCATTGACCGTGTGGCTGGCAACGACAGCAATCCACGCCATCCGTACCTTGCGCTCACCCGATTCATCGATCAGCGAAACGCGGCGCAGAAAATCAGGATCATTGGGTACCTTGGCCGCAACTTCTTCAAGGAATACTTCGTTGATATCAAAAATGATCTTCAGGTGACGCGGTAGCAAGCTGCCAAACATATTCACCGGCCAAGTTTCCAGCGCCTCGCTCATCAGAGTGTGATTGGTGTAGCTGAATATGCGCTGGGTATAAGTCCAGGCCGTTTTCCAGTCGAGCAGGTATTCATCGATCAGGATACGCATCATCTCGGGAACAGCCAGCACCGGATGCGTATCGTTGAGGTGGATGGCCACCTTCTCCGGCAACTGATCGAGGGTTTCGTACGTAATGAAATAGCGTTGCAGGATATCGTGCAAGCTGGCACTGATGAAGAAGTACTCCTGGCGCAGGCGTAACTCCTTGCCACCGAAAGTGGTGTCATCCGGGTACAGCACGCGCGAGACATTTTCCGAGTGGTTTTTATCCTCGACCGCAGCAAAATAATCGCCCTGATTAAACTTGCTCAGATTGATTTCGCGACTCGCTCGCGCCGACCACAAACGCAGGGTATTCGCCACCGTGGTTTCATAGCCGGGAATGATGTAGTCGTAAGCCACCGCGCGCACATTCTCGGTATCAACCCATAAGACTTTGTCCCCCTGGAATTCGAGCCTACCGCCGTAACGGACTTGGTAATGCACCTCGTCGCGCGGGAATTCCCAGACATTCAGCGCGGAAAGCCAGTAATCGGGGGTTTCCACCTGCTGGCCATCGATAATATTTTGCTTGAACATGCCATAGTCATAGCGAATGCCATAACCCATGCCCGGGATGCCCAAAGTGGCCATGGAATCCAGAAAACACGCTGCCAAGCGACCCAGGCCGCCATTGCCCAATGCCGCATCCGGTTCGGAACCGATAATATCGTCAAGCTCAACGCCCATTTCATCCAGCGCCGATTTCACGTTGTCATAAATATCCAGGGCAATCAAGGCATTGGAAAGTGCCCGACCAATCAAGAATTCCATCGAGAGATAATAGACCCGGCGCGAATCCTGTGAAAACTGTGCCCGCGAAGTCCGCATCCAGCGTTCGACCAATCGGTCACGCACGGCAAGGAATGTGGCGTTCAGCCAGTCCTTGGGCTCAGCCACAATCGGATCCTTGCCTACAGCAAACACCAGTTTATTGGCGATTGAGCTTCTGAGAGCTTCAACATCGTTACCGGGTGAAACATACTCGAATGCGATGGTCATTATGCATCTCCAGTTTCTTGTTGTTTACCAAGCGCCATATAGCGCCAGATATTGCTCAGCTGCGGCATGCCAGCCGAAATCTTGCTGCATGCCGATGTTGCGCACAGACTTCCAATCTTTGGGCCGCGACCACAAGGCAAATGCCCGGCGAATGGCCTGAGTCAATCCGTTCTCGCTAAACTCTTCAAACACCATACCTGTGGCGATGCCTTCAGCCAAGTTTTCCAAACTACAGTCCACCACAGTATCTGCCAAGCCCCCCACACGCCGTACCAACGGCAACGCACCATATTTGAGCCCGTAAAGCTGAGTCAGCCCACAGGGCTCGTATCGGCTAGGCACCATAATGATGTCACTTCCTGCCATGATCTGATGCGCGAAATTTTCGTCATAGCCAATTTTTACCGCCACGCTACCCGGATCCGCCGCTGCGGCCTCACGGAATGCATTTTCCATCCAGGCGTCGCCACCGCCCAGTACGACTATCTGTCCTCCCCTGGCTTTTATTTCACCCAGCGTGGCAAGAATCAGATGCAGCCCTTTCTGTTCGGTCAACCGGCTCACGACTGCAAACAACGGTTTTTCATCCGTCACATCCAGCCCGGTTAGCGCTTGAAGCGCCGTCTTGCATTTCGCCTTGCCAGCCAGCCTGCCGGCACCATAATGTTCAGCGATCAAACTATCGGTAGCCGGATTCCAGACAGCTTCGTCCACGCCATTCAAAACACCAAAAAGACTGTCACTCCGATCACGCAACAAGCCATCCAGTCCACACCCTTGCTCTGGCGTGGTAATTTCATGGGCATAATTGGGTGAAACCGTCGTTATTCTGTCAGCATAAAAGATGCCAGCCTTCATGAACGAGAGCTGTCCATGATATTCCAGTCCATGCATACGGAAGAATTGCGCAGGCAAATCCAGCTCGGCAAAGCAATCCGCTGGAAACAACCCCTGATAGGCCAAGTTATGAATCGTAAAGACTGACTTCACTGGCCGCCCTTGCGCTGCCAGATAAGCGGGCATTAACCCTGCATGCCAGTCATGGCCATGCACCACTTCCGGTCGCCACCAGCCATCCAGCCCGCCGGCCAACTGCGCGGCCACCCAACCCAGCAAGGCAAATCGCAGGTAGTTATCCGCGTACGCCGCCTGATGTGCATCGTGGTATGGATTGCCGGGACGATCATAAAGCTGTGGTGCATCTATCACATATAAGGCCACACCCGCTTCCGTATGCCCGAACAATACCCGCGCAGCGCCAGCAAATGTCTCCAGTTTCGCCACTTCTCCTGCCGTGTGAAAACCCGCAAGAATTGCAGGAAAACCGGGCAGCAGCACACGGACATCGGCACCTTGCCGGATCAAAGCCTGAGGCAATGCGCCAGCGACATCCGCAAGCCCCCCGGTTTTCAACAAGGGAAAGAGTTCAGAACAAACGTGGAGGATACGCATGAGAGGAGCTCCATTGACGTAATAAACGGGTGTCAGAATAACACCCGTTTATTTCCATCAGAAAAACCATCGCAGTTTTGAACAGCGAATTAATTACAAATTTCTTAGCATCGCGGGGGTGATCAACACCACACCATTTTCGCTTCGCTCAAAACGTCGGCTGTCTTCTTCCACATTCTCACCCACGATCATGCCGGCCGGAATTTCGCACCCTCGATCGATGACACAGCGGCGCAAACGGCAACCACGGCCAACATTGACGCTGGGCATAATCACGGCAGAATCGATGGTACAGAATGAATCGACCCGTACTTTGGAAAACAGCACCGAATTGATCACCAGCGAGCCACACACAATGCATCCGCCGGAAACCAGAGAGTTCAAGGTCATCCCGTGCGACCCATTGATATCTTGCACAAATTTGGCCGGCGGTAATTGTTCTTGGTAGGTCCAGATCGGCCAGGTTTTGTCGTAGACATCCAGCTCGGGCGTCACAGAGGCCAGATCAAGATTGGCCGCCCAATAAGCATCAACGGTACCTACATCGCGCCAGTAGGCTGGTCCATTCGGGTCACTGGAAACACAGGACATGCCAAACGGATGAGCAAAAGCTTTTCCCTCGCTGACCGCCTTGGGAACCAGATTCCGGCCAAAGTCATGATCAGACGTTTCATCCGCCATATCTTCTTCCAACAGGCGATACAGGTACTCGGCATTGAAGATATATATCCCCATCGAGGCAAGAGCAACATCGTCCTTACCCGGCATGCAGGGCGGATTAGCCGGCTTTTCGACAAACGCGGTGATCTTGCGCATGTCGTCGATCGCCATCACACCAAACGCGGTTGCTTCTGCACGAGGCACTTCGAGACAACCCACCGTACACTCTGCACCCAGTTCAGCGTGATCCAGCAGCATGCGCGAATAATCCATCTTGTAGATGTGATCGCCGGCGAGAATCACCAGATATTCCGGGCCATAGTCACGAATAATATCCAGATTCTGGGAAACGGCATCGGCAGTACCCCGATACCAATGCTCTTCGTCCACGCGCTGCTGCGCCGGCAAAAGATCGATAAATTCGTTGGATTCGCTTCGAAGAAAGGACCAGCCGCGCTGCAAATGACGTAGCAGTGAATGTGATTTGTACTGCGTGAGGACGCCAATGCGGCGAATGCCCGAATTAATGCAATTCGACAAAGTAAAATCGACAATCCGGAACTTGCCACCAAAATACACCGCCGGTTTGGCCCGATCATCCGTCAACGATTTCAGACGGCTACCACGCCCCCCAGCCAGAACCAATGCCATTGCCCGTTTGGGCAACTGGCGCGCCAACATCAGATCGTCCATGCTCTCGCTCCTTTTTATGGGTGTTCTTAAGCTCAAGAGTAACAGCCCGGAAACCATTTTGCCCAGCCAAAATCCGCATTGAACAAACAGTGTGGAAAAAATCCTTGGGATGTGATGCAAACAGAAAAATAGCGCTAAAATAACAAACTAAATCCACAAAATCATCGCGCAGCATACCCCCGTATCTGGGGAATTACGCTACAACTGGCGACTTACTCTTCCTTCCAATTCGAGACAAAACGCATTTCTGCTTGCTTGAGATGTCGATGCATCGCGGCACGTGCAGATTTCGAATCACGCCGCTTGACTGCCTCAAGAATTTCCCGATGTTCGAGAATGGAACGTTGCCAAACCGCCTCGGTATGAAAGTGGTTTTCCAAACGCATGTAGAGCGCTTGTTCCCGGGGGGTCCACAATGCCTGAATCGCCAGTACCAATGCGCTGTTGCCTGAGGCTTCCGCCAGGCCAAAATGAAAACGCCGATCGAACTCGACATGCTTCGGATCATTGGCGGAACAACACACCATCGCACCCAGCGCCTGAGATATCTCGGCAAGTTGTTCCGCCGTGGCATTTTTGGCAGCCAACGCAGCCACATCCGGCTCGATCAAATCGCGTGCGAAGAGCACCTCGAATGGTCCAGGCATCGGCACAGCACTGGAATTCTGTATTGCAGCCATAGGCATTTCCGGCCGATCCAGCACAAAAACGCCGGCCCCGCCGCGAATTTCCACCCGGCCTTCCACTTCAAGTGCGATCAGAGCCTCACGCACAGTTGGGCGACTCACATTTAATTGCTCAGCCAACACGCGTTCAGCAGGCAAGCGAGCGCCTGGCGGACATTCACCAGAATCGATCAGGCGATTGATCTGATCGGCGATTTGACGATAAAGACGGCGGTTATCAATCGATTCAATAGGCATACAAACTTACCGGTCCTTGAAATTATTAGCATGGCGGCCATAAAAATGGCTGATTTATTCTTCTTGCCAGTTGGAGACAAAGCGCATTTTTATATTTTTCAAATGCTTATGCATCACAGCGCGAGCGGCCTTGGGGTCTCCGCGTTTCACCGCCTCGAGTATTTCTCGATGCTCCATAATGGCCCGCTGCCAGATCGCCTCGTTATGGAAATGGTCCTGCAAGCGCAGATAAAGTGAATCCGTGCGCATCGACCAGAGTGTCTGCACCGTTTGCGCAAGGGCACCGTTGCCAGTGGCATCAGCCAAATACTGGTGGAAACGTCGGTCATACTCCACATTCATCGGGTCGCTGGCCGAGCAGCACACCATGTCACCCAAAGCTTGCGCCATGGCGGCAATGTGTTCAGGCGTGGCATTTTTGGCTGCCAGTGCAGCCACATCCGGCTCAATCAAGTCGCGGGCGTAAAGCACCTCGAAGGGGCCAGGCGGAGGCAAGGCACTCGTAGTGATTGCCGGGGTAACGATGGGGGCTTCAACCGCCGGCTCGGGACGTTCCAGTACGAACACGCCAGTCCCGCCGCGAATATCCACCCAACCTTCAACTTCCAGCGCAATCAGTGCCTCACGTACCGTTGGCCGGCTCACACTCAATTGCACGGCCAGTGTGCGTTCTGGCGGCAACCGGCTGCCAGGTCGGTATTCACCGGATTCGATCAAGCGAGATATCTGCTCGGCAATCAGGCGATACAAGCGGCGGTTATCAACAGATTCTATGGGCATGGCACAACACTACCTTGTAAATTTTCAGGACAACAATACCCTGCAAACAATCCCGAAATGCAGGATGGGCGAGACTTGCACGCCGTTTAAAGGGGTGTCAAGAAAAGACCGAACATTTCAGGATGTCAACATCAGGCCACTTGGTCTAACCAAACAGTGATTGGACAAGCCAATAATAGCGATTCAGCGCAGAAGGTGAAACAAAAAACAGCCGGCTACATTCCATTTGAAGTCATTTATTGGCATTACCAGTTATCCACCAAAGCGAACTCCCCATTTCCATATTAAAAAAGGCCCGCTGCAGCGGGCCCTTGATCTTGCCAAGCAAGGAAATCAGGCAATCACGTCAGGTTCTTTCCGCCCAGTGCGCATAGCAATTTGTGCCAAATCACCGGCAATCACGATCAACTCAGCCAACATCTCTTGTACTGGAACAGCATGCTGCGCTGAATTGCCTTCAAATAACTCGAGATAGACCCGCAAGGTCGCGCCTTCGGTCCCTGTGCCAGATAAGCGGTAAACCACACGTGCGCCATTTTCGAACAATACTCGCACACCCTGATTCGCGGTTCGAGAGCCATCGACCGGATCGTCGTAAGCAAAATCATCTGCCATTGCTACGCAATATGCGCCAAAACACTGCCCGGCGAGACCGGCAAGCTGCTCGCGCAGATGCGCCATCAATGCATTAGCGATACCCACATCCAGCGCTTCGTAGTCATGCCGACTGTAATAGTGCCTGCCAAAACGCGCCCAGTGCTCCGTGACAATTCCATTCACGCTCTTGCCGGTGATTGCCAACAGGTTGAGCCAGAACAGCACTGCCCAGACGCCGTCTTTTTCGCGCACATGGTTGGAACCGGAACCATAGGATTCTTCCCCACACAGCGTTGCCCGTCCGGCATCGAGCAGATTGCCAAAAAATTTCCATCCGGTCGGCGTTTCATAGCAAGGTACGTCAAGCGCCTTGGCCACCAAATCAGCGGCACGCGAGGTGGGCATGGAACGCGCCACACCGCTGATGCCGGCCTTGTACGCGGGAATCAAGGCGGCATTGGCCGCCATAATGGCCAGGCTGTCCGATGGCGATACCAAAAAATTGCGCCCGACGATCATGTTACGGTCCGCATCACCATCGCTGGCGGCGCCAAGTTCCGGAGCATCGGGCAAGGCCATGATCCGGATCAGATCCGTGGCATGCGCAGGATTGGGATCCGGGTGGTGCCCGCCAAAGTCTTCCAGTGGTTCGCCATTCACCACGGTACCCGGCGCAGCGCCCAGCATTCCTTCAAAAATCTGTTTGGCATAAGGGCCGGAAATAGCCGACATCGCATCGAAGTGCATGCGATGTCCTTGGGCAAACCAGGCGCGAATTGCATCAAAATCAAATATCTTTTGCATCAACTCAGCGTAATCTGCCACCGGATCGATTACTTCGACCAGCATGGATTCCAGGGTGTAACTCCCCTTCTTTTCCAATGGAATATTGGCCTGGTCGCTGATGCGGTATTCAAGCAAGGCCTGCGTCCGTGCATAAATAGCATCGGTTATTTTTTCTGGCGCCGGACCACCGTTGTCGATGTTGTACTTGATCCCGAAATCCCCATCTGCTCCGCCTGGATTGTGCGAGGCAGAGAGGATGATGCCGCCAGTAGCGTGGTATTTTCGGATTACACAACTGGCGGCCGGCGTAGAAAGAAACCCCCCTTGCCCCACCAGCACCCGCACCACACCGTTGGCCGCAGCCATCTTCAGGATGGTTTGCACCGCCACACGGTTATAGTAACGGCCATCGCCCCCCAGAACGAGTACGCCGCCGTTGAGTTCAGGAACGGTATCAAAAATCGACTGGACGAAATTCTCCAGATAATGCGCCTGCTGAAAGACAGTGACTTTTTTGCGCAAGCCAGAAGTCCCTGGTTTCTGTCCGGGAATCGGTGCGGTGGTGATGGTTGATACAGTCATTACTTTCTCCTTTCTATTTGTTCTATTCTGCCCAGAAGCTTGATTTCAGCGATTATTTCAAAGGCTATCACTGTTGCATCAACACGGTCACACTTCGTGCAGAAGCAGTGAAATCATCCATCTTTGGCATACCGTCATCAGCGCTCGAAAGACGAAGACTCCAACGTCCAGCCGGCAAATGGAAGTGCAATTGATGCGCGGACGCATTCACCAGCAGCAGCCAAACGCCAGACAACCGAATCATCAAGGCCTTGCCGGCGGGATCGTCCCAATCATGAGGCTCCAGATGGGTGGCAGCCGGATTGAGCCACTCAACATCGCGTACGCCCGTTTCATCGAATTGACCTGTCCACCAACGCCCACTATTCAGTGCCGGAATGGCTTTACGGATAAGCAGCAGCTCAGTCACGAAATGGGTGAGTTCCTGTTCCGCAACGCTCCAGTCAAGCCAGCTGATGGCATTGTCCTGGCAATAGGCATTGTTGTTACCCTGTTGGCTATGCCCCAATTCATCGCCGCCTAACAACATTGGCGTTCCCTGCGCCAACAGCAAACTTGCCAACAAGGCTTTGCGCACCCGTAAACGCAGCAAACGTACATGGGGATCATCGCTGGGGCCTTCCACGCCACAATTCCAGCTTTGATTCTGACTATGCCCATCATGGTTATGCTCGCCGTTGGCAAGATTGTGTTTGTGGTTGTAGGAAACCAGATCGGCCAAGGAAAAGCCGTCATGCGCGGAAAGGAAATTGAGGGATGCCGCCGGGGTACGCCCCGGCTGCTGAAAACAATCGGAAGAAGCTGCAAATCGCCGCGCGAACAGGGCACGGCTCACGCCATCATGCAACCAGAAGCGACGCAATACATCACGGAACTGGTCATTCCATTCGGTCCAGCGTGGCGGGAATCGACCAATCTGATATCCACCCAGCCCGACATCCCAAGGCTCGGCCACTAATTTGCAATCTGCCAATACCGGATCTTGCTGAATGGCTGCGAACAGCGCGGCCTCCGGGTTGAAACCATGGCTATCGCGTCCGAGCGTCACCGCCAGATCAAAGCGAAAACCATCCACATGGCATTCACTGACCCAGTAGCGCAGGCAATCCATCACCAGTTGCACCACACACGGCTGCGCCAGATTCAAGGCATTGCCGCAACCGGTGGAGTTGTCATATTGCGCCGGATTACCGGGATCGAGGGTGTAATAACTGGCATTGTCGATACCGCGCAGCGACAGTGTCGGCCCTTCCGCATCGGTTTCTGCGGAATGGTTGAATACCACATCCAGAATGACTTCAATTCCCGCAGCATGCAGTGCCTTCACCATCTGGCGAAACTCAGACAGCTGCGTGGTCCCTGCACGCCCAGACCAATAACGCGGTTCAGGGGCAAACCAGGCGATCTGGTTATAGCCCCAGTAATTACTCAGACCCAAGCGCTGCAAGCGCACTTCATCCAGAAAGCACTGCACAGGCAATAATTCGAGCGTAGTAATACCGAGCTGTTTCAAATGGCTGATAGCGGCGGGATGAGCAAGGCCAGCGTAGGTGCCTCGTAGTGACGCAGGAATGGCAGGATGCTGGCGGGTAAAGCCTTTGACGTGCGCCTCGTAAATAACGGTTTGCGCCCACGGCACCTGCGGGGCAACATCCCCGCTCCAGTCGAAGGGCTCATCGACCACTTGGGCCTTGAGCGCCTGCACCGCATTGTCCCGGGTATCTGCCTGCCCAGGGGCACTGGGACAAAATCCGTAATGCAATGGATCATCCTGGAACACGCCACTTACCGCACGGGCATAGGGATCCAGCAGCAGTTTGGCCGAATTGAATCGATGGCCATGCTGCGGTGCATACGGGCCATGCACACGGTAACCATAAAGAAGCCCCGGCATGGCGCCGGGCAAGTAACCGTGCCACACCCCGGCGCTACATTCAGTCAACGCCAAACGAATGGTTTCGCGCCGCCCGGTTTCGTCGAACAAGCACAAACTCACACTGTCGGCGTGGCGCGAATACAACGCAAAATTGACACCTGATCCGTCGAATGTGGCACCTAGTGGATACGCCTTACCGGGAAGCATTGTTGCCATTGTGCAGACACCCTCCAATCCACGACCTTGTTCGCACTTGCTAGCAACTCAGGCTTAATCTTCCTGATGCCTGCGCGTCAACGTTTTTGCATGCGTGCGCATTTGCCGATCGATCATACCTGCCAGACGACAGTTTGGTGACCATGCGTCAGTGTGCATTGTTACATCGAACGCAAAGCTGTGGTCTTGCCCGGGGCGTCATTACAGCTGCAATCGGGGCGTCTGAACGTTTTCCACGCGCTGCGGCGCGCCGTTCCCAAACTGCATCATGCTTCCCACGGCCTGTTTGAACGCCACGCCCAGCAGCAGCACCAGCAATAACACCAGCCCCAGCACAATCATTTTGTGCGTCAATGAATTGGGGGGATTAGGAGGACCATACTGGTTTGCTTCCTTGTTGCCGGGCCAGACCGAAAGCCAAATCCAGACCAGACCGCCGATAAACGGGGCAAAACTAAGCAGCACCAGCCAACCGGTCAGACCGATATCGTGCAAGCGTTGTACCGAGAAGCGCAGGCCAAAAAATAGTAACGCCAGGACGGAAACACCAAACAACAAAATGGAAAAAAGAGGAAATCCGCCATGACCCATGCTGCTAAACACAGAGCTCATGACCATTAAGCCAACCAGCATTATCAGCACATAACCAGCCAGACCATAGATCGTATAACGCATACGATTCAATCGACCGTCAAAGCTGAAGCTCAAAATGGGCGGCAACTCCTCATCCGGCACCCAGGCTGTCGTAGCGGCATAAGCACTTTGCATCGCCACCGGCCGGCCTGCGTCCGCCTTGAGCGCAGTTTGCGCTGCAGCATAGCGCGGCATATCCACGCCACACGCACGGCACAGTGTACGTCTGGGTTGCCGAACACCACACTGCGGGCAGAGCATTTCCTCTGCTGCGGGTATTGCCGTCTCTGCGGGTGCCAATGGAACATCCGCCGAGACGGGCTGCGCCATGGGCTCAATATCCAACACATGCTCAAGCACTTCTTCCTCAACGAGGACCTGAATACCGGCTTTTTGCAGCAGCGCTTGATAAGCGTCCAATTTTGAAGCCGGCAAACCGCGTTTAATCACTACGGAACCACCAGCAAAGAGCTTGTCCACATGTTCTGGCGGAACTCTCAACAGTGACGGCAGACCAGCCTTCACTTCTTCGAGCGATCGCCCTGGCAGCAGCCCCCCCTGAAACACGAGTCGAACTGTTTTCTCCATCCCTGCACCCTTTATATTTTTTGTTGTGGCAACCCAAGTGTATTTGCCTATGTGTTAAGAACTTGTCCAGCGTCTGCCGCTTCATTCTCGGGGAGAAACGCAGTGCTTCATCCCCGAAAGGCGTGTAATAAAATCAAACACAGACTTTCAGATACACCACCGCCAGCGGTGGTAGAACCAACGATAGCGACTGGGAAAATCCATGACTGCCCACCGTTTCAGCATGCATTTCCATATTCCCGACATTGCCGCCACCGTACCAGTGCGAATCGGTATTGAGCACTTCCTGATAGCGCCCAGCTTTGGGGACGCCGATGCGATATCCGTGACGCGGCACCGGGGTGAAATTACCCACCACAATCACAAAGCCGCCCTGGTTGTCATAACGGATAAAGCTGAGCACGGAATTTTCACTGTCGTCGGCACAAATCCATTTGAAACCGCACGGCTCAAAATCGGCGGCAAACAGAGCGGGCGTGCCTTTGTAAAAGCGATTCAGATCACCCACCAGTGTCTGCACACCCTTGTGCCAATCAATCTCGGCCTGATGCCAGTCCAGACTGCCATCATGGTTCCACTCGGCACCTTGGGCAAATTCGTCACCCATGAACAGCAGTTTTTTACCGGGATAGGCCCACATAAAAGCGTAATAGGACCGCAGATTGGCAAATTTCTGCCAGGCGTCCCCGGGCATACGCGACAGCAACGAGCCCTTGCCATGCACCACTTCATCATGCGACAGCGGCAAGACAAAGTTTTCCGAATACGCATAGATCATGCCGAAAGTTAGCTGATTGTGGTGAAACTTGCGATGCACCGGATCCTGGCGGAAATATTCCAGCGTATCGTGCATCCACCCCATATTCCATTTGTAATGGAACCCCAGCCCACCCATGAACGGCGGACGACTCACTGCGGGAAACGACGTGGACTCCTCAGCCAGGGTGATGGCTTCCGGACGTTCAACTCCGATTATCTCGTTCATGCGACGCAGAAAATCAATCGCTTCCAGATTCTCGCGGCCGCCGAACTCGTTCGGAATCCATTCGCCTTCCTTGCGCGAATAATCGCGATAGAGCATCGACGCCACCGCATCGACACGCAGACCATCCACGCCGTAGCGTTCGATCCAGTACAGCGCATTGCCGATCAGAAAATTACGCACTTCGTTGCGGCCGAAGTTGTAGATCAGCGTGCTCCAGTCCTGATGGAAACCTTCGCGCGGATCGGCATGTTCGAACAGGTGCGTGCCATCGAAATTCGCCAAGCCATGTGCATCGGTAGGGAAATGTCCCGGCACCCAGTCGAGGATCACGCCCAGTCCGGCTGCATGCGCCTGATCGACGAAATAGCGGAAATCTTCCGGGCTACCAAAACGGGCTGTTGGCGCGTAAATACCCAGCGGCTGGTAGCCCCAAGAGCCATCAAAAGGATGCTCATTGATTGGCAGCAACTCGATATGGGTAAAACCCATGTGAGCAGCATATTGCACCAGTTGATCGGCCAGTTCACGCCAGGTCAGCCAACGATTATTCTCTTGGGGAACCCGCCGCCATGAACCCAGATGCACTTCATAAATGCTGACCGGGGAAACCAACGCGTTGGCGACACGCCGATGCTCGCTCGATGGAACGATCGGCGGCAGATGCGCAACCTTGGAGGCCGTGCCAGGACGGAGTTCAGCAGCCAGTCCATAGGGATCAGACTTGAGCTGAACGTTGCCATTGGCATCCAGAATTTCGAATTTATACAGGGCACCTTCCGTCACGCCTGGCAGAAAAATCTCCCATACACCGCATTCGCGCCGCAAGCGCATCGGGAAACGCCGACCGTCCCAAAAATTGAAATCGCCGACCACCGAGACTCGCCGTGCATTGGGCGCCCAAACAGCAAAGCGGACGCCATCCACACCCTCCATCTGGCACGGATGCGCGCCCATGCGCTCAAACGGGCGGTAATGTGTACCTTCTGCCAGCAGCCAGATATCCATCTCGCCCAGTACCGGACCGAAACGGTAGGGATCGTCAATCTCGACCTGCCACTCTCCCCAAGTCACACTCAACCGGTAATCCAGGACGCTGGTTTGCGCAGGCAAGGCACCGGAAAAAAAGCCTCGCTCATCCAGTCTATCCAGCACCATCACTTCCCGCCCTTCGTGCACCATTGCGCAACGCGTCGCATTGGGCAAGAAAGCACGTACTACCAGTATTTTTCCTTCCTTGTGCAGGCCGAGAATTGAAAAAGGATCACCGTGACGGCCTTCGCACACAGCAGCAATCAATTCAGAGGAGGGGGGCAAAGACATGGCAAGCTCACTTGTCGACTGGGATAAATTGAGTATGGCACAAACCGTTGTTCCGGCAGATAGCGGCATCCCTCAGATTGCGTATTTCGATGTCACTGATTAGAAGCTCGCCAGAACAAGGCCGGTGAATGCACCCAAATAATGCACATGAAGATGCAGACCGCACCACAACAAAACATTACCCCAGGGAAAACCTTACGAATTCAAACACAGATTGATAATTCCTCGCACTACCGGCACTGGCATGCCGATTGCTGATTACAAGCAACCACTTCTTCCATGCAAGCATCCCATCCGTGATAGCCAAATCCCGTCCGTTCGCCCCGCCTGCCCTAGAAGCTATCCCCGCAGATTCAATGATGGAACGCCAGAATTGCCTGATCTCTGTTCCTTATGAATCGCATACACTCACCAGCCATTTTCAACCCATTTACGGCCTGTCCGCACAGCGCACTGTGGGTTATGAAGCCTTGTTGCGCCCTTTCACTGCGGATGGTTCGGCAATTTCGCCCCTTGCCTTGTTAAATAACCAGCAAGGGGATATGCGGCTAAAACTCGATCAACTTTGCCATTTCCTGCATTTGAACAACTACCATCACCTCTCGAAACAGGACGACTGGCTGTTCTTGAACATGAATCCTCATGTGTTCCTGCAGGCAAGGAAAGCCCCCAGCAACAACTCGTTTGGCAGTTTACTTAGCCAGCTTGAATTTCCGCCTCACCGCCTGGTCATTGAAGTTCTTGAAGAAGCCGTACGCGACGATGCCGAGTTTGGTTCAGCCGTCGCGTTTTTCCGGGAAATGGGTTGCCTGATTGCCTTGGATGACTTTGGCGCAGGCAGTTCCAATTTTGACCGGGTCTGGAAAATACGCCCACAGATTGTAAAACTGGATCGCAGCCTGATCATGCAGGCTGCAAAGGAAAAACGAATCCGCCGGCTGTTGCCGCAAATAGTTTCCTTACTGCATGAGGCTGGATCCATGGTTCTGGTCGAGGGGGTGGAAACCGAGGACGAAGCTTATATTGCGCTCGATTCCGACGTGGACTTTGCGCAAGGGTATCTGTTTGGGCGACCACAGCCCTATTTGGTTGATCGAAGCAATGCAGAAAAGGTCATCGGTGACCTTTGGACTGATTTCGATGCCCGCATCAAACAAGAACGCAAGCAACATCACCAGACCCTTTCCCCCTACCTGAATGCCATTGGCTATGCTGCAGTTTTGCTCTCTGCCGGGCGTGACATGGAGGAATCCTGTCGCTCGTTTCTCGAACTAGCTCAATCCGATTTCTGCTACTTGCTTGATCACGATGGCCGGCAAATCGGCGTCAATTTCTGGTCCGCATATGCCTCGCCCAATATGGATCAACGTCTTGCCCCGCTCAAAGACACACAAGGCGCCCGCTGGTCCAGACGACCTTATTTCCGTCGCGCCATAGAGCATTTTGGCAAACCTCAAGTGACCCGGCCGTACCTTTCCATATCCAGCGCGGACCTCTGCGTCACCGTTTCCACCAGCTTCAAGCTAAACGGCAGCACGCTTGTTATTTGTGGCGATGTACGCATACCGCAAAGACTGCAGGACTAAGCACCACCCCTGTCAATAATTGTTCTTAATAGGACTATCTGCACCAGATCAATGCCACCCCACCAAACCAGCAAATCAACCAGCACCAACATATGGCACGCATCCTGCTAGCTCATTCCCCGCGCACACGTAATTACAAAAAAATGCACCAACAATACGCACAGGGAAAACAACAATGGCTTTGAAAAGTGATTTGATGGCGTTGTCGGCGGAAGAACGTGGCTGGCTTCCTTGGTTTGGTAAAACCGGCAAACTCGCCATGTCTTGGGCAACCCGTCTCAATCGTCGCCGCTATCCTTGGCTGGAAACCGCGTTTGACGGCATTGCACAGACGCGGGTTAGGCTATTGACGGACTGGACCAACCAGCAATGGGCTCACCTGGAAGGATTTGCACATTCACTCCCCAACAACGGTCAACTGCGTAATGAATGGTTATCTGCCCGCCTGAAGATCATTCGCGATGCGTCAGAACTGTTTGTACTTGATTCGCAAGGCAGCGTGATTGCCTCGAGTCATGCCGCTCATGCCGGCAAGGCCGACATTCCCGGCCGGGTAATTGAATCCGCCCGCAAGCAACGGTTCCTGCACGGTCCCTATATTGACCCGTTGACGCTGCAAATTGGCCCCAGCTCATCCAAGTTTCACGATGCGGTCACCTTGTTGTTTCTTCTTCCGGTGATCCGTGCCAACCAATTGGTTGCCATTCTGTGTGCCCGAGTACCTAACGATGTCGTCGGCGATTTGATCCAGCGCGAAGGGGGTCATGTATTTCATGAGTCCGGCGACAATTACCTGTTCATGGCCAAACCGGTTTTCGATTCTACAATTCAGCCCGGCGTGGCGTTATCGCGCTCACGCTTTGAAGATCGCTCGTTCTCGCTTGGCGACAACCTCAAGGATGGCGTCAATACCGACTATGGCGTGGTGCGGGTACAAAATCACACTGAATTCGAATTGGTTTTCAACGATCCAGCCACACGCCAGTTGCACCCCGGAGTGCGAGAAACCATTCGTAAAGGGCAGAATTTATATGTGAAATACCCGGGCTATTCCGACTACCGGCATATCCCGGTCATTGGCAAGGGAGTCACTTTCCAATTGCCCGGCTCGCTCGACACCTGGGGCATGATGTGCGAAGCCGATCTGGAAGAAGTCTATCGTGCCCGTCCGACCAGTTACCGCGCCAGCAAGGCATTACTGGTCGCAGACATGGTCATGCTCGCCGCCACAGGCGCCCTGTGTTTCGGTCTGAACCTGAGCGGCCCGCAAACATTGCTGGCGGCAACGGGATGTCTGGCTGTCACGGCTTTTTTCTATCGTCGCTTCTACCTGCATTCGCTCTCCTCCCGGCTCAGTGAAACAGGACGAACCGTGCAAACCGTGGCCGAGGGCGGCGGCAACCTATCGATTCGACTGGATAAACCCGGCGCCCACCGCGATGAAATCACCGCCACGGCTCAGTGGATCAATAGTCTGATCGACAATATGGAAGGCATCATTGCCCAGGTGATTCGCATCAGCAATGAGGTGAGCATGGCTAACCACTCGCAGGTTCAAGCCAGCAATGCGACCCGTAGTCGTGCCCAGGAAGTATTCGTTTCCATGCAGCAAATCCTTGATTCACTGGAGCAGCAGATGCAGGAAATCGGTACCGCTTCGCTGCAGGCCAGCAGCATGCGTGCCGACATGGCCAAGGCATTTTCCGGCGCACAACAGCAATTTGAAGATTTGCAAGGCATGACCGGCACGATCCGGGAACGGATCAGCCATTCGGCGGCCACCATTGGTGAGCTGCAGAAAAGCACGGCCGAGATCGACCATATCGTGCTTGTCATCAAGGAAATTGCTGATCAAACCAACCTACTGGCGCTCAATGCCGCCATTGAAGCGGCCCGTGCAGGCGAATCAGGCCGGGGTTTTGCCGTGGTGGCCGATGAAGTACGCAAACTGGCCGAACGCACCCGTAATGCCACGATGCAGATTGGTGGAATGATTGAAGGAGTACAGGAACAGGCCAACCGGGCCGTGACCGCAATGCAAAGTGGCATGGGTGAACTCGAAGCGGGATTGAAACTGGCAGTAGACAGTGCATCAGATCGCAACGGGACCGAAGCCATGGTGAACAACATCCTGGCATCGATCCAGCACATTGCCGAATCCAGTACCGCCCATAGCGAGCATATCCGATCGGTAGCTGGCACGGCCGATTCCATGCGTGCGGCCTTAGATGGCTCCGAGCACAGCCTGGCGGAAACGGCTGCTGCCGTTCACCAGCTTGAAGGCCTGGCGGCGCAATTCAAGGTGGCGACAGTATAAACAGCGCAGAAAAAGCACAAATCAAGCACCCCTGCGGGGTGCTGTTCAGAAGAACAGCACCCTCACTTTCTAAAGCTCTTTCGCACTGCCAGCCCTAATCCTGGCTGGCATAAATCGTTTTTTTGTCTGAATATTCATTGGTATCCCTCTTTTTTTTGGCTTGATGCCAAAGGCAAGACACGTGGCCTGTCTTCGCGTTCGTCCTTTCCTGGTAATTCTGTTCTTGATCGCAGGATGGCTGTACAGCCCTGTCTGGGCGGCGAATCAGCCACAAGTATTGCTGCTTAATTCATACCATCAAGGAATGGATTGGACCGATGGGGAGACCGCTGGGGTACAGGCGGGCCTGGCAAAAAATATCCCGCCAGTTCAGTTTCATATCGAATACATGGATACCAAGCGGGTATCCGATCAAGCGCATTTTGACAACTTGCGCCGTCTATATGCACACAAATACCAATCGCTCAAACTGGATGCCATCGTCGCTACCGACAACGATGCCTTTGAGTTCCTGCGTCGATATCGCGATGAACTATTCCCAGGCGTACCCGTCGTTTTTTGTGGGGTGAACTGGTTTCGAGAGGACTTGCTCACCGGTCTGCACGGATTTACTGGCGTGGCAGAAACCAGTGATAGCGCAGCCACAATCAAACTGATGCTGCACTTGCACCCGCAAACCAAGCGCATTGTCGTGGTCATCGACAACACCACCACAGGCAGCGCTTTACGCAAAGAGATGGAGCCAATTCTCGCCTCTTTTAAGAACAAGGTGGAATTCACATTTTTGGATAACCTGACTTTAGGAGAGTTACCCCAAAAGCTGGGCACGCTTGCGCAAGACAACTTGGTGTTGCTGATGCCATTTGCCCGTGACCAGGCAGGCACTTACGTCACGTATCCAGAAATCGCCCAGTTGGTCACCCAGCACAGTCCGGTACCCGTTTACGCCAACTGGGATTTCTATCTCGGCTACGGCATCGTTGGCGGGCTACTCACCACCGCCAGAGCACAAGGCGAAGCCGCCAGCGAAATTCTGCAACTTATTCTGAGGGGAGAAAGCGCCGACGCCATTCCTGTCCGCCAACATCTAGCTGGGCATTACGCCTTCGATAACCGCCAACTGGTCCGGTTCCACATTCCGAAGTCTCAACTTCCCGAATCCAGTACGTTTGTATTTCAACCATGGCACGAGACCCACCAGCCGCTCATCTGGCTGGGCTTGGTCTTGCTATTCGCATTGATCGCACTGCTTTGGGCCTTGTTGATCAGCATGGCACGCAAACGTCAAGCGGATGCCGTCTTGCAAGAGACGTTAGCCACCTTGCAATCGCATGACGCTGCTTTGCGAGAAATATCGCAAGGAGTGTTGATCGCAGGAACAGATCAGCGCGTGACCTACGCCAACCATGCGATTGAGCGCATTTCCGGCTATTCCCAGGAAGAATTGCTTGGCCAATCCTACGCGATACTGCAAGGACCCAAGAGCAATGCAGATACCGTGGCAAAAATGCGTACGGCACTTGATGCAGCCCAGCCATTTCAAGGAGAAATTCTGAATTATCGTAAAGATGGCACCGAATTCTGGAGTGAGCTTTCCCTTTCTCCCGTCTTTGATACCAGCGGCCAGTTAACTCAATTTGTTGGAGTGCAAAGTGACATCACACCTCGCAAACAAGCGGATGTCGAACTCAGGATTGCGGCCAAAGCGTTTGAATCACAGGTTGGCATGCTTGTCACCGACAGTCTCGGCGTTATATTGCGGGTCAACCAGGCATTTATTCGGACCACGGGATACAGCGTAGAAGAAGCGGTGGGTCAAAAATCGTCCTTGCTGAAATCCGGACGGCAAGACACGGCGTTTTACACACACATGTGGGCCTCCTTGCTTGAGCAACATTTCTGGCAAGGTGTAATCTGGAATCGACACAAAAATGGTGGGATCTATGCCGAATGGCTCACCATTTATGCGGTCATCTCTCCCGAGGGCGGCATCACTCACTTTGTTGGTGCGTTTTCCGATATCACCCAAAACAAGGAGGCGGAAGCCGAAATTCATCGACTGGCCTACTACGATCAGCTGACTCACCTCCCTAATCGCCGCCTGCTGCAAGACCGGCTGGGTCAAGCATTGGCTGCGGCCGCTCGAGACGGACTATACGGCGCCGTTTTGTTCCTTGATCTGGATAATTTCAACACCCTCAACGATACCCGTGGACATGACATCGGTGATTTGTTGCTGGTTCAAGTCGCACAGCGATTGCGTCTAGTCTTGCGCCAAGTCGATACCTTGGCCCGGCAAGGTGGGGACGATTTTGTGATTATTCTGGAGGCACTGAGCGATGAGGCAGAAGAAGCCGCTGCCGTGGCCAAAAATATTGGTCATCACTTGCGCGCGGCCATTGCCCAACCCTTTCATATTAACGGCCACGAGTGCGTCAGTGCCGCCAGCATTGGCATCTGCCTGTTTCGCGGGGATGAAGCTCCAGAGGATTTACTTAAAAATGCGGATATCGCGATGTACCAGGCCAAGGCAGGGGGGCGCAATACTTCGCGCTTCTTTGACCCTCAAATGCAGTCCACGCTGGATCAAAGAAGCGCACTGGAAAGCGACCTGCGACAGGCGCTCACGCGAGACGAATTACAGCTTTACTACCAAGCCCAGGTCGATGGCTGCGGACACACTCTCGGCGCAGAAGTATTGCTCCGATGGCAGCATCCCGAACATCACTTTGTTTCTCCAGCCGACTTCATCCCGCTGGCCGAAGAAACCGGGTTGATTTTGCCGATTGGACAATGGGTGCTCGAAAGAGCTTGTACGCAGATCAAGAGTTGGTCCGATGATCCCATCGCCTGTGGATTGCACGTTTCTGTCAATGTCAGCCCACTGCAGTTTCGCCAGGATTATTTTGTTGCCCAAGTTCAAACCGTCCTCAAGGAAAGCGGTATCGACCCAGCCCGGTTGAAACTCGAATTAACGGAAACGCTGGTCCTGAACGACATCGAAAACACGATTGAAAAAATGCATGCGCTTAAACGACTTGGACTCAATTTCTCCATGGATGACTTTGGCACAGGTTATTCGTCACTGTCCTACCTCACTCGCCTGCCCCTGGATGAACTCAAGATCGACAAATCTTTCGTATTTAACCTTCCCGGCAATCCAAATGATGAAGTCATTGCCCAAACCATCATTACCATGGGACAACGCCTGGGTTTGAACGTGATTGCTGAAGGCGTAGAAACCGAACCACAGCGCCTGTTCCTTGCCCAGCATGGCTGCCATGTCTACCAAGGCTATTTGTTCAGTCGCCCCCTGCCCTTGGAAGCATTCAACGCACTACTCCATTCAACATCCCATATAAATGCACATGTCACGCTACCCATCGCTTGAAAAGTGCCAAGTTGCCTAGAAATAATCCGTACGCAATTGATATCTCTTTGCATGGAAGTGTAAAGAAGTCGCTCCCTGCACATTTCATTCCCGAGTAAAATGTCAGGTTTTATAGGGGAAGTTTCGCCGCCATGTTTAACCGTCTGAGTGAAAACATCCGCGTGGTCTTTGACCGCGATCCCGCTGCTCGTTCGACTTGGGAGGTAGTCACCTGCTATCCGGGTTTTCATGCGTTGACGCTGCACATCATTTCCCATGGTTTGTGGAAACGGAACTGGAAGTGGCTGGCGCGCTTCCTTTCGCATTTCACCCGCTTTTTGACCGGCATCGAAATCCATCCCGGTGCGACCATAGGCCGGCGCGTGTTCATCGATCACGGCATGGGTATCGTAATCGGCGAAACCGCCGAGATTGGCGACGATTGCACGCTCTATCATGGCGTAACCCTCGGAGGAACGTCCTGGCAAGCAGGCAAACGCCACCCGACACTTGAAGCTGGCGTGATCATTGGCGCGGGCGCCAAGATACTCGGCCCCATCACGCTGCATGCCGGCGCCAAGGTCGGCTCCAACGCCGTTTTGGTCAAGGATGTCCCCGCCGGCGCCACGGCAGTGGGCATTCCGGCGCGCATTCTCGACGCCGAAGTGGAACAGGCACGTGAACAAAAAGCCGAGCGCCTGGGGTTTTCTGCCTACGGTATTTCCAACGACATGAACGATCCAATGGTCAAGGCAATCCATGGTCTACTCGACCACTCCGTTACTTCCGACAAGCGTATCGAACTGATTTTGGCCAAGCTCGAGCAGATGGGCGTCAACTGCGAAGAAGAACGGGCTACCGCAGACAAGTTTGATCCGAACTACCTGAACAAAATTGTTGATTAACCTCGCGTTGTCAGCCAGAACGTGCAAAGTGAATAGTTGACTGAACGAACGGGTTTTTTAGTTGACTAAATTACTATGGTACTTTAAGCTTTGCACCAGAACCGAACGAAGTAAGGAAAATCAACATGCGCCTCACCACCAAAGGTCGTTTTGCCGTTACTGCCATGCTGGATCTGGCTATGCGCTCCAATGGCGGCCCCGTTACCCTGGCCGGCATCAGCGATCGACAAAGTATTTCGCTCTCCTATCTGGAGCAATTATTCGGCAAATTGCGCCGGCGCAATCTGGTTGATTCGGTACGTGGCCCTGGCGGCGGTTATTGCCTGGCCCGAACCGTGAACGAAATTACTGTCGCAGATATTGTGGTGGCCGTCGATGAACCGCTCGATGCCACACAATGCGCCGGTGGGCACAACTGTCATGACGAACATACCTGCATGACCCACGATCTTTGGGAAGGCTTGAACCAGACCATTCACGGCTATCTGGCATCCGTCACGCTGGCGCAACTGATCGAACACTTCGAAGCGAAACAGCGCGGTGAAAACGTCATCCAGTTTGAACAGCACATTGGCCACATCGCAGATTCTGCCACGCACGCTATTGCACACTAAGAGACACGCCATGAACAAGATGCCTATCTATCTTGATTACTCCGCCACAACACCAGTTGACGCCCGCGTTGCGGCCAAAATGATTCCCTGGCTGACCGAACACTTCGGCAACCCGGCTTCGCGCTCACACGCCTACGGCTGGGAAGCAGAAACTGCCGTGGAAGAAGCACGCGAACAGGTTGCAGCGCTGGTGAACTGCGATGCAAAAGAAATTGTCTGGACCAGCGGCGCGACCGAATCGAACAACCTGGCACTGAAGGGTGCGGCCCAGTTCTACAAAGCCAAGGGCAAACACATCATCACGGTCAAGACCGAGCACAAAGCCATTCTGGATACCGTGCGCGAACTGGAACGCCAAGGCTTTGAAGCTACCTATCTTGGCGTCCAGGAAAACGGCCTGCTTGATCTGGAAGAACTGAAAGCAGCGATCCGCCCGGATACCATCATTATCTCGGTGATGGCGGTCAACAACGAAATCGGCGTGATTCAGGATATCGAAACCATTGGCGAGCTTTGCCGTGAACGCGGCATCATTTTCCACATCGACGCTGCGCAAGCCACGGGAAAAATGACGATTGACCTGGAAAAACTCAAGGTCGATCTGATGAGCTTCTCTGCGCACAAAACCTATGGCCCGAAAGGCATGGGCGCGCTGTATATCCGTCGCAAGCCGCGTGTTCGGCTGGAAGCGCAAATGCATGGCGGGGGACACGAACGCGGCTTCCGTTCCGGCACACTGGCCACGCACCAGATTGTCGGCATGGGCGAGGCGTTCCGGATTGCCCGCGAAGAAATGGCCAGCGAGAACGAACGCATCCGCATGTTGCGCGACCGTCTGTGGGCGGGCCTTTCCAATATCGAGGAAGTGCACCTTAACGGCGATCTGGAACGTCGCGTGGCGCACAACCTGAACGTGAGCTTCAACTTCGTCGAAGGCGAATCGATGATCATGGCATTGAAGGATTTGGCCGTATCGAGTGGTTCCGCCTGCACCTCAGCCAGCCTGGAACCCTCCTACGTACTGCGTGCACTGGGCCGCTCCGACGAGTTGGCACATTCGTCGATTCGCTTCTCTATTGGCCGCTTTACCACAGTGGAAGACATTGATTTCACCATCAAGTTGTTGCATGAAAAGATTGGCAAGCTGCGCGAGCTTTCCCCACTGTGGGATATGTACAAGGAAGGCATCGATATCAGCTCGGTGCAATGGGCAGCACACTAATTTGAGTGAGGAGAAAGAAGTGAGGAGTTAAGGGTAAACCCGCCTCACTTCTCACTCTTCACCCCTCACAGGAGTTTCCAAAATGGCATACAGCGAAAAAGTACTCGATCATTACGAACATCCGCGTAACGTCGGGACGTTTGAAAAAGGTGATGAATCCGTGGGCACCGGCATGGTCGGCGCGCCGGCTTGCGGCGATGTGATGAAGCTGCAGATCAAGGTCGGAGCTAATGGCGTGATCGAAGATGCCAAGTTCAAGACCTACGGCTGCGGTTCAGCCATTGCCTCGTCGTCCCTGGTGACCGAATGGGTAAAAGGCAAAACGCTCGATCAGGCGCTCTCGATCAAGAATACTCAGATCGCCGAAGAGTTGGCTTTACCCCCTGTCAAGATCCACTGCTCGATTCTGGCGGAAGACGCCATCAAGGCAGCGGTTTCCGATTACAAAGAAAAGCATTCGAAGTGATGCGTCAGGAGTGAGGCGTAAGGGGTAAAACCCACACCTCGCACCTGACGCCTCTCCCCTCGCGGAGTTTTAAAATGGCACTGACTCTTTCTGAAAAAGCGGCAGCTCATATCAGTAATTTCCTGACCAAACGCGGCAAAGGCGTAGGCGTGCGTCTTGGCGTGAAAACATCCGGCTGCTCCGGCATGGCCTACAAACTCGAATTCGTGGACGAACTAAGCGAAGATGATGTGGTTTTTGAAAGTTTTGGCGTCAAGATCATTACCGATGAAAAATCGCTAGCCTGGATTGACGGCACCGAACTTGATTACACCAAAGAAGGCTTGAACGAAGGCTTCAAATTCAACAACCCCAATGTCGCCAACGAATGCGGCTGCGGTGAAAGCTTCACCGTTTAGAGAGGAGCGAGGCGTGAGGTGTGAGGTGCAGGGTTACCCCTCACCCCTAACTCCTTACCCCTCACACAAAAATGATCGACTTCACGCAATCTCACTTCGCTTTGCTCGGCCTGCCGGAAGTCTTCTCTCTGGACTTGCGTGAGCTGGAACGCCAGTACCGCGCATCCGTGACCGAACATCATCCGGATCGCCATGCCACCAGCGATGACGCGACCAAGCGCCTTTCGCTGCAGGCATCGACCCAGATCAACGAAGCTTGGCAAACGCTGAAAAACCCGTTGAACCGGGCACGTTATCTGCTCAAACTACGCGGTGTCGATACTCAGGAAGACACCAACACGTCCATGCCGATCGATTTCCTGATGAACCAGATGGAATGGCGCGAAGCAATTGAAGAAGCCAAGGCCAACCAGAATCTGGATCGCCTGGAAGAGTTGAGTCGCGAGTTGCGCAGCGAAATTGAAGCCCATGAATCCAATCTTGGCGCACTGATCGATACCGAGCACAATTATGCCGCTGCGGCTCAGGCCGTGCGTAAATTGCGTTTCCTGGAAAAACTCGAAGAAGAAATCAGTGACGCAATTGAAATTGTCATGTTTTGATTTTTGAACCACGGCGGTACCGGCAGCAGGAGAAAATCCACCTGCAAGCCGCCGTGGTTTCCATTTTTTAAGCACGCCAGATTCATGGGCCACCTGCTTTGCCATGACTCTGTGCATCCGCCCCGAAGGAAATTCCTTTAGGGTATCTGGTGAATAAAATTTATGGCTCTCCTGCAAATCTCCGAACCCGGCATGTTCGCCGCGCCACACCAGCACCGGCTAGCCGTTGGCATTGACCTGGGTACCACCAACTCGCTAGTGGCCACAGTACGCAGTGGCTCGACCGTGGTCTTGCCAGATGAAGACGGTCATGGCCTGCTGCCCTCCGTCGTACACTATGCAGCAGACGGCACTACGGTCGTGGGGCATGCTGCGCAAGCAAGGCAAAACCGCGACCCGTCCAACACCATTGTCTCAGTCAAGCGCTTTATGGGGCGCGGCTTGCAGGACGTGGCCAACCAGGCCACGCCCTATCGCTTTATCGATGCGCCGGGCATGCTGCAGATCAAGACCGCGGCCGGGGTAAAAAGCCCGGTGGAAGTTTCAGCCGACATTCTGCGCGCACTGAAGATACGCGCAGAAGCAGCCCTTGGCGGCGATCTGGTCGGCGCAGTCATCACGGTGCCGGCCTATTTCGATGACGCCCAGCGCCAAGCCACCAAAGATGCCGCAAAACTCGCCGGACTCAACGTATTGCGCCTGCTGAACGAACCCACGGCTGCGGCCATCGCCTATGGTCTCGACAACGGAGCAGAAGGCACCTACGTGATTTTCGACCTTGGTGGTGGCACCTTCGACGTATCGATCCTGGAACTTACCCGCGGCGTATTTGAAGTGCGCGCCACCTCGGGCGACACCCAACTCGGCGGCGATGATTTCGACCACCGCCTGTATTGCTGGATTCTGGAAAAAGCCAATTTGAGCGGGCTTAACGATCAGGATTCGCGATTACTGCTGACTCATGCCCGTGAAGCCAAGGAAGCACTGACCGAACACGAATCGACCCGGGTTTCTGCAATTCTGACAGATGGTCGCGCCGTGGATCTGGAAATTCCGGCACATTGCTTCCACACCATGACCGGACATCTGGTACAAAAAACCATCTTGCCGGTACGCAAAGCCTTGCGCGACGCCAAACTGGGCATCGAAGACATCAAGGGCGTGGTCCTGGTGGGCGGCGCCACGCGCATGCCGCATCTGCGCCACGCCGTGGCAGAATTCTTCAAACAGGAACCGCTGACCAACCTTGACCCGGACAAAGTCGTCGCACTGGGCGCAGCAATGCAGGCCAACGTCCTGGCAGGCAATCGTGGCGACGATGAATGGCTGCTGCTTGATGTGATTCCACTCTCGCTGGGACTGGAAACCATGGGCGGACTCACGGAAAAGATCATCCCGCGCAACAGCACGATCCCCACCGCGCGCGCGCAAGAATTCACCACCTTCAAAGATGGCCAGACCGCCATGGCGTTCCATGTCATGCAAGGCGAACGCGAACTGGTCAGCGACTGCCGCTCGCTGGCGCGTTTCGAGCTGCGCGGAATTCCACCGATGGTGGCCGGCGCAGCACGCATTCGCGTCACTTTCCAGGTCGATGCCGACGGCCTGCTCTCGGTGTCCGCGCGCGAGCAATCCACCGGCATCGAAGCCAGCATCGTGGTCAAACCCAGTTACGGTCTGTCCGATGAAGACATCGGCCGCATGCTGACCGATTCGATGCAACACGCGCAAGACGACAAGGAAGCACGTAAATTGGCCGAAGCGCGCATTGAAGCAGAAAGCCTTCTGAATGCAATCCGTGCGGCACTGGCAACAGACGGTGATTTGTTGAACGCGACAGAGCGTTCAAGCATTGAAGCGGCGATGCAAGCGCTGGTAGCACAAATCTCAACCGATGACGCCCACGCCATTACGGCAGCAACCGATGTACTGAACAAGGCCACCAGCGACTTTGCAGCCCAGCGTATGGACAATGCCGTGCGAAAAGGTTTGTCCGGACATAAGCTGACTGAGCTAGGCTAGATAAAACCCTGCACCAAGGACAAGACGAACGAGCCATGAGTATATTTCCATGCCTGGGCGTTCTCTGCACCGTGAGTCAACTGATTTTTGAATGGAAACACTGATGCCGCAAATCGTCGTTCTGCCCCACGCCGAGCTCTGCCCGGAGGGAGCAGTTATTGAAGCCGAAACCGGCGAACTGATCATAAATGCGCTGCTGGAAAACGGCATCGAAATCGAGCACGCCTGTGAAAAATCCTGCGCCTGCACCACCTGCCACGTCATCGTGCGTGAAGGCTTCAATAGCCTGAATGAGGCAGATGAGCTGGAAGAAGACCAGCTCGACAAGGCCTGGGGCCTGGAAGCCACCTCCCGCCTGTCGTGCCAAGCCGTGGTCGGCGATGTCGATCTGGTTATCGAACTGCCCAAGTACACGATCAACCTTGCCCGAGAACAACACTAAAACAATCAGATACCGGGCTAAAACCGCCTGCTGGAGACCATCATGAAGTGGACCGATTCACGCCTTATCGCCATAGAACTGGCCGATGCCCATCCTGACATCGACCCGAAAACGGTTAACTTTGTCGATTTGATGAAATGGGTTATCGCCCTGCCTGATTTTCACGACGATCCGAAACACTGCGGTGAAAAAATTCTGGAAGCGATCCAGCTCGCCTGGATGGATGAAGCCGACTAATTTCACCGTATGCTGCGACCCAAGCCCGGCGCCACACCAGCGCCGGTTTTTTGTTTGTAGTTGCCCAATCCTCGGCACTCGGCATTTGCCGCCCAAACGGCTAGCCTTTAACATAGCGCCCAAAGCTGCAGCGATGGCCTGCCCGACAGAATGGCGGCCTATCCCAGCCACCCCGTCATCTCGAAATCAAAATAAATTCAAAGGCATAAAATGGCTCAATACGTAATGTCGATGCTGCGCGTGAGCAAGATCGTTCCGCCCAAGCGCCAGATCATCAAGGATATTTCGCTCTCCTTCTTCCCCGGTGCCAAGATCGGTCTCCTCGGCTTGAATGGCTCGGGTAAATCCACCGTGATCCGCATCATGGCCGGTGTGGACAAGGAATACGACGGCGAAGTGCAGCATCTGGCCGGCACCAAGATTGGTTACTTGCCGCAGGAACCTCTGCTCGACCCGGAAAAGACCGTGCGCGAGGAAGTGGAAAGCGGCATGGGCGATGTGATGGATGCGCAGAAACGCCTGGAAGAGGTCTATGCCGCCTACGCTGAACCCGATGCTGATTTCGATAAGCTGGCCGAAGAACAAGCCAAGCTGGAAGCGATCATCTCGACCGGTGCTGGCGACAATACCGCGTTGCAACTGGAACTCGCCGCCGATGCGCTACGCCTGCCACCCTGGGATGCCATTATCGGCAAGCTCTCCGGCGGGGAAAAGCGCCGCGTCGCGCTGTGCAAGCTCTTGCTCTCCAAGCCGGACATGCTGCTACTCGATGAGCCGACCAATCACCTGGATGCCGAATCGGTCGAATGGCTCGAGCAATTCCTGGTGCGCTTCCCCGGCACCGTGGTCGCCGTGACCCACGACCGCTACTTCCTCGACAACGCCGCCGAATGGATTCTGGAACTCGACCGCGGCCACGGTATTCCGTGGAAGGGCAATTACTCCAGCTGGCTGGAACAAAAAGAAGCCCGGCTTGAGCAGGAAAACAAGCAGATCGATGCCCACATGCGCTCGATGAAGCAGGAACTCGAATGGGTGCGCCAGAACCCGAAGGGCCGTCAGGCCAAGTCCAAGGCGCGCCTGGCCCGCTTCGAGGAGCTTTCCAACTACGAGCACCAGCAACGCAACGAAACCCAGGAAATCTTCATCCCCGTGGCCGAGCGTCTGGGCGACAAGGTGATCGAATTCAAGAATGTCAGCAAGAGCTTTGGCGACCGCTTGCTGATCGACAATCTCAGCTTCAACGCCCCGCCAGGCGCGATTGTCGGCATCATCGGCCCGAACGGCGCCGGTAAATCCACGCTGTTCAAGATGATCGCCGGCAAGGAACAGCCAGATTCGGGTGAAATCGAGATCGGCCAGACTGTGCAGATGGCCTTTGTCGAGCAAACGCGTGAAGGGCTGGAAGACAACAAGACCGTGTTCGAAGACGTTTCCGGCGGGCTGGAACTGGTGCAGGTCGGCAAGTTCGAAATGAGCAGCCGCGCCTACCTCGGCCGTTTCAACTTCAAGGGCGGCGACCAGCAGAAGAAAATCGGTACGCTTTCAGGCGGCGAGCGCGGCCGTTTGCATATGGCTAAGACGCTGCTCAAGGGCGGCAACGTGCTGCTGCTCGATGAACCGTCAAACGATCTGGACGTGGAAACCTTGCGCGCACTGGAAGACGCCCTGCTGGAATACGCCGGCACCGTGTTCGTGATCAGCCACGATCGCTGGTTCCTCGACCGTATCGCCACGCACATCCTCGCGGCCGAAGGCGAATCGCAATGGGCCTTCTTCGACGGCAACTACCAGGAATACGAAGCCGACAAGCGCAAACGTCTGGGCGAAGAAGGCGCCAAGCCCAAGCGCATCCGCTACAAGCCGGTTACGCGCTGATAGGTTTGATGTTGCAAATGGAAAACGCCACCGGAAACGGTGGCGTTTTTGTTTTGGCTGTTACCCCGACGAAGGCTGGGGGCAATGAGTAAAACAAATTGCACCGAATGAACACTTACTCCCCATATACCGGTAAATCGGAAATGCTTACCCGCCATGTGAACACCCAGGCGATGGACCGAGTACGTGCGACATTCACCGTGCCAAATGAGCGCCATCGCGTCACCATTTCCCTACCGGACACTAATTTGTCATGAAACCCTATCGCTTACTTGCATTGCACGGATAAATTACTTAAATCCATAAATTATTTGTCTATAGTTTTCATTAACATACACTGAAAAATCGTTATTAAATTCAAATACTGTTCAGGCGGGATTCGATTTTCCAGGGAGAATTGAAATGGACAAGATGGCAATTCTGGGTATCGTGGAAAATCAGCGCAAAAACACCGGCATCCATACAACTAACCAGCCTGACTCCAAACGGTTCCCCGCCCTGATAGAGCCCATCTGCCAAAAAATCAAGCGCTATCCCAGTGAAGAAAACGTACGCGAATTTCTGAAAATGGGTGGCGACGAATGCAAACGGTAAGCCATACCTTAGCAACCAGCTTGGGGGGCAATATGGAAACGAATCATCTTTCGTCCGACCCTCCGTGGTGGCGCAAAACGCATAGCCTGAAAATCGAGATTGCACTGGCATTCGGTGTGCTCATCGTGCTGATGCTCGCGCTGGGCATGGCTTTTCATCTCAGCGAACAGCGTTCGGCGCTTGCACTCGACAAGCTATTGAAGACGGATGCCCGGATGGCCGATCTGAGCCTGCGCAGCGAACTAGCCATGCTTAAAGCTGGCGATTCCGAAAGCGATTTTTTGATCTCGGTGGACCAGATCGGAGTGACCAAGGCACGCGAGCGTTATGTATTGCCGATGCAGAACCATCTCATCGATATGCAGGCGCACCTTACCAGCATTCGTCCCCTCTCTTCCGATCCGGGCATTCTGAACAACATCGATCAGATCGAACAACAGACCAAGCGATACAAAGATGGATTTCTCGTTTTCGTCGACCTGTATGGCAAGCCCGGTCAAGAAAATACGGCGGACAAGGCCCGACAAGACAACGCCGCCGCGGCGCGGGCTATCGAATCCTTACTGGAAGACCTGCACACGACGGTAACCAAACGCGCCCTCCAAACACGGAACAGCGTGGAAAGCGCGGCCAATATCACGCGCTGGACAGTTTTTATCGCAGTGGTCATCGCGATCCTGCTGGGCACAACAGTCGCCATCATTGTCTGGCGGCACATCACCAACTCCGTAAGGCAATTGGTCACTTTTTCCAAATCCGTCGCAACGGGGGATTTCAGCGCACGGGCACCGCAAAGTCGTGAACATGAATTCACCATCCTGGCGCAAGCCATGAACCAGATGGTTGAATCGCTTGAACATTCGCAGGCCAAATTGCTGGTTAGCGCACGCCTGGCCGGCATGGCCGAAATCGCCACCAACGTACTACACAACGTAAGCAATGTGCTCAACAGCGTCAACGTTTCTGCAGGACTGGTCAGCACACAGCTGCGCACATCCAAGGTTAAAGGGCTGGCACGCGCAGTGGCCTTGATGGACGAACATGCCACCGATCTGGGCGAATTCCTGATGCATGACGCCAAGGGCAAGCAGCTGCCCAATTACCTGCGCGAGCTGGCACAAGCGCTGGAGACCGAGCATGAAACCATGACGGGTGAACTGCGTACGCTCTGCAAGAGCATCGATCACATCAAAGAAGTCGTCGCCACCCAGCAATCGTATGCGGGGACACCGCACTTCATCGAGCCGGTGAAGCTCAATGAACTGGTGGACGATGCGCTGCGCATGAACATCGAGGCGCTGATGCGTCACAAGGTGGAAGTCGTGAAGGACCTTACTGAGCTGCCCACACTGCAGTTGGACCGGAACCGCGTGTTGCAGATACTCGTGAACTTGATCAGCAACGCCAAGCAGGCAATGAATGACATGATCGATCGCAGTCCATGCATCACGATCGGCGCCGCCCTCGCCGACGGGCAGGTCTTGCGCATCACGGTGGCCGACAACGGCGAGGGAATAGCGCCGGATAACCTGACTCGCGTTTTCTCGCATGGCTTTACCACGCGCAAGAACGGACACGGTTTCGGCTTGCATAGCTGCATGCTGGCCGCGCAGGAAATGGGCGGCAGCTTGACCGCATGCAGCGCCGGCCTCGGTCAGGGGGCAACCTTCACCCTGGACATTCCCGTCAATGCCCCGGAGGGCCAGTGATGAACATCTCACCGAACCGGCGCATCCTGTTGGTCGACGACATGCCGGCGATCCACGAGGACTTCCGCAAAATCCTCATACCCCACGCGCTGGAAAACTCCGATTTCAACGACTTCGAAGCCGCACTGTTTGGCGATACACCACAGGTCGTGGCAGCCGCCTTCGAGCTGGACTCGGCCTATCAAGGCCAGGAAGCGTTGGCTAAAGTACAGTCATCGCTGGAGGCTGGCCTGCCCTACGCAATGGCTTTTATCGACATGCGCATGCCGCCGGGCTGGGATGGCGTGGAAACGATAGAGCGACTATGGCAGGCCGATGCGCGTCTGCAGGTCGTGATCTGCACCGCGTTCTCCGACCACTCGTGGGATGAGGTACTGGCACGGCTGGACGTGCGTGACCGTCTGCTGATCCTGAAGAAACCGTTCGACGCCATCGAGGTGCGTCAGCTCGCGAACACGCTGACCACCAAGTGGGAATTGTCCTTGCAGGCGGATGCACACCTTACGCGTCTGGAAACGGCCGTACTCGAACGTACCCGCGAAATCACGCGCACCAATCACGCGCTACAGACTGAAATTAACGAACGCAAGCTCCTGCAAGAGCAGCTGGTGCAATCGGAAAAGCTCGCATCGATCGGCCAGCTCGCCGCTGGCGTCGCACACGAGATCAACAACCCAATCGGCTTCATTTTCTCGAACTTCGGCACGCTAAAAGGCTACCTCGACCGGCTGTTCAACATGCTTGCCCTCTACCAGTACGCCGAAAACAGCGTGAATACGCCTGAATTCGCCGCGATGCTGCAGGATCTGCGAGAAAAGATGGAGCTGGATTACCTGAAGCAGGATATCCCGCAGCTGATGGACGAATCAATGCAGGGCATCGAGCGCGTACGCCAGATCGTGCAGGACCTGAAAGATTTTTCGCGGGTGGATTCAGCGCAAGGATGGCTAATGGCGAACCTGCACCGAGGCATCGATTCAACGCTGAACGTGGCAGCCAACGAAATCAAATACAAGGCGGATGTGATCAAGGAGTATGGCGCGATTCCCGAGATCGAATGCCTGCCTTCGCAAATCAATCAGGTGGTGATGAACCTTGTAGTCAATGCCGCGCAAGCGATCGGCACACAGCGCGGACGCATCACGATCCGCACGGGCATGCAAGACGAGCAGGTATGGATTGAGGTGGCCGACACCGGCTCAGGCATTCCGCCGGAAACACTCAACCACATTTTCGAACCTTTCTTCACCACCAAGCCTGTCGGCAAAGGTACGGGGCTGGGTTTGTCGCTGTCGTATGGCATCGTGCAAAAGCACCACGGTCGCTTTGAGGTGGAAAGTGTCGTCGGCCAAGGCACCACTTTCCGCGTGACATTGCCGATACGCCAACCGGTACAGCGCACCGAAGAGCGGCCAGCATGACTGATTCAACCACCACCCTGGAAACAACAGACCGCCTGCTGACTCGTCACGCAAAGGGATCGCAAACCTAAATGCGCGTTCAATATTGTCCCCATCAACCGCATTTGGCCAGATCAACATAAATTCCCCACTACTACGAAGGACATCACCATGAAAATGATCGTTAAAACATTAGCATTAGTCCTGTTTGTTACTACAGGCATGGTGTCTCAATCAGCCTTTTCAGAACCAAAGAAAGTCCGCATCGGTCTTGCGGTCGCCAATCTGCAGGCCGACTTTTTTAACCAGATTAAGCAGTCGGTTGAGGCCGCAGGAAGAAGCAAGGGGGTAGAGATCATTACTGTCGATGCAAAGGGGGATACCGCACTCCAGGCGGGACAGGTCAAAAATCTAATTACGAGCAAGATAGACGCGTTGATTTATATTCCAGCAGGTGCCACTGCGGCGGGATTGCCGGTACAGGCAGCAAAAGCAGCCGGAATCCCGGTGGTCACTGTCGACCGCAATCCGTCCGATGCTCCGGGGGACACCTTCATTGCCACCGACAGTGTCGCAGCCACGCGCACCCTCGGCGAATATGTGATCAAGATGACAGGCGGCAAGGGCATCATCGGTATCGTCCAGGGCCAACTCGGCACGACGCCGGAACTTGATCGCGAAAAGGGTTTCAGCGAAGCGCTCGCCAAGGCGCCGGGCCTTATCGTGGTCGCGAAACAAGCCAGCCTGATCTGGTCTCAGGATGAGGGATTTGCCATCACGCAAACAATGCTGCAGCGCAACCCCAAGATTACCATTATGTTCGGGCATGCCGATGCCCTCGCCTTGGGTGCGGCCCAAGCTGTCAAGGTAGCAAACCTTGACCATAAAGTGATAGTGGTCGGTTTCGATGGCGACATCAGCGCACTCAAGGCGGTCAAAAGCGGCGTACTGGCCGCGACAATGACGCAGCGTACCCAGTCCATGGGTCGCTTGAGTCTGCAGGCGGCACTCGACCTGTTGGCCGGCCAAAAGCTGCCGCATCTCCAACTGCAACCGGCAGCATTGACCACCCAAGAGAATGTCGACCAGTACCTCGCCGACCACCCTTAATCCAAGGATCTACTGCAATGAGGCTACGTGCCCGAACGCTTGCCGAGAACCATCAAGCCATCTTGGCTGCGGTGCTCACCTTTACACTACTCATATCCATCGCACTCTGGATGTGGAGGAGTGCGGCGGCGGAAAACGTGCAGATCGCTCGCGAGCGCTTCGAGTTCAAGCTAGCTGAAGCGCAACAAGCCATCGAACAACGCCTGCTCGCCTATGAGCAGATACTGCGCGGCGCGGTTGGTCTCTTCGCGTCAAGCCCGGAAGTGACACGCGCGGAATGGGCCACCTATGTACGCACCCTGGAGATTGAGAAAAATTTCCTCGGCATTCAGGGCATCGGTTTCGCTAGACTCGTTCTTCCGGACCAGTTGGCTAAACTTAGGCAACGGATTCGCGCCGAAGGTCTTGCCGATTATGAGATTCGGCCGCCCGGCGAGCGTGCTGAATATGCCCCGATTGTGTATATGGAACCAGCTGACTGGCGCAATCTGCGTGTTTTCGGCTTTGACATGCTGACCGATCCAGCGCTACACGAAACCATGACACGCGCCCGTGACAGCGGCCAACCATCCGTATCTGGCAAAGTAAAGCTGGGACTGGAAACAGCCGACGGCGTGCAAAGCAGCTTCGTTATGTGCTTGCCGGTATTTCGCAATGGTGTTGCCCATGCCAATACAGAGGAGCGACAAGCTGCACTGAACGGCTATGTTTGTTCTACCTTCCGGGTGGTTGACCTGATGCAGGGTATTCTCGGCCCGGAGAAGCTGCCCAACATCCGACTGCGCGTGTTCGACGGCGCTGCGTCCCCGGCAAACCTGATGTATGACACCCTTGCAGGAGTCCGAGGAACACCGATACCCTCATCGTTAAGCGAAGACCAGTCCTTCGAGTTCGATGGTCGCAATTGGACCTTGCGCTTTGATTCGCTGCCGGCTTTCGATGCCACCATCGATGTGCAAAAACCTCGTCTCATTCTGCTTGGGGGCCTGTTGATCAGCACCCTGTTTGCCGTCATCGTGTGGTCGCTCCTGCTGAACCGGCAACGCGCACTGGCTCTGGCCAGTCTCAATACTGGCCTGCAAACGGAAATCGCCGAGCGCACGAAGCTTGAGACAGAACTCAAGCGCGCCAAAAATGCCGCCGAAGCGGCGAATCAGGCGAAAAGCGATTTCCTCGCCAACGTCAGCCACGAACTGCGCACGCCGCTCACGCTTATTCTCGCCCCGCTTGAACAACTGCTGACGACGAATCACATATTGGCGGACTGGCGCACTCAACTCGACCGCGCCCAGCGCAATGCCCTGCGTTTGATGAACCGGGTAAACGATATTCTCGATTTCTCCAAGGTTGAAGCGGGCAAGTTTGAGTTGTGTCCGGCGCCGGTTGATTTGAACAAGACGGTTGGTATGCTAGCCGACGATGCGGACTCGGCGGCAAAAGACAAGAATTGCACCTTGACTTGGCACATCGATCCTGCACTCGGCACGGTGTACCTTGACCCCCGGCACTTCGAGAAGATTATTCTCAACCTGGTGAGTAATGCCATCAAGTTCACGCCCGCTGGCGGCACCGTGCATGTGGCAGTAACGCCGCTTGAAGGCGAGCGCTTTGAACTCGCAGTGCAGGACTCGGGCATTGGTATTGCGCCGGACAAACTGCCGTTGCTGTTCCAGCGTTTTTCCCAAATCGACAATTCTGCCACGCGCCAGTATAGCGGCACTGGCATCGGACTCGCCCTGGTCAAGGAATTAGTTGAGTTGATGGGGGGGGAAGTCGGCGTCAACAGCGAACCCGGACAGGGTTCGTGCTTCTTTGTTCGACTGCCGCTGGGGGCAGAGCAACATGTCATGTCGGCCGAAGCCAACAATATGCACGAACGATTATCACCGAACGCGAGCAGAATCGAGCAACGCCGCTTGCGCTTCGACGACGACCACCATCACAGAGGCAACGACCAATCATCGAAAGAAGGCACAGACAACGAACAACTCCCGGAACAGCCCTTGCAATCCAGAGTACTGGTAGTAGACGACAGCCCAGAAATGCTGAGCTACCTCAGCGAACTCTTGCGCAGCGACTACACAGTCGCCACCGCAGCGGATGGCGAGCAGGCCTGGACACTCCTGCAAAACCGTCCAATCGATATCATCGTTTCGGATGTGATGATGCCGGAGCTCGACGGCTTTGGCCTGACGGCCCGGATCAAGGCCAGTGCCGGCTTCGCCCATTTGCCAGTGATCCTGTTGACCGCCCGCGGCGGCAGCGAGGCCAGCGCCTCCGGCCTGGAGAGCGGCGCCGACGACTATCTCGCCAAACCCTTCTCTCCGCTGGAACTCAAGGCTCGCGTACGCGCAGCGTTACGCATGAGCCAGGTACAAACCGAACTGCAAGAAAAATCCCGCCAGGCTGGCATGGCCGAAATCGCCACCAATGTGCTGCACAACGTGGGCAACGTCCTCAACAGCGTAAATGTTTCAGCCGATATACTCAGCAGCCAGATACGCTCCTCCAAGGCCCCGGGACTGGCCAAGGCGGTCCAACTCTTGGACGAGCATGCAACCGACCTTGGCAATTTCCTGACCCATGACGAAAAAGGCAAACGGCTACCGGGCTATCTGAACAAACTGGCCGAGACTTTGGCTGCGGAGCAACAAAGCCTCATCGATGAACTCGGGCAACTGACCAAGAGCATCGAGCACATCAAGGACATCGTCGCTACCCAGCAATCTTATGCCGTTGCCCTAAGTGTCATCGAGATGGTGCCGGTCCAGGATTTGGTCGATGATGCCTTGCGCATGAATGCCGGATCTCTGGCACGCCACGAAGTGACAGTGGTCAAGGAAGTTGCCGACTTGCCGCTGCTGCCGCTGGACCGGCACCGGGTGCTGCAGATTCTGGTAAACCTGATCAGCAACGCCAAGCAGGCGTTGGACGGCGTGATCGATCGCAGCCCGTGCATCACGCTCGGCGCCGCCCTCGCTGACGGGCAGGTCTTGCGCATCACGGTGGCCGACAACGGCGACGGGATTGCGCCGGAAAACCTGACTCGCGTCTTTTCGCATGGCTTCACCACGCGCAAGAACGGACACGGTTTCGGCCTGCACAGCTGCGTGCTGGCCGCGCAGGAAATGGGCGGAAGCCTGACCGCGCATAGCGACGGGTCCGGGCTGGGCGCAACCTTCACCCTCGATATTCCCATGGATGTCCCGCAGAGCAAGCAATGAACACCCCACCGAACCGGCACATCCTGCGGGTCGACGCTATTGCCCAGGATCCACAAGGTTTTCTCAAAAACTTCACACCCCAAGTGATCGAGCACACCGATTCCATCGACACCGAGCCGGGGCTGTTCGGCTACGCGCCGCAGGAAGCCGGGATGACTTTGCGTATCAAGCCTTGCCCAACGCAATCAATGTAATGGCCGCGACGGCCAGTGCAATCGCAGCGCGGTTAATCCAGGACAGACGCTCGCCGAAGGCGAACACGCCGGCCAGCGTACCGAGCACGACCACGCCTATATTCATGCTGGCGAACACCACCGCCGGCTGCGTTGGCAAGGCACGGTGCGCCTGCACATAGAAGAGGATGTTGCC
>JARLJJ010000250.1 GCA_031291275.1 Formivibrio sp.
AAACGCTTCGACGGCGTCCACGCAGATTTTGTAAACATCTTCCTTAAACGAAGCCACAACTCACCTCACTTTTTCCGAAGGACGATAACTGGTGTCTCGGGAACAGGGCCACTCACGCCGATTTTTCCTGCATTAGTTCCGCTACCCGTACCTGCGCACTTCCCGGTTGGATCGCTTCTTGTTGCGGTGAGAAATAGAACGTCGTCGTGCTCGGTTGCAGCGACGCAGGCAAGTTCGAGATCAGCACTTGCGGGGAGACGGGATCGAGCGTTGCGCCCAATCCACCGACGACGTAGCTCGGGCCGTTCTGCTGCCCTGTGGCTCCCGTCAGGATCGACGAACCCGCGCCGCCCAAGCTCGCGGGGATCGGGCCTTGCGTATTACTTCATGATCTAGGGGGCATCTAACAAAACTCAACGTCACAGTCAGTTAGCCGAACTTTTCTCCCATCAGAAATAACGAGGCAATTTCCACTTATGGACGCCAGCAGCAATCCTAAGTCTGCCGCGGCGGATTCAATATCTTTCCGCCACCCCTCGATATCGCCGTGGTAGCCAATAGCGTGAAAATGCTCTCCGGTCGGGATCTTGATCGTGCATCCTCTGTCGTTAACTCCGCCAAAGTTTGCGTTGGGCGGATCGCATGATTCGGTCAAATTTCGAAACTGTCGCCTAAGCTTATTTTTCTCGTCATCGGAGAAGTAAATAAACTCAACCCCATCTACCGCTATCTCACCGGGAATTGTTCGCTCAGAGACCTTCTCCAAACGCCCACCTAATACCCTTTCCAGCCTACTCGATTTACTCATACCTCATCGCATCTTTCACCGTGACTCGAGAATAGCTCCGTCGATTCCCCTTCGGCACCTTGGCGAAACGTTCAGTCCAGACGTAGCCTTCTCCCACTCACTTGACCCAAGAAATCACGATATTCGCCTGCCCCCCTCGAGGATCGAATTCAGAGATCAACTCGCCCCAGTCGAAAGCGTAACTTAACATCCGTTCGTTATTAATTTTCGGAAAACCAAACTTCCCCATCAAAAATTTATCGTGCAATCCTTTCAAATCAAATGACGAACCACTCGAAAAATCAACGAATGCAAATCCAATCTGCCTTAGATTTCCACAAAAAAACAATAACGCCAAATTTATTTCAATACCCTCAATTTTTTGATTTTTTGAAGACCAAAATACCCACCCATTTTTCATGTTCAACCTATCAGTAACAACCAAATCTGACCTCTCAATCTCATCACATCCCATACCACAAAAAAATACCATCCCTCCGTCCAACAACAATCGTCCGCTCTCAATGTCGATGAAATTTTTCATAAGTTAATTTTTAAACGGTATTGAAAAAATATGAATCAACACATCCTTGTAATTAGGAATAAACAGCTGTGGCTCCCCTCCGGCGCCGTGTTGAGGATTTGCAAGCGTTTCCGAGCTAAGCGCTGCGAGCGTATTTCCAGATACTTTATAAATGGTCACTCCGTTTCGGTACATCGGGTACGCCGCATTCGTCAAGTTTGGCTGAATCTGAAGCGCTTGATAGTACGCTTCCGCAGTTCCATTTGTTCTGAGAAATGCTTCCAAGCTAGTGTAGAAGGCCGACTGGCCGGGCGCTGCTCCGACAACGTACCCCCCCGTCTCTCAAGAGTATGTCTCTGAATTTGTCTACCCCTGGATACGCCCCGCTGCCTTGCCAAGCCGTCGCCTGCTGCGAGGGTGATGTTGGAACATTCGCGCCAGTCAGTGTGGTGTTCTGTTGGGATGTAACTGGCTTGGGAAGCGGGGCAGAACCAAAGGAAGTCAAGCCCGCCCCAACGCCCTCCACAGCCTGCCCCAGTTGCGCCCCCTCCAAGGCAGTCTCTGTCGCCCCCCCCCAAACGCAATAATTGATGCAGAGAGAATCGCTCCTAACGGGCTACCCAACTGCTTGTCCAACAGTGTTGCCTTGGAATTCGCGTCTCCGGAAAGGATTTGGGCATCAGCAGGATCTACAGCAAACATCTGCCCATTCGAAGCACGCACAACAATGTTGCCATTTGCTTTGGCGTCTGCCACCGCGAGCATGCACGCTGCCGAGCTGGCGTCAACACAGGCACTCGTCAATGCTTGATCACGAGCTAGAGAAGTCGCTCTCAATTCATTGAGCTTTCCGCAACTCTCAGAGTTGAGACTTCCGCTAGCACTACAAGCCGACGCTGTCGCCTTGAGTTGATCCGCCTCCGATGGCTTGTTGAATGCTTCGGCCTTATGTTTAAGCCAGTTGTTTTGCGTCTCATTTTGTGCCGCAGTTGCCGCAGCATTCGCGTCCTGCCCAAATGCACCAGCAACCAGTGCACCCGCCACCCCCATGAGGCCAACATGTAGTTCAGGCGGGAGTATCTGGCTCGGGTCGAGTATCGAATTCAGTGCAGAACCAAGCGCGCCGTCAATCGCACCACCCGCACAACCGTTGCCCAACGCGGCCGCACTTGCGCAGCCCAAAGCGCCGTGCGCAATTGTGGACACAATTTCGCCACCGTTCTGCCCGAAGATTTGACTGAGATCACCCTTTGCATCACCAATCTGGAACGCCAATGCCGCGCTCAGATTACTAACGCCGCTAACCTTTAACGCCTCAAGGAAACTCCCACCCTGAATCGTTGATTGCACCCCAGCCTGAATCACAGATTGGCCGAGGATTGCTACGCCTTGCGTAAGCCATTGGCCAGCGGTGGTTGCACCAGCCTGACTTACTGCACCGTCTACGAAAGTCGGCTTCACGCCCGCGAGACTGGCCAGGCTATTGGGGGACGCTGTCGTCGAGAACCCCAAACGTTGACGATCTGACCGCCCGACGTCACCGTAAGGTTCGGGGCCTGAATCGTCGCTGCAATGTTGCCCACCGGCGTCGGCGGGTTGATGACACCGCCTACGCTCGTGTAAGCATCCCCATACAGCGACGTACATTCCGCAGCACTGCCGCAGCTCCACACGTCGTGACGCTTGTCCGACTCGAACATGCCCGTCTCTTGCACCCAGTGCGAGTGCCAGTAGGCATTGAGCGTCTGTGCGCTGTTGATCACCGGGCCGCTGACGTTGATTGTCAGATTGTTCCCCGCGCCGATGATCGACGAGTTGCCCGACTGCTGATCGACGTACGCCTCGCAGTAGCTTTCTTTGTTATTCGATAACGATACTTAAAAGGATTGATCGAATGGACCTTGCTCCCACCAGCTCACTCGCACCAACTGACGAAAATCCTCTCTGCAACGATTACAGCCTCTGCCCCTCGTGACGGCTCTATGGCTAGGACTTGCAATCTACCATTACCAATATCCTCCAAGCATGTCTTCATGGAATCGGGCGTCAATTCAATCTCCACTTCGGAAAATGAGTTCGACCATTTCACAAGCCCCTTCAATTTCTCTTTTGAAAAATTTTCAAATTTCGAAGTACGAATTTCAGAAACCACATTCTGCATGACAAAATCAGTAATCCTCGCAAATCTAATTTTTTTTATTGATAAACATGCATGAATTCCGGATGGCATCAAAAAACTGATTCGCATCTCATTTTCCAACTTCATGATTTCAATCGACGATATTTCAGAATCATGAAATTCCGAAGCATCTGCTGACACGAACTCTTGGACCATTCCGTCCTCCGCTACTATTAATGTTAAGGGACAACGATTGGCGGCCAGTTTGAGACAGGAACGCCCGGGCCACGAGAGGGAAACCCACCGTTCGGATTCGGCTCCCAATTGTGCGAATGCGGATTTCCTTGCCCATGGTCGTGATCCATATCAATGTCGGTAATAGGGAATCCATCATTACCATATTGCCTCTGCTGCCCACTTCCGGGATTCGTGTGCCACGACCGTGGGTCTCCAACGTTCGGAGTCTTCGTTTACGACTTTCCGTCCCCGGATGAACTCATCATTGCGTCGAGTCGATCAATCGCTGCTCCGAGGGCACCACCAAGCATACCGCCCAATGCAGCACCAGCGGCAACCTCCGCCGGAGTCGCGATAATATTGATTCCGCCGGTGGCGGCGTCAATGACGACAGAGCCCGCCGCCGCCGCACCCATCTGACCGCATCCGTGCTTGCTTCCACACGCGTTGTTTATCGTCTCGTTCTGCGCAGCTAGCGCGGCTGCATTTGCGTCCGCTCCCACCAGCCCGGCAATCACACTGCTGAGCAACTGAGTG
>JARLJJ010000251.1 GCA_031291275.1 Formivibrio sp.
GTGCGGCGCCATGATGGTGCTGGAAATCGTAGGCGGCATCTGGTTCGGCTCAATCGCGCTGGTGGCCGACGGCATGCATATGAGCACCCATGCCGGGGCGCTATTACTCGCCGCTTTGGCGTACAAGTTCGCCCGCAAACATGCGCATGATGAGCGGTTTTCCTTCGGCACCGGCAAACTCGGCGACCTCGCCGGCTTCACCAGCGCCATTATCCTGGCGATGATCTCGCTGCTGATCGGCTACGAAGCCATCAGCCGGATTTTCGCGCCGGTCCCCATCCATTTTGCCGAGGCGATTCCCATCGCGTTTCTCGGCCTTGGCGTGAATGTTGTTTCCGCCTGGCTGCTCAGCGGGGGCGGGCATCATCACCATCATGGGCACGGCCATGGCCATGATCATCCGCACGAACATGATCACGATGACTCCCAAACCATCACCACAGCCAGCGGCACGCTGGCGCTAGAAGTGTTCGAGGACGGTGTGCCGCCGCGCTTCCGCCTCACCGCGCATACCGGCCCGCTGCCCGCCGCCGTCAGCATCGAAACCATCCGTCCTGACGGTACCAGGCAAATATTCGCGATGGCCGCGTCTGGCGCCTATTTGGAATCCGTCGATGAAATCCCCGAACCGCACGCCTTCATTGCCCAGGTGATGATCGAAGGGCAGGCGTATCAGGCTATATTTGAGGAACACGAGCATGCCACCGCCAAAGCCGGACGCGACAACAATATGCGTGCCGCCGTGGTGCATGTGATGGCCGATGCTGCCGTCTCAGTGCTCGTCATCGTGGGGCTGACGCTGGCCAAACTATTCGGCTGGCTCTGGATGGACCCGCTGGCCGGCATCGTCGGCGCATTAGTCATCGCAAGCTGGGCTTTTGGCCTCATCCGCGACACCGGCGCCATCCTGCTCGACATGACCCCCGACGCCGGCATGGAAGCCAAAATCCGCCAGACCATCGAAGGGGAAGGGGACGAGCTATCCGACCTCCACCTCTGGCGACTCGGCCCCGGCCACCTCGGCGCCATTATCAGCATCGCCACACTAAGCCCACATGGCCCTGATTATTACCGCGCCAAACTATCCCGCTTCAAAGCGCTATCGCACCTGACAGTGGAAGTCCGGCAGGGTTAGATGCTTGATTTACCTCGCCATACCCGCGAAGGCGGGCACCTCCCCAAGTATCCAATAATCGCAGAATCAATATTATGGAAAGAATTGTGGTGATATTATACTTGACATACAAAGACAACGCGCAACTGCCGGACGGTTTTATAACAACTTGACGCAATGACTATTTCAAGGAATGGCATTTTAATATTCGAATAAATATCTGAAGACCTCCATGCGAAGAGCAACTGAGCTATTTAGGTAAACATTTGGAGTATTTGTTAATGGTGTCGGAGGTTCGACGTGGCGTTTTCAGTGGATCAGGCGATAACCAAGGCCAATTATTTGGCGAAACAGGGGCGTGCTGATCAAGCTGCGCAATTATTTAAGTTAGTTTTGGAGAAATTTCCAAGGAATAAAAGAGCCCTTGATGGGCTTTCGGCACTTTCTGCTCCTGTATTCAACGCCGCTTCAGACCCGATGCAAGATCAACTTGCTGCCGTATTTGCGCTCCTCAATCAAGGCCGCCTAGACACCGTTTTGCAGCTCGGAGATACACTGTTGAGGCAGTATCCTCGATCGGCTTTGCTTTATAATATTGTAGGAGCCGCCAACCTACGTCTGACCAGATTGGAAACGGCGTTAGTATGTTTTGAGAAGGCTGTTCAGATCGCCCCTAACTATGCTGAAGCGCATTATAATATGGGCGTGGCTCTTCAAAGTCTTGGTAGCTTTGAGCAGGCTGTCGCTTGTTATGCTGAAGCCATCAGAAATAAACCAACCCATTTTGAAGCTTACTGTAACATTGGAAATATTTTTAAAAATTTAGATCGTCCTGACGATGCGATATTTCATTATAAAAAAGCCATTCAAATTAACCCTGATGTTGCGCAGCTGCACTATAATTTGGGTGTAGCATTACAAGATATTGGCAGGCACAATGAAGCAGTCATTTGTTACCGTAAGTCTATCAATCTTACACCGGAATTTCTGGATGCGCACATTAACCTAGGTGGCGCGCTAGAGGTGTTGGGGCAACTTGACGAGGCTGTCGCCAGTTGCCGTAAAGCCGTGGAACTTGCACCACTCAACCCGGAAGCTCACAATCATCTCGGTGTTGCCCTTAAGTGGCAAGGACAGCTTGACGAGGCAATCACGTGCTTTCAACAAGCTATCAACCTTGCGCCGCGCCATCCAGAGGCGCACGCCAATCTCGGTTTTACGCTTGAAGATATGGGGTTCACGGGTGAAGCTCTCGTTTGCTCTCGCAGAGCTGTAGCACTTGTGCCGGATGATCCAGATACACATGATACTCTCGGCATCGCCCTATTTAGACAGAGACGGCTGGAGGAGGCTGCCACATCCTTTCGTAATGCGCTGGCACTAAAACCGAATTTATCCAGAGCCCATTATAACTTGGGAATGGTGTTGCTGGCACAAGGCGACATGGTTGTTGGATGGCAAGAATACGAATGGCGCTGGAAAACTGGCCAAATGATCGCGCACTATCGTGATTTTGGATTGCCGCAGTGGCGTGGTGAGACCGCTGCAGGAAAGACCTTATTGATTCATGCGGAGCAGGGCTTTGGAGACACTATCCAATTTTGTCGCTACGCTACGCTTGCTGCGGAACGCGGATTGCGCGTGATTTTAGAAGTGCCAAAACCGCTGGTCCAATTGCTCCGCAGCCTCCCGGGGGTTGATTCAGTCGTAGGACAAGGAGAGGAGTTACCTACTGCGGATTTCCAGTCTGCGATGCTGAGCTTACCCTTAGCACTCGGGACAACCGTTGAGACTATCCCGTGTGCAACCCCGTATCTTTTTGCCGACGCGACGGCCGTTGAAGAGTGGCGATCACGTCTCGCTGCGCTCTACAACCCGATGCCTCGGATCGGACTGGTATGGGCAGGTAACCCCCGCATCATTTCGCCACGCTTGGCGGCTGTTGACAGGCGGCGTTCAATGCCTCCGGAGATGTTGACATCTCTTTTTGATATAACGGGATTGCATTTCTTCAGTTTACAAAAGGATGGGCCTGCAGCACCTGAGGTGTTTCCGATTATTAATTTGATGGGAGGCATGAAAAATTTCGCTGATACTGCGGCGTTGATTGCTAATCTAGATCTTGTGATATCGGTTGACACTGCTGTTGCTCATCTTGCGGCTGCACTTGGCAAGCCGGTTTGGTTGCTGAATCGCTTTGATTCCTGCTGGCGATGGCTGGCTGGACGGCGTGATAGCCCGTGGTATCCAACGCTGCGTCTTTATCAGCAGCCACAACCCGGTGACTGGAATTCGGTCATGGCGGAAATCACCAGTGATTTAAGGCGTTTCGTTGGCGCCTGACGCAAGGCCAAACTGCCTTATAAGTACCACTCGCAACTCACCACCATCCCATCAAACCCCGGCTCAACCCCCTCAGGCAAATCCTTAAGCAAACTCTGGTAATCCATTGTCGGCCCCATATGCGTCAAAATAGTCCGCTTAGGCCGCAGCACTTCAACCCAGCCCATTACCTGCGCCAAATTCGCGTGTGTGGGGTGCAGCGGGCCGTTGGTGAAGCAGTCGATCACCAGTACCTCCAGCCCTTGCAAA
>JARLJJ010000252.1 GCA_031291275.1 Formivibrio sp.
AGACAGCGGCCACGGCAGCGGCTTCAGTTGGCGTGAACAATCCAGTGCGCATGCCACCGACAATGATCACAGGCAGCATCAGCGCCCACAGTGCATCCACAAGGGCGATGCCGCGCTGTTTCCAGGTGCTCTTGGGCTGCAGCTTTACATCCATGTTGCGGGAAATCATGTACCACACGATCACCAGGCCTGTTGCGCGCAGCAGTGCGGGCACGATACCGGCCACGAACAGGCCGCTGATCGAAGTGCCAGTAGTCACCCCAAAGATAATGAAAGGCATAGAGGGCGGGACGATCGGTGCGATTACCCCACCGGCGGCAATCAAGCCCGCCGAGCGCGCGACCGGATAGCCGTTATCGCGCATCATCGGGATCAGCAGCGTAGCGACCGCAGCCGTGTCCGCCAGCGCTGAACCGGAGAAGCAACCCAGCAGCAGCGTAGCCGCGATGGCGACATAGCCCAGACCACCCTGGATGTGCCCGACCATGGAACTGGCAAGACCGATGATTCGGCTGGAAATACCCCCGGCATTCATCAGCTCGCCGGCAAGAATGAAGCAGGGAACCGCCATGAGAGGATAGACGTCGGCGCCGGAGAGCATGTTCTGCGCGATCAGCTGGGCATCAAAGAAATTCAGATGCACCATCAACGCGATGCCAGTAAGCATCAACGAGAACGCGATCGGCATGCCAAGCAGCATCAATAAGATCAGAGATCCGAGAAAAATTGCCAGTATCATTTTTCGCTCACAAGATTGTTATTTTGAGACGCTGCTGCATGCGCGCGATCACCTGGAATATGCGCGTCAGGGTGGTTCGTCACGATCAGCCACAGGTTTACCAGTACGATCAGAATCATCGTGCCGGCACACACAAGGCCGGAAGAAGACATCAGGGCAGTCGGGAAACGCAGCACGGTCGAGTAGGTGTGCAGACCAATCAAGGTCTGATCCCAACTACCGATAAAAAACAGCACCAAGGCGTAGAGAATCAGCACATGGCTGACAATTGCGCAGGTGCGCCGTGCCCAGCGCGGGATCATCGCCTGCACCAGTTCGATGCCAAGCAGTGCATGACGTCGCAAGGCCAGGATGGCCCCCAGGAAGGTAATCCAGACAAACATTAACCGCGCAATCTCTTCGGCGGCGGGAATGCCGGTGTTGAGCGCATAGCGCAGCACCGAGTTACTGAAGACGGCAAGCAACAATATCGCCAACGCTAGCGCCATCAGATACTCAATCAGAGCATCCAGGCGCGGAACCAAGTGTTTCACTTTCTTCTCCTTCCTCATTTACAAAAAACCAGATGCTTTACCAGCACTTATCACGGCAGGGCCCTCATTCGAAGAACGGCACATTCGCCTTGTTAAATGTAGGATAAATTAATCACACAGCAGGATCAATATATTACATAGTACTATTTTTGATTAATATCATCCTACAATTAATATTTTTAGAACTACAATATATCAGACATCATGGCCACACCCGTTCCTTAAAGAACCAGACTCCATGTCGCACGGATGGCATAACAACATGATTTATATAGATACACACCCAAAAGGCCGGCTTTCACGCAGCCAGCCCGATACCTTCACATCAATGGAGCAGCCATGAACCCTGAATTCGCCAACCTGACTATCCAGGAGACCTACAACCCGTTCCGAGCCTGTATCCAGGGCTTGTCGAACGAGCCGATCACCGTGCGGGCGCTGTTGAAGCGCGCCGATGAGTATCTGCAAGGCGAGAAGGGGTACTTGGGATTGGGCGACTACGGACTGGATGTGATTGTCGAGCGACTGGCTGCC
>JARLJJ010000253.1 GCA_031291275.1 Formivibrio sp.
CTAAAGAATTATCGAGGACGAAGCGGCGAAGCGATGGGTTTCATTGCATCGGAAAATGTGCCGCAGGAATGGTCGAAATTTCAGCCATTCTTTTGAAAGGATGAGGTTTTATGAATAATCGCCTTGCAATCGCAATGATGGTTCTGGCGCTGAGCGCCAAACCGGCGCTGGCGCAATCCGACAGCGGCCCGCAATCCGATAACGGCTTTCCGCAAGGTCTTCAGACGCGGGGCAGAATCATTCCCGAAGCCAACATCGCCGACTTTTCGGGGCCGCGGGCCGAAGTGCGGTTGGACTGGTCCGAGTTGGACGCGCCCGGACCGAGCTATGGCTATGGCTACTGTGGCATTGATTTTTGCGGATACAGCACGAGCATCAAGCTGGATAGCAACTTCAACGTCGGTGGCGAACTTGGTTATGATTTTGCGGTAAGCCGCCATGTGACGGTCGGGCCTTATGCGAAATTCACCAATAAAATATCCAATTCCAGCGGTTGTTTGGCCTGTGATGGGGATGATTATGCTTTGGGTATTCGTGCTGGATACGTATTGAGCAGAAAGTTTTTGGTTTACGGTAAGGTCGGGTACAACAATCTGAAAAGTGTCATTAACTACAACTATACAGATAATTCTGGTAACTCATACTCAGGATCAGATACATTTCATTACAAGGGGACTGAAGTAGGGTTTGGCGTAAACTATCGTCCATCGAAAAAATATTATCTTGGCATGGAATTTACTGCGGATGATTACGGGAACGGCGATCCCTATTATGGTGGCAATCAACGGTTTGGTATCGGCCTGACTTTCGGAAAGCATTTCTGAGTTTCCTGTGCCTTGCCTGGCTATGCAGGGTCGGGATTACGATGATGCTGCATCGAGCGCCTCCCCGGTTTCGGTCTATGCTCCCGCAGGTAGGAGCCCCTTGCAGCCGAATTTGTTCGCCGGGTGCGTATGAGGCCGGGTTGACCTGGGCGCGGCTGGTGGCCGATGGTTCGGCGCAAGGACGCCCCCGCCGCGCCATGGATATGATCGGCGCGGCGGTGACCGAGCGTCATGAATGCACGGTGGTCACCGGCAATGAGCAGAGCGTGATTTTGCAGGGCTTCCGATCAGGCAGCCGGTTGGCAGCCAACCGCCTGGCACGTCGATGCGTCCGGTTGCCGTGTGCGTTCACGGGTCAGCGACGCAGCAGGCGCAAGGCGTGGGCCTCGCGGGCCAGATCCTCGCGGAAATCGGGATGGGCGATGGCGATCAGGGCTTCGGCGCGCTGGGCGAGAGTCTTGCCTTTGAGATCGGCGCGGC
>JARLJJ010000254.1 GCA_031291275.1 Formivibrio sp.
AACATTCCCAAAGTTGTTCAAGTTGCCACTTGTTGTCACCATTGAATTTCACGTTTTCCTGTGGCCATTCTGGCGTTCTTACAGTTGTCGCCATTTTGTTGTCACCATATTTCTGTGCCAGTCACGGTCACGGTGGTCACCATTTTGTTGTGGTCATTTTTTCCTGTGGCTGTTCTCCGCATTCCCAAAGTTGTCGCCACTGGCAGTCTGTTATCATTTTACTTTTCTGAGGCCCTTCCAACATTCCCAAAGTTGTTCAAGTTGCCACTTGTTGTCACCATTGAATTTCACGTTTTCCTGTGGCCATTCTGGCATTGCCACAGTTGTTGCCACCATTTTTTCTGTGCCAGTCACGGTGAGCATTCCAGCCACTGGCATGGCAGCCATACACTTTTACCATTTTTGTTGTCACCACAATGTCCTGTGGCCATTCCGCCAGCATTGCCACAGTTGTCACCATTTTGCTGTCACCATTATTTTTTCCTGCCAGTGACTCGGAGACCATCATGATTCCAGAAACTGTTGTCACCTTTTCAAGCCTGAGTTTGTTGTTCAAGTTGCCGGCGTTTTTCCTGAGACCATGACCATGATTCCAGCCCACTGGCACTGTGACAGCTGTCACTTACTTTCCTGTGCTAATTTTAGTTAGTGGGCCTGGACATCCCGCCATAATCCCCGAGCCGCCATTCCTGGGCCTAGAGTCATCATTATCTTGATCATTTTTCTGTTGGCATTCTGGCAGTCCCGGGCCCACACCAGCATGATTACAAACAATCCTGTGGGCATTCCCAGCAGCCTGCCAGTGGGTGCCAGTGTCAGCCAGCCTGAGCTGATACTAGTAGTGCAGCCCCACCATCATCATTATTGTTCCCTAGAGGGCCTTTTCACTGCAAGTGGCAAGTTCCATTCTCAAAGTTCAAAAAGTTGTACCCATCATTATTAGACCCTGGAGGGTGCCTACTAATACTAGTATTTTGCTGGGCCAAAACAAAAATCGTCACAAGATGTGTTCGTTGGGCACTAACTTGAAAGTTGTCCTCACAGCGACTCGGATCAAGGTTCAAGTTGGTTTTCTGCACCACGTCACATGCCAAGAAGGCTCACTCCTCAGGCTCACAAACATGTTGAAATCGTTTTGTTTCATGACGCTGTCTGGGTACAAGTGCCGGCCTGTGGCCCTGCCAGGCCTGTCAGTGGTAGCACATCCTTCAAGTTGAGCATGCCCGAGTCATACTCTGAGTCATTGCAGGGGCCTCTCCGCGTTTTGCTTGCCTGCTGGTTCAAAGTGTGCTTCTTTCCATTCAAGTTTCTGATAACCAGTTTGCCCAATAGAGGGGCTGTGTCTCTGCCACAGTGTGCGGGGGGTGCCTGTGGCATGATGTTCGTTTTTCCACTGGCAGCGGCTGCCGTGCAGGAAGAAGTCGCTATGTCCTCGCCACTGGCATGACTGGGAAATTTAATCAAATCTTGCGTGCCAGTGGACAAATGACACTGGCAAGTGGCAGTGGTCCCCCACTCAGCTTCCCCTCTGTGGGGGGTCTGGCAGCCCCTCGGCACGCTCAAAAATAATTGGCACCTTCCGGGCCTAATACTAGTAACTTGAATGACACAGATGGGTACAACTTGGAGAATGGGGCTTGCCACCGTGCCAGTGACTGGCAGTGAAAATGCCCTGTAGGGAACACTAATGATGATGGTGGGTCTGCACTGCCAGCTCAGGCTGGCTGACACTGGCACCCACTGGCACCCACTGGCAGGCTGCTGGGAATGCCCACAGGGTTGTTTTTAGTGCTGTGGGACTGCCAGAATGCCAACAGAAAAATGATCATGATGACGCCGACTCTCAGGCTGAGACTCGGAATGGTGGGATGCCCAGGCCCAATGGCAGAGGAAACTAAGTGACAACTGTCACAGTGAGCTGGAATGGTCCTGGTCTCAGGAGAAACGGTGACAACAATCTTTCAAGAAACTTGAAAGGTGACAACAGTTAGTGGAATAGTCTCAGGAAAAACTAATGGTGACAACTGTGGGAATGCTGGGGAATGGCCACAGGAAATTGTGGTCATGGTGACAACAAAACAAACTGTGGGACTGGAATGGCCACAGCCTGAGGAAAATTGGTGACAACTTGAACAAAATGGCAACAACTTTGGGAGTGCTGGCGGAATGGCCACAGGACATTGTGGTGACAACAAAAATGGTAAAAAGTGTATGGCTGCCATGGCTGGAATGCCACCATGACTTGCACAGAAAAAATGGTGACAACAAAATGGCGACAACTGTGAGAACGCCAGAATGGCCACAGGAAAACGTGAAATTTAACGGTGACAACAAGTGGCAACTTGAACAACTTTGGGAATGTTGGAAGGGCCACAGAAAATTACAATGATAACAGACTGCCAGTGGCGACAACTTGAACTTTGGGAATGCGGAGAACAGCCACAGGAAAATGATAACAGCAAAATGGTGACCACCGTGACCGTGACTGTGCCAGTGGGACCCACCAGATTGACCACAGGAAATACATGATGACAGTGATGGCGATGGAAAGCCAGTCATGAGCACTGGCCAAGAAACCCCGTGCATTGACCTTCGTGCTCCTCCAGGCTGGTGTCAACCTCACAACGGCATGCAGCAGGCCACTCGAAACTGGTGCCCATGCCTCTCGAAATTAGGGGACGTGAGATGATGATGTTTACAGCCACTGCTGTGAGTCCAGGATCGGTGTAGAGCACCGTGCAAGGGTCATCTGGGGGGGTGGGAAATGCGCTGGTTGCACCAGTCCTGCGGTAACCCGGAGATAAGGGGCAAACAAAAAAGAGCTGTTGGGAAATGTTCAAAATGGTGCGCCGAGCGTAAAAAAACTCAGTCTTGCATGGGGAAAAAGCAAAAGAATGGTGACAACTGTGGGAATCGAACCCACGCTCCTTACGAAACTAGTACTGCAGCAAAGTCTCTGACGCAAGCAAAAAACACTCAAATGACAGCAGTAGTAGAGACCCGGAGCGTCACCGTGACTATAGCCAAATCCAATAGTTTTGTTCAGCCTGAGGGAATTTTCAAAAAGGAGCCGGATGGCCCACGAAATTTGGCACAGACATGCTTGCACTGGCCTACGAGCAGGTACACCCCTGGCCACACACTGCGGCATATAAGCAGCTCCTCTATTAGGCAAAACCAATAATCAGAACACCATAACTTGAATGAGAGGAAGCAAACCAGCCAGTCAGACAAGCAAAGCGAAGAGAGACCCCTGCAATCACTCGGAGTATGACTCGGACATGCTCAACTTGCACTTGAAGGACACATCATCAGGCCTGGCAGGGCCACTCCCATAGCAGTCACAGGCCGGCATTTGTGCCCACACTGTGGCACAGTGTCATGAAAGAAACCGAAACCTGTGTGAGAGCCTGAGTAGTCAGCCTGCTTGGCATTTGACGTGGTGCAGAAAACCGACCTTCATCAGCTGTGAAGCAAACTTTCAAGTTACCAGCCTGAGTTCCCATAGAACAAATCTTGTGATGATGTTTGTTTTGGACAGCAAGATAGGAAAGAGGCTGGCCGTTGGCCCAAAGCGGTCACTGCCGCATGACACTCGTTGCCTCGGTGACTGCCTCCCCCGGCCCGGGGCCTGCCTGAGCGCACAGGGTCTGAATTCATGCTCGAGCCCTAGGGGTGGGCGCTTGATGACATCAGCAAGAAAAGCACTCGTGTTTTTTTGGCGTGTGCATGGTGGGCATCCACGGTTTGAGAGGGTACAAGGAGCAGCATGTTCAAGTTGCCTCGCAAGCCTGGCACACCGAATGCAATGTATACATTATTTATGAACACTTGCCCCCGGAAGAGGGGTGCACACGGCATGCGGCCACAGGGCAGGGCGCACTGGCAATCGTTGGAGTGGGTCGTGTCGGCACCCCGTGCTCGTAATCCACTCCATAGAGGTCCCTGGATTTGGCTACGACCTTGTATTGGACTTTTTTCTATACCCTTGCCAATTTGGAGGAAAAGCCTCAGGGCCTGAGTTACCAGATGATGTGGGCGGTGGAGAATTCTCCATACTAGGCCTGTGCGGGAGTTTAGCCCTTACCAACCCCTTTTCGTTTTCTCCTCACACGCAGCCCTGGCCCCTAACACAGTTGGAGCTTTGGGGTGCTTCCGAGTCTCAGTCATCCTCAGGCTCTTGCCAAGGTTCTGGGGACTAAGCCACTGGATGTTGGTCAAATCCTTGTCTTGGGCGGTATGGCTGGAGGACAAGAGACTTCCCAGTGCCAGTGGAGCATTGTCATCATGCATCAAGGTACACAATGTCATGGCATTGCGTGCTCAATTGAAGTTACTCTGCTGGACATGTGCTGTGCATGTGGGCCAGCGCAAGCATGTCTGTGCCAAATTTCGTTGGCCATCCGCCTTTTGTTGAAAGTTCCCTCATTTTTTTTGAAAACTTGGCCACCATGACCCTCCGGGTCGCCTGCTTCCATTTGTGGGTTGTCGCGGCGGTACTAGTTTCGTAAGGAGCGTGGGTTCGGTTCCCACAGTGCTCACCATTCTATTGCATTCGATTTAACGCTCATTTTTGAAAATTTCCAACTGCTCTGTTTTGATTGCCCCTTATCTCAGATTTCCGCAGGCCTGCGCCCAATACTGGCGGAACCAGCGCATTCCCTGGGTTGTTTTACCCCCCTCAGATGTCCCCCGCACGGCACTCTACATTGACTGTGGACACGCAGCAGCGGGGTTAGTACTAGTAGGCATGATGACGTGCATGTCCCCCTAACTAGTTAATTTCGAGAGACATGGGGCCCACCAGTTGCGAATGGCTGGTGCATGCCGCTGTGAGCTCGGTTGGTGCCTGCTGGGGGCAGCACGGTGGGCTCCATGCGTGCCACAGCGTTGCAGGGGGCTTCCTGGGCACTTCATTCTACAGAGGCCGCACCCCGTGTCCATTCGCACTGGCAAGTTGAATCGTGAATGCACTTTCATTCTTCTACAATGAACAGCAACTGTAACGGTTACTACTACGATTAACTACCACACAAACATTAGAATAAATACGCAAGAACTTTGAAATCCTCACGAACGCAAAACGGATAACATTACTTGCTTTCCCACCCTGAACTCGCCCAGGCCTTCAAGTTGGAGGCCTGCGGCGCAGTAGTGTTGCTTGCTCTGCTTACACGGTACACGCGCGCCAACATGCCCGCCCCATCCCCCAAATACGTGGACATGAAGGCTGCCCTGCCCCCCTCCCTCGCCTTTGAACTCTTCAGCCTCGCCTTGTCGTGCACGAGTGTCAGCGGCGGGTGCAACAGCTTGTGCAGACGAGTCTGCGCACGCGGCAGGTGACACAGCGTAACGAATGACTTGCAGAAATACGGTGATCCTATCTTGGGAAGGAGTACGTACCCCCAGAGAGTAGACGGCGACGCACAGCACCACACACAGCAGGGCCAGCCACAGCGCGTGCAGCACTGTCATTGTCATCGGCTGCGCGTGCCCGCTGGCCTGCAGCAGCATCAACGCATGCAGGGACAGCAACGCCGCCTGCAGTGAGCGCAGTTGCAGCTGCTGCTTCGTCGGCTTCCACACGATGGCCAGCGCCCACACACACACACTGGAAAGCAAGGAGAGCAAGGTGGCCAGGAAGGGGTCCGGCACCAGAACCGCAATGCAGATGAGGCCACATTTTCGCGCCAGCAGCACAGCCTCAAACAGGAACCTGCGACACACATTCAAACCCGTACAAGCTCAATCGCGAGACACTTGAGCAGCAGCGGCAGGAGGCGACCTGAATCCCATCGGGTTGTAGCCCGCAACGCTTAGCCGGACAATGGGGTGCATGGCCAGCCAGCCGCCTCTCTTGATCGCCAGTGGGAGCGCGCCCATTACCACCACAGTACCAACACTGCGCCAAGCAGCAATCAACAAATGAAATCAAAGTGGCACCGACCCAAACGAGCTCAACTTTTCCACTCGGACGCGCACCTGTAGGTAGCAAGAATGGCTCCATTGATCCCACTCCGGCCTTGACTGGCCACAGCACGGATGACGGAAACCATCACCGCCCACTGCACCAACATTACTGCGCCGCCAAAACGCACCCACCAACTGTGGGCAGACCGACGAGCTGTGAAGGGGACACACACATCGTGTACACCCACACTTACACGGAGACTGCGCATACACACACTGCCGAGGGGGCACACACCTTTGGCAAGACCCCAGACATAGCGGGAGAGGGGGATGGAGACAGTAGCAGCGACTGCCGCAAGGGGCAGCGCCAGCAACACCACACTCAACTGAGACCAGTACACTGCGCGAGTCTCGCGGGAGAAGAGGACACACAGGAAGGGCTGCCAGGTTTGGACGCCCAGCCCGCCGCCCAGACCAGCACCCGTCAGCGACAATACCCCCGCCTGCCGACATGCAAAGCAGCACGATCATGATGACACACATCGGCAGACCATTGAGGCAACACTGCTGCAAACAACAGTGCCTGCTTACCACGAACCACTGGTACTCCCTCGCGTGAATCAGACCTTGCAGCGTCACCACTTGCACACAGTCAAACAGGAGTCTCAGCTCCGCGATGAGAGGGCCCGCGTGGGTTGGAATCCACACCGAGCGCACCTGCACAACAATCAGACAGACAAAAAATATCACCAGAAGGAGGCCAGGAACATGTGTCTTGCAAATCAACAGCGTCCGCTTACCAGGTGTCCAGACTCTTCCAGCACCAGCGCGATCACAAGGGCAACGGCCAACACCATGAGAACCGGCGGAATAGCCACACCCACCGCCTCCAGCCCGGGGTAGCGGCACTGCACACAGAATGTTCCTATCTTCACGTAGCCCGGCGCACACTTGCCGCACGCACTGCCAGCATATCCTGCCGCACACTGAGCCGCGCCAGGCTCCACTCGCACAGCGGGGCACGCATGCGGATTGTCACATTCGTACAGGGCCCAAGATACATTTGCACTCAAATTGGACGGAAGGGGCGTCCAGTACCCATCGCGTGTTCGCAGCGTGCCGTCACTGCAATCAAATCCCTTCCCAGAGGGGCAGGACGCAGTGCCAGCCACGCTGCCACGCTCACAGTACCATCCCGCCTGGCAGGGCAGGCACTGGGCGCTGCTGCCGTTGCCAGGGGAGGGATTGTACGACCCGGCGGGGCAAGGGGCACAAGCATTGTTGTTTTTGTACATGCCGCTGCCGCACACACATGTTAGTGATACAGGATCCAGCACAAGATCCCCCGTGCACACAGGGCCCAGCACTGTCAGTGCCACCACACCGCCGGGGACAGAAACACCACCTAATGTGATGCGGATGGTGACTGGCCCAACTGCTACTGGCAGCAGGGTGTACTCCACCACACTACTATTCCAAACGTCATCCAGGCTCAGGTGCACCGCATTCTCCAGCAGCAGCGGCGCGGCGGACAGGGACACCGAGTCAAACGCGACGTCAAATGGAACAGAGAAGTTGCCCGCATCCCGCACTGACACCCGCAGCACAATAGGCACCAGCACTAATGTAGAGGCAGGAGTGACAAGGGATGCAGAGGAGAGGGCGGCGTTGGGAGCCCCTGGTGTCGCCATCACAAGCACAGTTATCTGAGGCAGAGTGATGGGCACGTAGGAAGCGCCGCTGCGTGCGAGTGGGGACACTTGAGAGCCCGCCGTGACATTCACAATGTCTGATTCTGTCGCCTCCTTCCAACACAGGATGCTAATGTTCACGGTGTACTGTCCTGGTGTTGAGTATGCACCATTGGCGTCAGTGGGGTAGACAGCAGCAAGGGTAAAGGTGCCCAACTGGCTCTCTCTCACTGTCACTGAGGCTGCGGTGGCACTCACACTCGAAGCAGCCCCCTGGGGAAACAGACCCAGGATGGACATGCCCGCAAAATTGACGAGGAAGAAGTCTGCAGCGACTGCGGGCGTCCCCGGTGTCACAGTCAAATTCACCTCTGTGGGGAACAGGAGCGCTTGTACAATGCGCAGCTCCCACTGCAACGTCAGCACACTGCCTGTTTCAAAAGAGGAAGCAGCCGTGGGATCTGCCACCACACCACTTGGCGCATTGGTCTGAATGGTGAGAGTGGCTTGGTACAGGCTGGGTGCCATGCTGCCTGCGCTTGCCCGCAGAGCCACACTCACGGATGTGCCAGCGGCCACAGTACCCGTACTCTCCTGTGCAACAGTGGCCCAGGGCGCAGCAACAATGACGCGGTAGGCCAGCGTGTCCGTGCCCGTGCTGGCAATGGAGAATGACGTATCTGCAGGGGCAAGAGGCAGGGGCAATGCGAGGTTGCTGGTGTCAGAGAACACACAATCCCAATCTTAAGACTAACAACACACACCGGCGACGCCGCCTTGTCGTACAAGTTGGTACAGGGCCGTGGGGCTAAGAGCCGCCACAGGGATGGACAGTCGCAAGGTCACACCCACAGCAACCGTCAACAGACCATCTGCGGACCGTGTTCAGCACAGCAGTTCGACTACAAACATCACACAGGCAAGCGCGCACAAGCTCACTCACCAGAAGTGGACAGCGTGACGTTGGCTGCTGACATGGGCGCCACTCGCCAGTTTAACCCCAGTCGTGACGAGTTCACGCTAAGGGCCAGCGCAGTGTCTGATGCCTTGACACCCAGCAGCCAAGGCGCACCCACTGCATTCCCAACTTCCCACGTTAGGCCTGCTTGTGTGCCGACATACAACGAGACACTGGCAGAGGATGACGACACCCCCAGCGCGTAGTGTGTCACAGCGATGGCAGTGGGAAACACGGACAGACGGGCGGCCACAGCTGTGAATGTCACTGTGACATTAATTGAGGCATTCAAGCCGCCACCGTTAGTAGCAGTGGCACATGCAAACAGCGGGGTGAACCACGCAGACACTGCGGATGTGTAAACCAGCGAGCCGTTGCCTGGAACAACAGCGAAGGGTAACAACGACTGGTTCGCACGGGCACCACAGAGGCCCACAGCAATAGAGAAAGTCAGCGTACTCCACGGCGCCACGGTGTTGGGATTAACGGCATACAGGGACAGTGGGAAGCCTATGGTGTCACCAACCGATGCCACTCCTGGCGTTGAGAAGGAGAGAGAGGGGAGTGTAAACACTGGCGGCTTGTTGATGGGGCTCAGGTCAATGGTGAGCGTTGCTGACGTGTCCGCGTGCAGCGCAGCCTCACACACAGCGTATGCGGCAGGGATGCCGGGCGCAGAGAAGCCTGCTATTGCCTGTGGCACACACACTGACAGCGTGACATTGTAGCGCTTCGCCACACTGTAGTCAAGAGGGAGCGAGACGACAGCGGGACCAACTGCGACGATGACACTGCCATTCGACAGTGTGTTGAGGATGAATGAATGCCCCGCACCCAACTGTGTCAGCGGGCTCAGTGACAGCGCCACGCCAGTGGGGAGGGGAGGACAGGCCACACCAGTGCCCGCTGGCGACTCCTCTGCCACTGAGCAGGCGAAGGAGAGAGAGACGGCGACAGTAGGGATGCATGTGTAGCGCGAATCATCCTCATGATAGCCCAGCTGCCACTGGGGCCCCGTGAAGCAGGCAGTGCAGTTGGTAGACACACAGGCGCTGCAGCCAGCAGGGCAGGGGGACGGCGTCACACTGGGCGTGGGCGAGTAAGTGGCTGTCACCGTCACTGTTGCGGACGTGGTGCCACTACCAGACACTGAAGGCGTGGCAGAAGCTGTGACAGTTGCAGTGCTGGATACGGATGGCGTGAGTGTCCCTGTGGCTGTTGCAGTGGAGGAGGATGACACGCTGGCAGATGGGGAGCTGGTCGCCGATCCAGTCGTTGTAGGAGCGAACGTTACTGTGCTGGTGTCGCTGGAGCTGGAGGTGACACTGTGAGTACCACTAGCGGAGGGTGTGATGGTATACGAAGGTGAAGCTGTGCCAGTGGCTGTATATGATTCCGAATCACTGCTTGAGACGCTCCCCGCGCTTGTGACCGATAGCGAGGAAGATGCGGTTTCCGTCACTGACATCGTGGTGGAGCCTGAGGGTGAGGGTGAGGCACTGTCGGAAATAGTGGGCGTGATGGAAGCAGTGGCAGTAGGGGTCGCGCTCAGGCTGGCGGGCGCGACCACGCTCACCACATCCCCAGTACCCAGTTGTCCATAGCCATTGTCACCCCAGCAGGAGATGGCCCCTCCTGTCATCAGCGCACAAGAGTATGAGAAACCAGTGGAGATTGACGCCACTCCGGTGAGCACTGGGCTGCCAGGCGGCGCCAACACACTTGCGCCAGCATTTAAGAAGCCGTTTCCCAACTGACCATTGGCATTGTATCCCCAGCAGTACATACTGCCGCCGGCCTGGAGGGCACATGTGTGGTAAACGCCGCCACTCATCTGAACCACACCCGTCATGACAGGGGTGGAGGGGACGGTGGACACACACTGGCATCCGGTGGAGTTGCCATACCCCAGACCCAGTTCACCATCGCGATTCCAACCCCAGCAATACAAGCCGGCGCCTGAGGATAATGCACACGTGTGGTCATACCCCGCAGAGATGGCAATCACACCCGTCTTCACCGGCGTGCCTGGCGGTGTCAGGACAGGCCCCGTGCCGCCATTCCCCAGCTGGCCACGAGAATTGTATCCCCAGCAATACATCCCACCAGATGACGTCAGCACGCATGTGTGCCCGTAGCCGCAAGCGACAGCTGACACGCCACTGACGCCGCTCACAACGGTTGGACTGTAGACGTCGGCAGTTCCGCCAGTTCCCAACTGGCCGTCGGCCCCCCACCCCCAGCAGTACAAAACTCCCCCTGACGTCATCGCACATGTATGGTATTCCCCAGCGGAAAGCGCAGTGACACCACTCAGTGACGGCACCGTGGATACACTCAATACACAGGAACAGCCAGAGGTTGTGGAGTAGCCCAAGCCCAGCTGGCCATGATTGTTGGCACCCCAGCATGCCACAGTGGCGTTGGTGAGGAGGGCGCACGTGTGCAAATAACCCGTGGCAACTGCTGTTACGCCCGTCAACACAGGAGATGAGGGGAGGGACGTCACAACAGAACTGTTGTATCCGAGGCCCAGTTGGCCGTGCTCATTCCTACCCCAGCAGAAAAGACTCCCACCTCCAGCCCCAGGAGCTTTAAGAGCACATGTGACATATGCATCAGCGCCAGACACCACAGCGAACCACTGGCCGGCAGGGAAGGGTGTGATGGAGGGGGTGATGGAGATTGTGCGAGTGATGGAGATCGTGCGGGTGATGGTGGGGCTGGTGGAAATCGTGAGAGAGATAGACGAGGTGACGGAGATTGTGGGGGTGATCGAGGGTGTAATGGAGATTGTGTGGGTGATAGACGAGGTTACGGAGATTGTGGGTGTGGCGGAAGGGGTGGTGGAGATTGTGGGGGTGGCGGAAGGGGTGGTGGAGATTGTGCGAGTGACAGAAGGGGTGATTGACGTCGTGGGGGTGATGGACATTACCGAGGCAGAAGTTGTGGGAGAAACAGAGGCTGTCCCAGATGCCGTAACGAAAGCAGATGGAGTCATCGATCCCGTGCCTGTCACTGAAGGCGAGGGTGTCACGGTCTGTGCCAGGACTGGTGCGGGTGTTTGTGCCATGAATGCCCCCAGGATAAAGACCAGGTGCAGGGCTTTGGATTGCATACACACGCGACGTGACGGCTCACGAGTTGACCATCCCCTGATGACTCGTCGATGCACCCGCAGACAACGCCATACCAGCCAAGTGGAACACAACAAGGCCATCAAAATAAGGAAAGCTGGAACCGGGTCGGCATGAACGCCTTGATCAGCGTGACTCAGACCAACCATCGCCCGATGCTGCCTGACGATGGTGACGTTTAAAGACACAGAGGTCATCACAATAGAGGACGTGTTGCTGGAGCACAAGTGCCGCACGATATGGGGGACAGGCAAGCCGGACTGGGGCTCTGGGCCACTGAGGCCGTGGTTCCGCACAAAACTGCGCTCAGGGCAAGAATCTGATGGAGGCTTGGAGTGATCGGTAAACGCGAAACTTCTCCACGGGGAGGCCGCCTTGCTTTGGTCCGAGTCATCAGCACTGCCCCAATCTAATGAGACAGCGGTCGAGAGGGGGAAGCCTTTGCTTTCCATCACCGCCTTCGTTTGGGATGTTGCAACCACAATAGGAGGGGCCTTGTACCGGCACGTGTCGCGAATGGCATAGAGGGGCGTGCTAACGGCCATGGCTACGAAGTGGTCCGAATGGCAGAAGGAAGCGCACGCGCCTGCGGCCCCCCGGGCGGGCAGCAGTACTGTGGACATAGTTCTCATCATCAAGGTATTGGCGGAGGCGGATGAAACGCCGCGGGTCACGGGACTTGCCACGGGACTCATGAGGCCGCTGCGCGACACAAAACAGACAGGCGAAGCTGCTCAGCGCACGGCACGAATCGGGTCTTCTCGCGAGGAGCATATAGAGAGAAACAAGCGTGGGCAGGGAGGGGGCGCACGCACGATTCGCGACCGCACTTCAAGTGGCGACATCCGCACTGCGCGGTGTTTGGATTGGCGGCGGCGATAAGCGGTGGTGTCCCGGGAGGGGTGGGGCTGGGCACCATCGTGGGTATGGGACACACCACAAGGCGAAGGGAGGCGAGGGCGAGGCAGGCGGCCACCGTGACCGCCAACATGCCCCAGCTCTGCGCCGCCCCGCCTGTTTCCAC
>JARLJJ010000255.1 GCA_031291275.1 Formivibrio sp.
ATCGTGGTCGCGGCCCCGCTCAAGTGGTCGCGGCAACTGAGGAAACGCGGATCGCGATCGATGAAGCGCACTTACCTCAGATTCCCGAGTACAAGGCCCAGGATACTGAAGCTCCACTCGTTTCTATCATTCTGCTGCCGGGTGAATTCATGAACATCAAGTCGATTTCCCGCGATGATGTGAGGGGATTGTGCGAGTCAGAGGAAGTCTTTCGCAAAGTCGAAAACTGGGAAGAGCGGATTTTCCTCTACGGAAAAGTGGTGTATCGAGACCTGATGGCGCCGACCGACCAACCTACGCATGAGACCGGCTGGTGTTGCAGATACATTCACGGTCGGCAGAAGAGCGGACTGGTGATGGCTGGGCCGCAGGAATACAACCTGCACACCTAGAACATCTACGAAACTGATTGCCTGATCGCCGGGTGGTTTACGGGTCGGCCCGGTGTGCCGAAGTCGTTCGCACAAAAACTCGGGCGTTGTTGTCGGAGTAGACCAGTTTCCAGTTGGGCAGCAGCGGCAAGACGTGGATCATCTGTGATTCCGCGCTCAGCAGGCAGAAATTAACTTTGAACTTGTCGAGCAGCAGGTTCGGATCGGTCTGGAGCGTCGCCCATCTTCCATATTCGCCAAGAAATCCTGACCACTCGTAAACATCCGTTCGACCGTCCATCATTACCGGGTATTCCGGTGCCTCCCATATCAGGTAGCCGCCAAATCCGTAGCTGTTCAACATGGGGCCCGATAAATGATTAGCCTTGAGGTATTCGACAGCTTTCACCGGGCTCTCGGCTTCGACCTGGCTCTTTAAATTCTGCCGGCTGGGAAAAGCCAGAACCAGTGCGACCACCGCGAGCCCGATAAAGACTGCATTCGGCAAGATACGATCTTTTGCGAAATCGTAGCTCTCCCACGAGTCTGCAAGCAGACGTGACAGCACTGGAGCCGCGAGTATGCCAAACACGATCAACATGCGAAGATGGCCGACAGCCAGCCAGATTCCCAGCCCCAGCAGGAGTAACTCATCCAGGAACAACTCGGATCGACGGACAATCACGAGCAGGAAACAGCACAGCAGAACAGCCATCAGTCCAATGCCACGTGCTTCCGTCATTCTTAGCGGCGCCCATTCCTCCACGTTGGCCATCAGGATATGCATGTTCATCAACGTGTCAAATGGGTACAGGATCTGCTTGATGCCGGTA
>JARLJJ010000256.1 GCA_031291275.1 Formivibrio sp.
GCCATTGACGCCTCCGGTTCCGTTCCCCTTGATCAGGCTGCTGGTGAAGCCAAAATTTCCGAGGAAATTGGTGGCGAGGTTGCGCTTCTGCACCCAGCTACGATAGTCGAAGCCGAACTTGAACGAGTGCGCTCCCCACTGTTTCATGACCGAGTCGGCGAACTCCCAAACAGGGATATCGCTGGTGGTCGGGTTATTTCCAGGGCTGCCTGCGCCAACGGCGTTTACGGTACCGAAACCGAGGTTCGGGTAGCCGGCGGCATAAGATGGAAGATTGGTAAATACACCGGTGAGCCCGAGATTCGTAATATCCGCCGTGCTAGCCGGACTATCGCTCTGAAGCGCTTTTGCTTCCAGCTTGCCAAAACGGAAATCGTTGACGAAGCCGTGAGGCAGGGCCACTGTGTAGGCGCCTGTCCAACTTTTTGAGTTTTCCGAGAAGATGTTCTTTCCGGCGTTCGCCTGGGCTGCCAGCGAGGCGGTTGCGTAGTTCGAAGAAGCGTAGTCGGCCTTGGTATAGCGGAAGAAGATCTGCCCCCACTTTTGGAAGGTCTGATCGACGCGATAGGTCTGCTGATCAGTATCCGTGGTCGAGTTCGCTGTTGCCTGCCAGTTTACGGTGCCGCTGCTGTCGTCTGTAGCTGCGGTCGGAATGGTCTTCGCTGTAACTTTGGCCAACCGCGAAAAGCGCGAACTCGCGATTGTGGTCAGCGGCAGACCTGTCACGGGATCGAGGGGACGGCAGTTCAGATTGTCTGCCAGCCTTTTGGCACACGATGTTGCCCACCGTGGGTCTGTTGTTAGCGTTATGGTGGGGTCATAGGTTGGCAGGGCGGCCAGCGCGGAAAAATCACCGCCTAATTCAGCCGCGGTCGGTGCGGCACCAGAGGTGTGGCCACCCAAAATTGCACGCCGTCCCTCGTAATTGGCCAAAAAGAACGTTCTGTCATGGCCGTTGTATAGCTTGGGAATTGTGATCGGACCATTGAGAACGTAGCCAAACTGGTTATCGCGCCATTCGGTAGCCTTGGTGCTGTGGTTGTTGATTGTCTGGTGAGGAATGGCGTTCATGTAGTCATTGCGGAGGAACTCGAAGGTGGAACCGTGATACTGGTTTCCACCGCTCTTGCTGACGATGTTGACCTGGTTGGCGCTAAATCCGTACTCGGCGCCGTAGGTGGCGCTCTGTACCTTGAACTCCTGAATGGCATCCTGAGACAAAATCACGGCCGGCGTGCTCAATGCCGTGTCGGTGTTCATCAGTCCGTCCAGTGTGTAGTTGTTCGACTCCGGGCGGGAACCGTTGATGCTGATCGCGTTACCTTCGTTAGACCGCATCTGGCCTTGCTCGCCGGACTGCTGCACCGCGCCCGCGCCAACAAACAGCAGCGCGGTAAAGTTGCGACCGTTGATCGGCAGTTGGGACATCTGATGTTCGGTGACGATTTGTGAAATCGAAGACGAGTCTGTATCCAACGCAACCGCACTGGCGCTGACTTCGATGGTTTCAGAGACTGCGCCAGCCTTCAATTGCAGGTTGACGCGCTGATCCTGTGCAACCACCAGGATGATGCCTGTAACCTGGGTCTTGGAGAACCCGGCCATTTGCACGGCGACTTTGTATTGCCCAGGAATCAGGTTGGTGGCGGTGTAATCGCCTGTACCAGTTGAAGTTACCTTTGTGGACACGCCTGTCGACGTGTTGGTGATCTCGACGGGAGCCCCGGAGATCACGGCACCAGTGGTGTCAGTAACTGTGCCGAGAATCGTACCGGTCGTTCCCGCTTGCCCCCATAAGGTATGGGCGAAAACCAGCATAATTGTGAGCACAGCTAAGTGCTTTAGAATTTTCACGATACTGCCTCCTTGAAGGTTGAGTTGCATATCCATCACATGGCCCGTGTGCGATAACTCCACACCAGCGGATCAGCCAGAGGCTGCCGTGGGTGGAATCCCGAACGGACCCGTGAATGCAAGACGTGGTAACAGCGCTTGGAACCAAAATGGATCATTGAGCTGGTTTTGTAGCTTCAGATTCAAACTGCCCTCTACCATCCCAATAAAATGTGTGGCTTAATCGCTACGCCTAAAAATCGAGTTGCGAACAAGTTCTTCCAATGGAACATTTCCAAAGCGAAACTAATTCAACATCAAAAACAGTGCGAAAGTATGCGTGTGTATAGAGAATCGTCCAGTGCCATACGGTGATGGACACGTTATGAGTTGGCCGAAGCGATTAATACCCTGCGTTTAAATGAGATATGCGACAAGCCAACAAATGTTATGAGGCTTGTTAGGAGCA
>JARLJJ010000257.1 GCA_031291275.1 Formivibrio sp.
GCTTGATCGTTTCCATCAGCCTAAACTCTTGCCGCTGAGCTTTTGCACCACCATCATCAGCTCATCAATTGCCGTATCGCCATCGCCATCCCGCAAGGCCCGCGCCACGCAACCGTGCGCGTGGTTATGCAGCAGTTGCATTGCCACACTATCCAGCGCCGATTTGATCGCGGCGATCTGGGTCAGCACATCCACGCAGTAACGATCGGACTCGATCATGCGCGTCACGCCAGCCACCTGGCCTTCGATACGATTAAGCCGTCCGATCAGCTTGCGTTTGTCCGGCTGCACCACGGTCTTGCCCGTTGCATCGGCAACAACTGCCGGCCCGCAGCAATCAGGCGAGGTCATAACCTGCCCCTTCCACTGCAGCCTTGAATGCAGCGGCACCGGTCTGGGCCGGATCAAAATTGATGGTTGCCGCACCAGCCTCCTTGCTCACCTCAACCGATGCCACACCCGGCAACGCACCCAGCACACCCGTCAGGGTCCGCACACAACCCATGCAGGAAATACCGTCGATTTTCAGAATGATCGTTTCCATGTGATTCTCCTTTTTGATAAATAAGCAGTTCAATACGCTTCATCAACCCCGGCTGCGCCAGCGGCGCAACAACAACGAATTGCTGACCACCGATACCGAGCTCATTGCCATCGCCGCTCCGGCAATCACCGGATTGAGAAAACCCAGTACCGCCAACGGAATGCCCAACACGTTATAGATAAAGGCGAAAAAGAGGTTCTGGCGGATTTTGGCCAAGGTCGCGCGCGACAGACTGATGGCATCAACCAGCGCGTTCAAATCGCTATGCATCAGGGTCACGTCCGCAGCTTCGATCGCTACATCACTCCCCGCGCCCATGGCAAAGCTCACATCCGCGGCCGCCAATGCCGGCGCATCGTTCACACCATCGCCGGCCATGGCCACGAATTTTCCTTCGGCCTTCAATTGCTGAACAAACGCAGCCTTGTCCTGCGGCAACACCTGCGCACGAAATCTCGCCACGCCGGCCTGACGGGAAATGGTGGCGGCCGTTGCAGCGTTGTCACCCGTCATCATCACCACTTCGACCCCCATACTTTGCAAGCGCGCTACCGCTGCGGCAGAGCTTGGACGTATTGCATCGGCAATGGCAATCAATCCGATCAACTGACCGTTGCGCGCCACGCCAGCCAGCGTGCGGCCTTGCGCCGCCTGCGCCTGAATCTGCGCTTCCGTTTCAGCGGACAGTGGCGCAACCCAGCCCGGCACGCCGACCTGAATTTGCCCTGCTTCCACGACACCGCTCACCCCCTGCCCGGCGGTCACGGCAAACTGTTCCACCGGCAACAGCGCTTGCCCGTTTGCGGCCGTCAGAATGGCGCGTGCCAACGGGTGCTCCGAGCCCTGTTCAAGACTGGCCGCCAGTTGCAGAATCCGCTCGGTCGACTCGTCTCCGAGGGCAATGATATCGACGACCGCAGGCTTGCCCTCGGTCAGCGTACCGGTCTTGTCGACCACCAGAACATCGATCTTTTCGGCATGCTCCAGTGCCGCCGCGTTACGGAACAATACGCCATGCTGTGCGCCGCGCCCGATCCCGACCATGACCGCTGTCGGTGTCGCCAGCCCAAGCGCACAAGGACAGGCAATGACCAGCACCGCCACGGCATGGATCAAGCTGACCGTCATACTGCCGCTCCACCACCAGGTCAGCACAAAAGTCAGCACGCTGATCCCCACCACCGTCGGCACAAAAATCCCGGATATCTGGTCAGCCAGACGCTGGATCGGCGCTTTGGAGCCTTGCGCCGCTGCGACCAGACGCACGATTTCTGCCAGTTGCGTCCGCCCGCCAACGCTGGTGGCGCGGCATTTCAGCATGCCATCCTGATTCCGCGTAGCGGCATAGACCCGACTGCCGACATGCTTTTCCACCGGCAGGCTTTCGCCGGTCAGCATGCTTTCATCGACAGCCGCCTGGCCTTCGACCACTTCGCCATCGACCGGGATGATTTCACCGTGGCGTACGATGACCCTATCGCCGCTCTTGAGGGCGGCAATCGAGACTTCACGGATTTCGCCGTCGACTTCAATCCGTGCGGTTTTCGGCTGCAACTTCAATAGTTCCGCAATCGCACTGGACGTTTTTCCCTTGGCGCGCGATTCCAGCCATTTGCCGAGAATCACCAGCGTAATCACTGCGGCGCCAGCTTCAAAATACACATGTTGATCGTGCCAGCCCGCCCAGGTCACCACCGCGCTCATGCCGTACGCCATCGTGGTGCCCAGCGCGACCAGAACATCCATATTGGCCGAACCGCCGCGCAAGCTTTTGTACGCCCCACGGTAGAAACGTGCGCCAAACCAGAACTGCACCGGGGTCGCCAACAGCCATTGCAACCAACGCGGCAACAACTCGCCGTGCCCGCCCATGCTGAACATGCCGGCCAGCAACGGCAGCGTCAGTACGGCTGCCAGCAGGAAGTGGTTCCGTTCGTGCTGCATTTGCGCGGCTTTTTCGGCGGCATGGTCATTGGCATCCATTTCCAGCTGCGCGGAATAGCCTGCCTTCTCCACCACGGCGATCAAATCCTCGGCGCTCCATAACCCTGCCGGAAAGTGCACCTCCGCCGTCTCGGTGGCAAAATTCACCCCAGCAGAAACGCCGGACTGCTTGTTCAGAACTTTCTCGATCCGGGCCGCGCAGGCGGCGCAAGTCATGCCGCCCAAGCCGAGCCGGATCGTACTCTCCGGCACGGTAAAGCCGGTCTTCTCGATGGTTTCGATTAACGCAGGCAATGCGGTTTGCGCAGAATCAAGCTGGATTTGTGCCGATTCCGTCGCCAGATTCACCGCAGCTTGCACGCCTGGCAACTTGTTCAGCTGCTTTTCAATCCGGCTGGCACAAGCAGCACACGTCATGCCACCGATAGGCAGTTTGAGTTCAGCAATCGCAGACATGATGACCTTCCTTGTTTTTATACCCTAGGTAGGTATATTATACCCATGCAGGGTATTTGAAAAGTGGTCGGAACCTTCTGCCCGCCCCTGACACTTTCCAATAAAGGAGTCTTAATTATGAGCTGCTGTTCCAATCATGGTCACGGCGAAGGCCACCATAAATCCCGATCCGGCATGTCGCTATTCTGGGTTGCCTTGATCGCGCTGGGTGGTGTGGTGGTTTACCTGAAGTGGGATTCATTGGCAGGATTCTCGCCTTATCTCTTGTTGCTGGCCTGCCCGCTGATGCATCTGTTCATGCACAAATCCCATACCGCAAACAATCAAGGCGAACACACTGAACACATGAAAAAGGAAAACTGGACGCCGCAAGAAACATCCAATAATTAACATTTGCCTACATTGACGCAATCCCGCTTACCAATGCTATGATCCTCGCCATGAACGCCAAGCGATTTCTCATTCTGTTGCTGATGTGGCTGATCCCGCTCTATCCAGTGCTGGCGGGTGCGGCTGTTCATCATCCGTCATCGGTGCGCGGCACCATGCAGATGACACAGGCAACTATCGCCCAGAGCGCTCAGGACTGCTGCACGACCAACCAGTCTGGTGATCATTCATTGCATGCCGGCAGTCAGTGCGATGCCGGGATATGCGCGTCCCATTGTGTTGTTTCAGTCATCAGTGCCACCCCAATCACGCCAGCCTTGATTGGCCTCGCCCATCCAACGCCATTTATTGTTGCTCTCTCCAGCATTACGCTGGAACCTCCGTCACGCCCCCCTTCACTGCTTTGATTCGCTGAGTTCAACGACTGGCTCCCCAGCCAGCGCTTGGCCGTGCTTTGCATTCCGGAATCGTATTCCTCGAATGCCTGTCGGCCCGGTTTCCGAATCAATGCATTTGAAGGAATCATCATGAAAAAGATCATCACCCTGCTGGCTATCGCCTTGATTGGCGCAGCCGCCTCCTCACTTTCTTTGGCCCACTCCACGCGCGAAACCGTTCGGCCCGATAGCGCCGACGCCTCGCAACTCCATGCAATCGATGAATCGTGCGATTTCAACGACATGTACCGCATGCATCGCCAGCAAGCTGAACAACCTCCTCACGCCACGCACGAACTGAACCACGGCAGCGCAACACCTCCGGCATATGGCATGCCGGGCATGTCGCTCTAAAACCAGCCAGATCGTCACCGACAGGGCAGCCGCATTGCAAGGTGCGGGTGTCGCTGTCGGCCGTGTCAACGAATTGAGGATTCCACCATGCGTAAATTCCCCCAAGTCGTGGCAGCAGGTTTGCTGCTGGCCAGCAGTGCCAGCTTTGCCGCCATTCCGGTCACGCTCTACAAAAGCCCGCAATGCGGTTGCTGCGAACAATATATCGCCTACCTGAATACCCAGGGCTTCCAGGTCCATGCCGCCGATGTCCAGAACATGGACGGCATCAAGAAGAGCTTCGGTTCGGACAAGCTGCCCAGTTGCCACACCATGATCATCGGTGGCTACAGCGTGGAAGGTCATGTCCCGGCCGCGGCCATCCAGAAACTGCTCAAAACCAAACCCAGGATCACCGGCATCAGCCTGCCCGGCATGGATGCCCATGCTCCGGGAATGGGTCCGCAGATCAAGGGCTCGCTCAAGATTTACCAGCTCGCCCGGGATCAAGTCGGCGAACCGCGCCTGTTTTCGGTCGAGTAAGCGCCACACATCTACCAGAGGTCATCATGAAACACACCAGAAAAATACTGGCCTGCGTGACGCTGCTGTCCGCAACCGGATTCGTACAGGCGGCCGACACGCCACCGCCTCGCTTTGGCAATAACCTGCCGGAATTGCTGGACTGGTCGGAAACGCACAGTCCGATGGTCAATGCCATGCGTTTCGATGCAGAAGCACGCAGCCAGCAAATAACCAGTGCCGGCGCATTGGACGATCCGATGTTCAAAGCGGAGTGGATGGATATCGACAAGAACAAGCCTACCCTCTCACCGAATGAAGTCGGCGGCATGCAGTACACCCTGTCGCAAGCGTTGCCGCTATGGGGCAAGCGCGATTTGAAAGCGCAAGCTGCACAAGCCAGCGCCGATGCAGCGGGCAAGGCCGTGGTCAGTACCCGCGCCCAGTTGCGCGACGAAATTCGCCAAGCCTACGCCCAGTGGTACCGGGCACTGGCAAGCCTGCGCATCAACGAGGAACAGGTCGCCCTGCTGCGCCAAATGGAAAATTCAGCCAGCCAGCGCTATGCGGTGGGCAAGGCGCCGCAATCGGAAGCATTGCGCCTGCAGATGGAAATATCCCTGTTGAGCAACGAGGCACTTGCGCTGCAAAACACCGTAGAGCAATCCCGCGCTGCGCTCGCCGCCTGGCTTAACGTGCCATCGCAAGAGATCACGGGCCAGCCGCAAAAGCTGCCCGATATCGGCACCAGGAATGGCACCACACATTGGCTCGATGACGCTCGCGCACACAATCCAGACCTTGCTGCCGCACATAAATCGGCAGAAGCAGCCCAGGCAAGACTGGAACTGGCACGACGCAACAGCCTGCCCGGACTGAATATCGGCCTGTCGGCCAAGCAGATGGGCAATAAATTGAAGAGCTACGGCGTGATGCTGGAGTTTCAGATTCCACTGCAACAAGGTGCCAAATCCGCCGAACAGAACGAGGCCACGGCCATGTTGCTCAAAGCACAGGCCGATGAAGAAGCCCGTTCACGCCAGGTCGAACGCGAAGTCAACCAGATGGACGCGCTGGCCACAACCTCCCAACGCCAAGTTGCCCTGCTCGACAAGACATTGCTGCCGCAAGCCGAACTCACCCTGCAATCAGCGCTGGCGGGCTACACCGCCGGGCGCGGTGAATTTGCCGCCTTGCTGGAAGCCCAGCAACAGATACGCCGCATGCGCCTGATGCGCTTGAACGCGGAATTCGATGCATTCCAAGCCAGCAGTGGCCTTCAAAAAATGATGGGTGACCAATAACATGAATAAATCGATACAGATCACCGCTGCCGCCGTGGCAGCCACTTTGTTGGCGGGTGGCGGGTTTTGGCTGGGACAAAAACAAGCCATTGCGCAACCTCCGGCGGCCAACGCACCCACCGCCCAGAAGAAGATTCTCTATTACCGCAACCCGATGGGGTTGCCCGATACCTCGCCATCGCCCAAGAAAGATGCCATGGGCATGGATTACGTCCCGGTCTTCGCGGGCGAAGACAACGGTTCCGTTGCCGGTGACGACAAAGGCAGGATCGTGTTCTATCGCAACCCGATGGGCTTGCCCGACACCTCGCCCGTTCCCAAGAAAGACGCCATGGGCATGGATTACATTGCCGTGCATGAAAGCGAAGTTTCCGGCCCGAACTTTGTGCGCATTAGCCCGGAAAAAATCCAGCGCCTCGGTGTAAAAACCACTGCAGCAAGCCGGCAGGAACTCAGCCGCAGCGTGCGCGCCGTGGGCAAGCTGGAAGTGGACGAACGCGCCATCGTCACGGTTTCGCCACGGTTTGAAGGATGGATCGAAAAATTGCCGGTCAGTGCCGTCGGCGACCGTGTCGGCCGCGGCCAGGTACTGTTCGAAGCCTATAGTCCGGACATTTACGCCGCGCAGCAGGAATACCAACTGGCTGTCCAGGGTGCCGCCACCTTGGCCAGCGCCAGCAGCGATGCGCGTCAGGGCGTTTCGCGCCTGACCGAAAGCAGTTTGTTACGCCTGAAGCAGTGGGAAGTCCCGGCCGACGAAATCGCCCGCCTGCAAAAAGGCGGCGAACCCCGGCGCACTGTCACTTACCGCGCGCCGACTTCCGGCATCGTGCTGGAAAAAATGGCCGTTCAGGGCTCACGTTTCATGCCCGGCGAAGCCTTGTTCAAGATTGCCGATCTTTCCCGTGTCTGGTTGCAGCTCGACGTGGCCGAGCAGGATCTGGCCAACGCCAAAGAGGGCAATGCCGTCAAGGTGACACTGGACGCCTACCCTGGTGAAACGTTCAGCGGCAAAGTGGATTTTGTCTACCCGACATTGAACACTGAAACGCGCACGGCCAAGGTGCGCGTGGCACTTGCCAATCCCGGCAACCGTTTGAAGCCGGGGCTGTATGCGCAAGCAGAACTGTCCGGCCAGAGTACGGGCAAAGTGCTGACGGTTCCAGACTCCGCCATCATCGATTCCGGCAAGCGCCAGATTGTGCTGATTGCACTGGGCGAAGGCCGTTTTGAAACGCGCGAAGTCAAGCTCGGCCTGCGTGACAAGGGTTTCGTCGCCGTGCAATCCGGACTGGGCGAGGGCGAGCAAGTCGTGGTTTCGGCCAACTTCCTGATCGATGCCGAGAGCAACCTCAAAGCCGCCATTTCCGGCATGAGCAGCGCAGCCGACAAGCCGGCGCCGACTGCCTCCGCCGCCCATGAATCCACCGGGCACGGGGGGTAAGCGCCATGCTGGAAAAAATCATTGGCTGGTCACTCAAGAACCGTTTCCTGGTGCTGTTGCTGACGGCCGCGCTGGTACTGGCCGGCGCTTACGCCCTCCACAAGACCCCGCTCGATGCCCTGCCCGATCTCTCCGATACGCAAGTCATCGTCTACAGCGAATACAACGGGCAAGGACCGCAAGTGGTCGAGGACCAAGTGACCTACCCGCTGGTCACGGCCATGCTCTCGGTGCCGAAAGCCAAGGTAGTGCGAGGCTTTTCGTTCTTCGGCGCCTCGTTTGTCTACATCATCTTCGAAGATGGCGTCGACCTTTACTGGGCGCGTTCGCGCGTATTGGAATACCTGAACACCGCTGCCGGCAAGCTGCCCAAGGGCGTGGCGCCCAGCCTGGGGCCGGATGCCACCGGGGTGGGCTGGGTTTACCAGTACGCCTTGATGTCGAAAAAACAGGATCTGGCCGAACAACGCACGGTGCAGGACTGGTTTTTGCGCTACCAGCTGATCAAGGCGCAGGGCGTGGCTGAAGTGGCCAGCATCGGCGGTTTTGTGAAGCAATATCAGGTTACCGTCGATCCGGTAAAACTGCGCGCGTACGGCATCCCGCTGATGCAGGTCAGCGAGGCGATTCGCCGCAGCAACCAGGACGTGGGCGGACGGGTCATCGAGATGGCCGAAACCGAGTACATGGTACGCGGCAAGGGCTATCTGCGCGGCACGGACGACCTGCGCCAGATTGTACTGAAAGCGAAGGACGGCACGTCGGTCTTGCTGCAGGACGTGGCCCGCATCGAAATCGGCCCGGACGAGCGGCGCGGCATAGCCGAACTCAACGGCGAAGGCGAAGCGGTCGGCGGCATTGTCATGGCGCGCGTCGGTGAAAACGCCCTCGACGTGATCGATCACGTCAAAGAAAAGCTGACCGAACTCAAGGCAGCCTTGCCCGACGAGCTGTCGATCGTGCCGGTGTATGACCGCTCCGAACTGATCAAACGCGCGATCGAAAACCTCAAGGGAACGTTGCTGGAAGAAAGCCTGATCGTGGCACTGGTCTGCGGCATCTTCCTGCTGCATGCGCGCAGTGCGCTGGTGGCAATCCTGACGCTGCCGCTGGGGGTAATGTTTGCCTTCATCTGCATGCGTCTGCTGAATGTCAGCGCCAACATCATGAGCCTGGGCGGTGTCGCCATTGCGGTCGGTGCCATGGTCGATGCGGCGATCGTGATGATCGAAAACGCGCACAAGCACATCGAGCGTGCCCCGCCCGGTGCCGACCGGGTCAGGATCATGTTCAATGCGTGTCGTGAAGTCGGTCCGGCGCTGTTTTTCTCGCTTCTGATCATCACGGTGTCTTTCCTGCCGGTCTTCACGCTGGAATCGCAGGAAGGCCGCATGTTCCAGCCGCTGGCCTTCACCAAGACCTTCTCGATGGCAGGCGCAGCGATCCTGTCGGTCACGCTGGTGCCGGTGCTGATGCTGATCTTCGTGCGCGGCAAGATCCTGCCGGAACGCAAAAATCCGGTGAACCGCTTCCTGATCTGGATGTACCGTCCGGTGATCAACACCGTGCTGCAATGGAAAAAAACCACCATCGCCCTGGCCCTTCTGGCCCTGGTCGTTAGCTGGTGGCCGTTCTCGAAGCTCGGCAGCGAATTCATGCCGGTACTGAACGAAGGCTCGCTGCTCTACATGCCGGCCTCGCTGCCGGGCATGTCGGTGACCAAGGCGGCCGAGGTGATGCAGACGCAGAACAAGATCATCAAGAGCTTCCCGGAAGTCGCTTCCGTGTTCGGCAAGGCCGGTCGTGCCAATTCGGCCACCGATCCGGCACCGATGGAAATGTTCGAAACGGTGATCAACCTCAAACCGGAAAAAGACTGGCGGCTGGGCATGACCACGGACAAGCTGATCGCCGAGCTCGACAAGGCGGTACAGATTCCCGGTGTCTCCAATGCCTGGACCATGCCGATCAAGGCGCGGCTCGACATGCTCTCGACCGGCATTCGTACGCCGATCGGCATCAAGGTCTTCGGTCGCGATCTGGGAGAAATCGAGCGCACCGCCCGCGAGATCGAAACCGTGGTCCGGAAAATCCCCGGCACCACCAGCGCCTTTGCCGAACGCCTCACCGGCGGCTTCTATCTGACCATCTAGCCCGACCTCGCCAAGCTCGCGCGTTACGGTTTGCAGATTACCGACGTGCAGGATGTGATTACCACGGCACTGGGCGGGGAGATGGTCACGACCACGGTAGAGGGGCGTGAACGCTTTGGCGTATCGGTTCGGTATCCGCGCGAACTGCGCGCCGACCCGGAAAGCATCGCACGCGAGGTGCTGGTACCGGCCATGGGCGGCGCCATGATCCCGCTCGGCCAACTGGCCGATATCCGCATCGAGAAAGGTGCGCCCGGCATCCGTACCGAAAACGGCCTGCTTTCCGCCTACATCTATGTGGATATTCGCGACCGCGATATCGGCAGCTATGTGAACGAAGCACGCCAGGCTGTCGCCGACCAGGTGAAATTCACCCCGGGCTATTACGCCGTATGGAGCGGCCAGTTCGAATACATGGAGCGGGCCAAGGCCAAACTGAAGTTCGTGGTACCTGCCACGCTGGCGATTATTTTCCTGCTGCTGTTCCTGAACTTCCGCCGGATTACCGAAACGTTGATCGTGATGCTGTCGGTACCGTTTGCCCTGGTCGGCGGAGTCTGGTTGCTCTGGCTGCTGGGCTACAACCTGTCGGTCGCGGTCGGCGTGGGCTTTATCGCCCTGGCCGGCGTCGCCGCGGAAACCGGCGTGGTGATGCTGATCTATCTCGATCATGCCTGGGAAGAAATCAAGGAACAACGGGAAATGGACAACGCCCCGGTCACTGCCCGCGATCTATACAGCGCAATTGTCGAAGGCGCCGTAGAACGTGTGCGCCCGAAGATGATGACTGTGGTGGCGATCATGGCGGGCCTGCTGCCCATCATGTGGAGCACGGGCACCGGCTCGGAAGTGATGCGCCGCATCGCTGCGCCGATGGTCGGCGGCATGATTTCTTCAACCATTCTGACGCTCTTGGTTATCCCGGCAATCTATGCCTGGACCAAGGGCAGAAAACTCAAAGACTGATTTTTTTGCGGAAACATTCCGCTTTTTCCAAAGGAGCTTCAACAATGAAAACCTGGTTACGAGCAAGTCTTCTCTCCACCGCCCTGTTCGCCTCGGCCTATGTCGCAGCAGCCCCGATGCAGGCCGCGCAAGGCATCGGGGCCATCAAGGCCATCGATGCCCAAGCCACCACTGTCACCCTTCAGCACGAAGCCATTCCGGCGCTGAACTGGCCAGGCATGACCATGCCGTTCAACCTGGCAAAACCTGCACTGGCAAAAGGGTTGGCCGTCGGGCAGAAAGTGAAATTCGATGTGGAAATGGACAGCAATCATCAAATTTCGATTACCGCGATTCATCCGGTTAAATAACGCTTCCTTTCCCGCTCAAACCGGGATCCGGTGATATGCAGAGCGAAGTACCCCCAAGGTACTTCGCTCTGGTCATCCCGCCATGAGCCAGCGCGTACAACCCGCCTGAAACGCACACACAGCCATCGGGTCCGATTGCGGCAATAACACCACAAATGGCACCCAACCCATTTTCCGCTTGCCACTCTCACCCTTATTAAATGATAATGCTTCTCATTAACAAAAAGACACAGATTGCGTTGAAGTCGCCCTCAAAATCACTCTTTTAGGAATTGAAAATATGCTTATCCGCACTACGCTCCTCGCTGCCACCCTGTTCGCCACCGCATCACTGACCCAGGCTGCCGAAATGCCGATCGGTAAACATCAACTGGTCAGCGAAATGGAAATTGGTGCGGTCTACCTGCAGCCGATCAAGATGGAGCCCGCCGGCATGATGCGTGACACCACGAAATCCGACATCCACCTGGAAGCAGACATTCACGCCACCAAGGGCAACAAAAACGGTTTTGCCGAAGGCGACTGGGTGCCTGACCTGATCGTGAAATACGAACTGGAAAAAGTCGGCGGTCCGAAAATATCCGGCGACATGATGCCGATGGTTGCCAGTGACGGTCCGCACTATGGCGACAACGTCAAACTCGCCGGCCCGGGAAAATACAAACTCAAGCTCTCCGTCTTCCCGCAATCGTTCAACAAAGGCGCCATGTTTGGCCGGCACACCGACAAAGAAACCGGTGTCGGCCCATGGTTCAAACCGTTCGATCTGAACTATGAATTCGCCTATGCCGGCACGGGCAAAAAAGGCGGTTACTAAGCCGAATCCCTGACATTCCCCAAAGGAACAACGATGCGAATCTTTGAATTCTCGGCACTGACGCTGGCCGCGTGCCTGACTCTACCGGCCCATGCGAGCGACGAAGTCACCGTACAACTGGTCGCTCGTGACGGGCGGTTCTTTCCGTCTGAACTCACCGTTCCGCCGGGACGCAAGATTCGCATCGAGATTCGCAACGATGGCAAAGATCCAGTCGAATTCGAAAGCACGGAATTGCGTAAAGAGAAAGTGCTGGCCCCCGGATCGAAATCCGTGGTCGTCATCTTTCCCCAACAGGCAGGGCGTTACAAATTCTTTGATGATTTTCATCCGGTAACCGGGCAAGGCGCACTGGTCGTGCAGTGAGCCCGGCCCAGCCAGTGATTGTTCGGTTGGCAATGCTGGTGCGGCTGCATGACAAATCGGTTTGAACAGGGAGAAACAGATGCAAGGACAGGTGCTGTTTATTGTGTGGCGCGAAAGCGTCGAAGCTTTGCTGGTGGTCGGCATCATCGCGGCCTGGCTGCGCACACACCCGGAAGCGATAACCGGACGGAAATTCCTCTGGGGCGGCATAGCCATGGGCCTGTTGACAGCCTTTGGGCTGGGCGCAGCCATTCTTGGGCTCTCCCAGTATTTTGAAGGGGACCAGCAGGAATACTTCCAGTTGGCCATGGTCACTCTGGCGGCCGCCCTGATTGTGCAAATGGTGTTCTGGATGCGCAAACACGGACGGACCCTGAAACGCGATATGGAAAGCGGGCTAGCGCAACATGCCGCCAAGGCCAATTGGTGGGGAATGGGGATGTTGGTCGCCGTGGCAATTGCACGCGAAGGCAGTGAAACCGTGGTATTTCTCTATGGACTCGGTCTTTCGCAGCAAGGTGAGCACCTCTTTTCCTTCATCTCGTCGGCCGCACTTGGCTTTGCGCTGGCCTTCGCCACATTCCTGCTGCTTCAGGTGGGCAGCCGTATTTTTTCCTGGCGCGCCTTTTTCCGCTTCACGGAAATCCTGCTGTTGCTGCTGGCTGGTGCCATGCTGGTTTCCGCCGTGGAAAAAATGATCGGTCTGGGCTGGCTCCCCGCATTGCTCGACCCGGTATGGAACAGCTCCGCTCTGCTCGATGACAACAGCACCCTGGGCAATTTGATTGCCGCCCTCACCGGCTACCGGGCCCATCCGGCGCTGACCATGGTATTGGCCTTCGCGCTTTACTGGGTGGCCATCACCTGGAAACTAAAAAAGGTCGCAGCACCTTCGTACCCGGTAAAAAATGTCAGGAACACGGGAAAATGACCACGATACCCATCATCAAGATTACCCAGGAATCCGCCACTGCTGCGCCCATGGCACAGAGCCCGTTCGCCACCCGGCGCGATCATTTCCTCGCCAGACTGGGCATCTGGATGCGCGACCACCGTTTCGTCATCCAGGCAGTGCAATGGATCATCGTCGGGGTTTACGCTTTCCTGCTGATCGTGCCGGTTTACCTGCCGCTGCCCGATGAAACCGCGCATCTTTGGAACAACCTGACCGTGGTCGCACAGTTTGCCTTCTGGGGCATCTGGTGGCCATTTGTGCTGGTCAGCATGGTATTGATGGGCCGGGTATGGTGCGGAGTCATGTGCCCGGAAGGCGCCTTGAGCGAACTGGCCAGCCGCTATTCGCTGAACCTGCCCATTCCGCGCTGGATGCGCTGGAGCGGTTGGCCCGTGGTGGGATTTGTCGGGACCACGGTCTACGGCCAGATGATCAGCGTCTATCAATATCCGCAAGCGGCCTTGCTGATTCTCGGTGGCTCGACGGTTGCTGCGATTGCTATCGGCCTGGTTTTCGCCCAGAACCGGCGCGTTTGGTGCCGTTACCTGTGCCCGGTCACTGGCGTTTTTGGACTGCTGGCGAAACTGTCACCGATCCATTTCCGTACTGATGAAGCGGCATGGAAAGCTGCTGCCACGGAACCACGTGGTGCGCCCGTGGTCTGCGCGCCCCTGTTGCCATTGAGCAAACTGGAAAGCAGCAGTAGCTGCCACAACTGCGGGCGCTGCGCGGATTACCGTGGCGCAATCCAGTTGGCCAGCCGTGAGTCCGGCCACGAGATTGTCGTTCTGGGCAAAAGCTCGGCCACCGGCTGGCAAACCTTGTTATTGCTTGGAGGCATGATCGGCCTGGCAATGGGCGCGTTTCACTGGAGTGCCAGCCCCTGGTTCATCGCCGCCAAGCAATGGGCAGCGGAATGGTTGATCAACCACGACATCCTCTGGCCGCTGCAGACCAATGCCCCCTGGTGGATGTTCACTCACTATGCCGAGAACAACGATGTATTTTCGTGGCTGGATGGCAGCCTGCTGCTGGCCTATATCTTTGCGACGGCCATCGTGCTGGGCGGTGGAATCGCATTGCTGCTCTACGGCGCAGCGTGGTCGCTGCGAACCGAACGCACGCGCCAGACGTTCTATCATCTCTCGCAGGCGTTAATCCCGCTGGCCGGTTGCGGCGTCTTCCTGGGACTCTCGGCGCAGACCATTACCTTGCTCAGGGCCGATGGTGTTGACCTGGACTGGGTTTCTCCACTGCGAATAAGCCTGCTCGTTCTCGCCTCACTCTGGTCGCTCTGGCTGGGCGAGCGCATCGCGCGCCAGTATGCAACCCAGATGCACAATCGCCTTCTCTCAAATACGGCGCTTATCCTTGCCTGCGGCGCCGTCGACCTGGGATGGTCGCTGCTGTTCTGGATCTGGTAGGCAAGCGCTGATTCAATCGAAGAGCACCAATCCCACGGCCTTGCGTCCTTCGCCTACCAGCGCATTGAAAGTGCGGCAGAGCGCACCGACATCCATGATCTCCATGCCCACGCCCGCTTCAATCAGATCGCGGCTCAGTGACGGATGGGGAAAACGGATGCGGCTGCCCGTTCCCAGCAGCACCAGCTCCGGCTGTTCGCTTAACACCACGGTAAAATCTTCACGCTGCAGATCGTCAAAGCCAGCAGGCCGCCACGGTTTAAGCGCTGTTGCAGAAACCAGCAGGCTACCCTGCTGGCGAATGCCATTCACACTGACCCATTGCTCGCCATATCCACTGAATTGGTTAATCTCGGGGTATTTATCCTGAACAAGTTTCATCGCGGCCTCTGCTTTCGGGTTATCTGGCGCATTTTACTGCACCCATTCCAACTGTATTCTTGCCAAATCACGCCAATTGGTGGTTTTCTCATCGCCATCTTTCGTTAGAATACGGGGTTCCCCTAACAAAAATGCGCTAAAGGCGCAGGGCGTATCATGGAGCACATGATCCACAAGTCGCACAAACTGCACAACGTCTGCTACGAGATTCGCGGCCCGGTACTCGAACGCGCGCGGCAGATGGAAGAAGAAGGCCATCGCATTGTCAAACTGAACACCGGCAACCCGGCGGTTTTTGGCTTTGATGTGCCGGAAGAAATCACCCAGGACATGATCCGCAACATGGCCAATGCCGCGGCATATGTGGACTCCAAAGGCATTTTTCCTGCGCGTAAAGCCATCATGCATTACACGCAAGAAAAGAATATTGCCGATGTAACCGTCGATGACGTTTACATTGGCAATGGCGCATCCGAACTGATCGTGATGGCCATGCAGGCGCTGCTGAATAACGGCGACGAAGTGCTGGTTCCCGCACCGGATTATCCGCTGTGGACCGCTGCCGTGAATCTGTCCGGCGGCAAAGCACAGCATTATCTGTGCGACGAGGCCAATGGCTGGCTGCCAGCGCTTGACGATATCCGCGCCAAGATCAATGAAAAAACCAAAGCCATCGTGGTGATCAACCCGAACAACCCGACCGGTGCGCTCTACCCGGACGATGTGCTGCTGGAAATCATCGAGATCGCCCGCCAGCACCACCTGATCGTCTATTCGGATGAAATCTACGACAAGGTATTGTACGACGGTGCCACGCATACTTCGATGGCCTCGCTCGCCGACGACATCCTGTTTGTTACCTTCAACGGTCTATCAAAGAACTACCGCGCCTGCGGTTATCGTGCAGGCTGGATGGTTATCTCCGGCGACAAGCGCATTGCGCAGGATTACATCGAAGGCCTGAACATCCTGTCCACCATGCGCCTGTGCGCCAATGTGCCGGCGCAATACGGCATCCAGACTGCGCTAGGCGGCTATCAATCGATCAACGACTTGGTCAAGCCGGGCGGACGACTCGCACGCCAGCGCGATATCGCCTATGAAGCGCTGATCAGTATGCCGGGCGTCACTTGCGTGAAGCCCAAAGGCGCGTTGTATATGTTCCCGCGCTTTGACCCGAAAATGTATCCAATCCGTGACGACCAGCAGTTCGTGCTGGAAATCCTGGAAGCCGAGAAAGTATTGCTGGTGCAAGGCACCGGCTTCAACTGGGCTACGCCGGATCACGTCCGCGTCGTTTTCCTGCCCAACTCGGACGACCTGACCGATGTGATGGGCCGGATTGGCCGCTTCCTTGAGCACTATCGAAAACGTTACGCAATTGCGTAACCAGAACCAGGAAATTTGAAATGATGAAACCGATCAATGTGGGTCTGTGTGGCACAGGAGTAGTTGGCGGCGGCACTGCCGTCGTCTTGAAACGCAACGCGGAAGAAATCGCCCGCCGCGCCGGTCGCCCGATTGTCATTACCATGGCAGCCAGCCGCGAACCCGATCGCGCCCGCGAGCTGTGCGGCCCCGGCGTGACCATTACCGACAACGCATTCGACGTGGTCAACAATCCTGATATCGACATCGTGGTCGAATTGATCGGCGGCACCACCATCGCCAAGGAAATCGTGCTCAAGGCCATTGAAAACGGCAAGCACGTCGTCACCGCCAACAAGAAATTGCTGGCCGAATACGGCAACGAAATCTTTGCCAAAGCGCAGGGAAAAGGCGTGATGGTCGCCTTTGAAGCGGCAGTCGCCGGCGGCATTCCGATCATCAAGGCACTGCGCGAAGGCCTGACTGCCAACAAGATCGAATGGGTGGCCGGCATTATCAACGGCACCAGCAACTTCATCCTGACCGAAATGCGCGACAAAGGCGCCGCCTTTGCCGATGTGCTGAAAGAAGCGCAGGCGCTGGGCTACGCCGAAGCCGACCCGACCTTCGACATCGAAGGGCACGACGCCGCGCACAAGCTCACCATCATGAGCGCCATCGCCTTCGGCATCCCGGTACAGTTCGAAAAAGCCTATCTCGAAGGCATCTCCAAGCTCGACGCCCAAGATATCCGCTACGCGCAGGAACTGGGCTACCGCATCAAACTGCTCGGCATTACCCGCCGCAAACCGAACGGCATCGAGCTGCGTGTACATCCGACATTGATCCCGGCCAAGCGCCTGATCGCCAATGTGGACGGCGTGATGAACGCAGTGCTGGTCAAAGGCGACGCAGTCGGCGCCACGATGTACTACGGCGCTGGTGCCGGAGCAGAACCGACCGCCTCCGCCGTGATCGCCGATCTGGTCGATGTCACCCGTCTGGCCACCGCCGACCCGGAAAACCGCGTACCGCATCTGGCGTTCCAGCCGAGCAAGATAGCCAATCTGCCGATCCTTTCGATCGACGAAGTGGAAACTTGCTACTACCTGCGCATCAACGCACAGGACAAGCCGGGCGTATTGGCCGACATCACCCGCATCTTTGCCGATGCCAGCATCTCGATCGATTCGATGCTGCAAAAACCAGCCCCGGAAGCCCGCGCCGACATCATCATCCTGACGCATATGGCAATTGAAAAGAATGTGAACGGTGCACTGGCCAAGATCGAAGCGCTCGATGCGATCAATGGCAAGGTGGTGAAGCTGCGCTTGGAACATCTGGCATAAATGTAGTGCGGGTTAGCCTCAAAGAGGCATAACCCGCAAA
>JARLJJ010000258.1 GCA_031291275.1 Formivibrio sp.
GCGAATCAGGCGGAACGCTTCCTGGTTTTCGGCCGGGGTCGGATCTTCCAGCCAGAACAGGCGATAGTCTTCAATCGACTTGCCCAGGCGTGCCGCTTCAATCGGTGTCAGGCGGTGATGGGCATCGTGCAGCAGGTGGGTATCGAAGCCGAACTTCTCGCGAATCGCTTCAAACAGTTTCGGGACGAAATCGAGGTATTTCTCGGTCGACCAGGATTGCTCTTCCGGCCAGCCCTTGGTGGCAGGCTCATAGGCTCCGCCCTTGGAAACGCCATACACCGATTTCATGCCGGGTACGCCGCACTGGGCGCGGATGGCCTTGAAGCCTTTCTCCTGGTACTTGGCAAACGCATCGAGCGTTTCCGGAATGTCGCGCCCGGTGGCATGGCTGTAGACCATCACGTGTTCGCGCGAGGCACCGCCCAGCAACTGGTAGACCGGCATATTGGCCAGCTTGCCCTTGATATCCCACAACGCCATATCGACCGCAGCAATGGCCGACATGGTGACCGGACCACGACGCCAGTAAGCGCCCTTGTAGAAGTATTGCCAGATATCTTCGATCTTTTGCGGATCACGCCCGATCAGCAGTGGGCACAGGTGATCTTGCAGGTAGGAAGCCACCGACAGTTCGCGGCCATTCAACGTGGCATCGCCCAGACCTGTCACCCCGTCATCCGTGGTGATCTTCAAGGTCACAAAGTTGCGGCCAGGACAACAGACAATTACTTTTGCTTCAACGATTTTCATAAAATAACCTCAACGCAACCTATCAGCAGGATGAATATTAGCAACAGTATTGTCTGCTTATTAAGAAATGATTGTCAGACAATTAATGCGATAGACGTGATGCTATACTTGTATACCAGGCATGTAAACAGGAATATCGATCAGATTAATCTATCAACATATGCGCACCAATTGACCCAATCTTCCAAGGTCTATCACTAGGCCAGGAGTAACTGCAATCAACCGATTTGAATAGAATGGAAGTTTAGAAAAGATGGTTTAAGACAACTCACAGGGCACTTACCAGACCGCCACCTGAACTCAGTCCAAAACCAAGATGCAGGACAACAAAACCGCCCATCATTTTCTCGAAAAGGAACCTCATCGATGTCCCGGATAACGTCCAGAATCAACTGGTCAACATGCCATTGGATAGGCATGTTGGTATTTGGTCTATCGGCGGCAACCATTCTGGCGGAAGGGAACATCATGCTGACCATTACTTCTAGTGCATTCGCGCCCAGCGGGGCAATCCCCAAGTTGTATACCTGCGAAGGCAAGGACATTTCCCCGCCACTGAGTTGGGGCGGTATCCCGGCAAGAGCCAAAAGTCTGGTGCTGATCGTGGACGATCCGGATGCACCCGATCCAGCTGCGCCGAAAATGACTTGGGTACATTGGCTACTTTATAACCTGCCAACCAGCAGCACAGGGTTAACAGAGGCAACGAAATCGCTACCCGATGGAACCTTGGAAGGGATCAATGACTGGGCTCGAACCGGTTATGGCGGCCCCTGCCCGCCTATTGGCCGGCACCGCTATTTCCACAAGATTTATGCACTTGATGTTGTACTTCCTGACCTGAAGAAACCAACCAAGCAGACACTGGAACAAGCCATGCATGGGCATATTATTGAGGAAGGGCAGTTGGTCGGTACATATCAGAAAGGGCCGTGAGTGCAGTGAATTGCACACAGCCATGATCAACCGATCCTGAAACCGGAATGAAGTATCAAGCAGGCCACGGTTCAGCGTGGAACTCTGACAAGCCTGCCATTATCTCGGCCATCCTGTCTTGTGCAAAGCGGCGCTTCTGTTCCCTGAGCTGAGCCCGCACGCGCGCCACGCCTGCCGGAGTTAATCCGTCGTAGCTGCCTAGCCAGTCGCAGAGCATTTCCTCGGCCGGGACAAAGTTGTCTTTAC
>JARLJJ010000259.1 GCA_031291275.1 Formivibrio sp.
CATAGCTTTTCAATTTCTCTGACCGCATCAGTACATCCCGCGGTTTCCTCCCTGGAGGCTTGTCCGACGCCTGCCTGGCCACTGCCGCCGCCTGTTCTCAGGTCTGCTGCCTTGGGCTGGCATCAGACAAACCTTAACCAAAGCGGTCATCTAGTTATAACGCTTCAGGTGGCAGATTTGTGTTAACAACCAAACCCACAGATTTTTTAGGAAAATCAGGGCGCTCCAGTTTGTTTAATCATTTGACTCTACACGACCTCATCCATGCAGACTTCGCGTACCATCGAACGCAGCCATTTATGTGCAGGGTCGGCGTCAAGCCTGGGATGCCAGAGCATGGAGAGCGTTATCTCTGGCATTGTTACCGGCAAAGTAAATGTGGCCATATCGGTGAGCAAATATCGTGTATGCCGCTCCGGCACGGTTGCCACCAGATTGGAGTTGCGTGCCAGACCTCAAGAAGAGGTCTGATCCTATCAAGAAGATCATCGAATTGCTGAAACATGCCAAGAATGGATTCCAGGTTTACAAAAAAAGTGCTTAATCGTCGTTCACTCGCCGCAATCCTGCTGACATTGATGAGCCTGCTCGCGGCGCTTTCTGGCACCGGCGATGGCCCTCCGATGTGGTGGGCGGGTATCACGGCTTGGCTGGCGGCGATCATGTTATGGCCGCAACTGACAGACGCACAACGGCGCCTGGCGCTCCTCTTGGCTGGAATTGGACTGGTGGCCGCTGTTGCCACCTTGATACGCGGAGGTCGGTTGGCATGGATGGGCCTGCTGACCCAAAACACGGCATTGCTGGGAATGCTGGTCGCCGTGAGCTTTCTCCAATTACTCGGAAGATCGGAAGGGGCGAGTGAAGAATTACCCAAAGGGAAATTGGCGTTATGGCGCACGGCCGTGGGCGTACATCTATTGGGTGCGGTGATCAACCTGTCGGCGCTATTCATCATGGCCGATCGGATCGGATCAAACGGCAAGCCTCGTATTGAGCAAATTGCGCTTCTCTCACGCGCCTACTTGGCTGCAGCGCTATGGTCTCCTTTTTTTGCTGCTACGGCCGTTGCATTAACCTATGCGCCAGGCGCTAACCCTTTGGGCCTGATGGCGGCTGGCGTAACGCTCGCGGCCGTATTAATCTGCCTGGCCGGGTACGACATCATTCGCTCAAGTCCGGATCACGCGGATAATTTTGTCGGCTATCCGATGCATTTGGACGCCTTGGCCATCCCGGGTGTACTTGCCGTGCTCGTTGGACTTGGGCACTGGATATTTCCCGGATGGGCCATGCTGTCCATAGTCAGTTTTGCATCACTCTTAGTCGTTGTATTTGCGATGATGTGTCGCCAGGGGCCATGGCAGGCCAGTCGATCTATGATTGAGCAAGCCACCGCCCGTTTACCCAATATGTCTGGTGAACTTGTTCTGTTTCTCGCGGCGGGATGCTTTGCCAGTGGTTTAAGTTCATTGATTGGTACGGGTGGTATATGGATGCCGTTCACCCAATTTGGTGTTGTCGAAGCGGCTATCGTGCTGGCGAGCATGATCTTGCTTGCTGCGGTCGGTGTTCATGCTGTCATCTCGATTACGATGGCGGCCACATGGTTAGCTCCTTTGCACCCACAACCCACTTTGTTGGCTTTGGTTTTTGTGCAGTCCTGGGCCATTGGCTTGGCGGCAGGTCCTACATCAGGAACGAATATTACAATTCAAGGAAAATATGGCATCCCTGCCATGACGATGGCTAGAGGAAATATCAGATATTGTCTTCAAGCTTATGGCGCTGCTGTTATTTGGCTGGGAATCATCAGCCTATGTTTGAGAGTCTTTGCCTAAGTTGCATCGGACTCAAGTTCAAAGCACAGGATGCTATCGCCGTACTTCTTGGACATGATTCGCTTTTGGAGCGGCACGCAGAATACGTGCCACCAGCCATCAAGAGTCATTCGCCGATGCTTTAGGGCCGCCATTTCATTGACTGCTTCACTTTGAAACCTGCCTGACTGCTATGCGTGCAACTCGGCCTTATGTGGAGCTCCACATAAGGCCGATTATGTAGATGCCCCGATTATGTTGAGCTTCCAGCTGCGCGGTTCGGAGAAGCACGTACCCTTGTGCCTTGCCGGCGGCTGATGGAATTTTGAGCTAGACATAATTTCAGCGTTCTCCTGAAGTGGAGTTTCCAC
>JARLJJ010000031.1 GCA_031291275.1 Formivibrio sp.
AAGGGCATCAAGGCTGGTGGGCTTACCTGCGCTCGGTATATAACATTGATATCGAATCCGTATTCAGTCGAGAGGATATTCTTCCAGGTCTCGTAGAATTGGCTCTATTCCCTTACCTGGTTGTTAAACGCGGTTTCTGATAGTTAAGCTGTTTTGAGCTCATGTTGGTGCAATCTGATCGCGACAGACGGTTCTGTCTGCTCTACAATCCTCGCGGATGAAGCATGTCTTGCGGATGATTGGGTGAATGCGCTGTCGACTCGGTACCAATTGCGTCGACTTGAGGCTGCAACTCCCGCGCAGCAACCCTGGAACCGTTACAGCCGATCCAAACCCTGAGCCGCGTTTCAGCTGGTGTGAAGTTGAGTAGCAAGTGCAGGAATTGATGACCAGGTTGGCACGAAATCTATGCGGCTTCGCAGCTCTGTTGGCGATTTCTTTGCTTTTGGGTTGGCGTCCCCTTATTGATACTTTTGCGCTGGCGTTGCGCGACGATGAGTTTACCCACATACTCCTGATACTTCCGGTCAGTGTGGCGCTGGTCTGTCTGGAGTGGCGTTCCCTGCTGCCAATGGTGGCATGGAAAGCTCCCATTGGCTCCATGCTTCTTTCGCTATCGGTTCTCATCGCATGCACGGCATTTGTTTGGCCCACTCCCGATGTGCAACTCGCAATCAGGATATTTGCCCTCGTCGTATGGTGGATTGGTGCATTTGTGTTTTGCTTCGGCTATCGTGCCGCGCAATCTGTTTTATTTCCGCTGCTTTTCCTTTTCGCCATGGTTCCGCTGCCGCAGGTCGTTTTAGGTGGCATAGTGTTTGTTCTCCAGCAAGGCTCGGTCTGGGCAGCGTGCATGCTCTTTGCGGCATTTGACATCCCCGTGGCGCAAGATGTTTTTTTGATCTCCATCCCGGGACTCACGCTTCAGGTCGCACAGGAATGCAGCAGCATCCGCTCCAGCCTGATGCTGCTCGTAGCGACCATAGTGCTGGCCCATCTCCTGTTGCGGTCGCCGTGGAAGAAAGCCCTGCTGATTACAATTTCGCTACCACTGTCCGTCGCGAAGAACGGATTGCGGATTTTCACAATTGCGATGCTCGGCACACGTGTTGATCCTGGATATCTCACAGGAAGGCTCCATCATGACGGAGGGGGTATCTTCCTGGGAATCGCACTGATCATTGTTTTTCTCTTGCTCTGGTTGCTGAGGCGCGGAGAAGGAATGCCATTTGGAGACTCATTGATTCAGAAAAGGATTAGACCGGCACCCAGTATTGATTGATCGCATCAAGCGTAAGCGTCCAGAGTTTCTTTCAATTACCCACAAGTTGGACTCCGATCATGATCCCGAGTTCAATGTCGGTTAGTCTCGACAGGCCTCTCCAGACGACTGTGTTACCCGGTGGCGGATCATGAGCCCGAGCGGGATAGCCGCCCAAGCGAGCCAGCTTAACGACGTAGTGTGCAAGAGGTGGTGCTGGTGGCCGGGCTGTTTTGTCGGGCACCAACTCGTCCAGTAGATATTGGTCGAGTTCCGTGAATCCCTGTTGGGGCGATTCGTCCGGCTGCGTGCGGTTCAGCATCGTGATCCAGAAGATCCTCCAGCTGAGGATGCACAGGATTGCGATCAGATTTACAAGTCGTTCGGCCGTTCTCAGTTTCGCTTCTTCCGCTCTGCATCCGGACTTCAGGATCTTGT
>JARLJJ010000260.1 GCA_031291275.1 Formivibrio sp.
CCAGTTCCTCGTCTCCCGAGATGTTCTTCTCATCGAACAGCTCGAAGAATCGCTGCCAGTTCGTCAGGAGCGAGTCACGGAAGACTTTTGGGTTGCCGTTGGGAGCAACGCCGAGGCGGTCGATGCAGTGTTCGGCCATGTCCTGCATTTGCTTAGCGAGCGCGTCGCAGCTTGCTTCGGCGGTTTTCCGATAGAGCCTTCGCAGTTTTCTTGTTTCCCGCTTGTAAAGCTCAGTGTCGGTGAGTTTGAGCGCCTCGGGGACCGCGAGCGTGACGAAGGAATATTCGACGGTATAGGTCTGGCGGATGACCTTTTCGTCTGGATAGTCGACCTCGTTGTAAAGTTTGCGGAGGCGTCGCTTGGCTTCGCGTTTGCGGCGATCATAGAGCGTGAGCAGGTTCTCGACGAGGACATCGAGTCGCTCTTGCGCGCGGCCGTAATACTGTAAGCGACAAACCAATCCCCGTCTTCCGCCGCGTGGTATTCTTTCTCCATTCGCGCGAAAAGCAGCACCAATAGCCCTATGGCAAGCGTCTATTGACGTGCCAAAGGGCTGATTATTAGGAAAGTTTTTGGGAAATGCGGCTGTGTCCAGCCGTATTAGGATGAATTTTCGAGGAAGATCTGACAAACTTCGGGCGACCAGGGGAGCAGGTCATCGATAGGCTCGCCATTTGTTCGCTTACACATTTCGTTCAAGAGATACTCGAGGTACTTTCTCGGATGCAGTTTGTTTTCTTTGGCCGTCTCTGCGATACTGTAGAGGATCGCGCTTGCTTTGGCACCGCTGGGAGTGTTTGCAAAGATCCAGTTTTTTCTTCCCACGCAAAATGGGCGAATGCTGCGTTCCGCTCGGTTGTTGTCGATTTCGAGACGTGGATCGTTGATGTACTGGATTAGCTTGTCCCACTGATTGATACAGTAGTTGACGGCCATCCCGAATTGACTCTTGGGAGCTGTTATGGAATGTTGCTCATCGAGCCATGTCCTAAACTTTGCGAGTATCGCAGCGCTTTTTGTTTGGCGAAGGCTCAGAATTTCAGCATTTGACTTGCCTTTGACTTCGTGCTCGACTGCATATAGCTGATTGCAGAAGTCAAAGCCAAGATGAGCATTGGAATTGCCAAGCTTGCGGGCGGCATCTGGCAATGCAAAAATCGCTTCATGGAATTTGCGACGCGCATGCGCCCAGCATGCAGAAATGATAACATTCGGTACGCAGTTGTATGCGGCGTAGGCATCAGCTTGGATATAGCCTGTGAAGTTCTTGAGGAAGTTCTTTGGATTTTCGCCCGCGCGGGTCTGCTGGTAATCGAACATCGAGATGGAGATGCCATCAAGGTGTCGTCCGTAATGCCACATGTAGGATTGGGACTGCGCTTTTCGTCCCTCCTCATTTAGGACCTGTATGACGGTCTCATCGGCGCGGACAATATCGCCAGCAATCAGGTAATCGTGAAGTCTTTCGTAAAGCGGGGTCAGGATTTCGCTGCATTTAATCATCCAGTTGCTCATGGTTTGCCTGGAGATATTAAGATCGTCTCGCTCCAATGAGACTTCCTGCCGGTAAAGCGGCATGGCCTCGACATATTTGCGGTAGATGATGAATGCCAAGAGTGATGCGGATGCGATACTCTTTATTATGGGAGTCTTTGGCATCTTTGCCGCAATGATCGGCGTTTTGACATCATTGTCCTGGCAGTTTTTGCATGCATACTTCTCTTGCAGATCAATCAGATGGATAAACTTCGCGGGAACATATTCAATGGTATGGCGCTTTTCGGTTCCAATAAAATGCATTGACTCAGAGCAGCAAGGGCAGACACGCTCAGCCTCTGGGATTTCGTGTGTAACTTCCTTGACTTCTAAGTCCTTGAGCTGCGCCTCTCGATGCCCCTTTTTCTTGGGGTGATGCGGCTTCTTTTTCTCAACAACCTCTTCAATGGTTGGCTCGGGCAAGGAAGGATCTTGTGAAAGTTCGGCTTCATCAAAAGTAAAGGCCAAGTTTTCGCTCAGTTCGCTGGACGTGCCGAATGCGCGGACTTTAGAGAGACGAAGCTGCCCAGCAAACCAATCATTTAGCGCCTTTGTACGGGCTAGTTCGGCTTTTAGACGATCAACTTCAGTAGTTAATGATTCATTTTCATTCGCCAAGACTTCAATTTGCTTGGTGTCCTCAACCTTTTCTTTAAGGTATTGTGCGAATAGAATATCAATTTGTTTGTCATCTAAAATCATTGTATATTGCATTTATTATACCTAATTATAATGATAAATGCAATATATAATACAACATATTTTATCGAATTTTACGCAATTTTCTTCGCATTAACAGGCGAATGGGCACGTGGCTGCTCGGTTGCTAGACCATCCAAAAGCCACTGAAGCTGACGATGCGAAATCGAGATTGTCATCTCGTCAGCTGCCGACTTAGGCCATCGAAAACGACCTCGCTCAAGTCGACGGTAATAGAGCCAAAATCCATTGTGATCCCAACGCAAGATTTTAAGCTTAGACGCATCACGGTTGCAGAAGACAAAAAGAACACCAGGGTCAAATGGATCCAGATCGAATGCGTACTGCACAATCGCTGCAAGCCCATCAATCGACTTTCGCATATCCGTACTGCCTGCGGCGAGAAAAACGCGCGGGGTAAGATCATTACTTAGCATTAGATCCCCCTTAGCGTTGTAACAACGGCTCGAAGATGGGCCGCATCGAAACCAGGCGCAACATCAATATTCACATCGCCGATCCGGAGCGAAATAGTGGAAGACAATGATGAAGCTGAGGAATCTCGCTGCTCATCTATTTCGACCGGCAGCCAATCAATAGGAGCGGAAACGGGGGCAACAGCAGGATTTGGAGCCAAGTCTTTGGAAAACTTCCGTCGCCAGTAATAGAACCGATGCTCAGGCACTCCCTGACGAACACACCAGCAATGAACAGACAAACCACTGGCAGTAAACTCATTAAAACGATCTTGCCAATACGCGGCGCGAGCGGAAATTGTAGAAGA
>JARLJJ010000261.1 GCA_031291275.1 Formivibrio sp.
CTCCTCCTCCTCCTCATCGGCTATGTTGACAGCATGACAGGCAAGCACTGTTCGGAGTGGCTTGTGTCTGGATGGGCTGTACCCTTCGTATGGCTGATCCCCTTCGCCAGCCTCCTGACTCAAGCCAAGTATTGGTTCATGGCCCCAATCCGGTTGCGTTGGTGTTTGGGATCCTCACCCCTCTGGGCTTAGGCTACTTGAGGCACGCAAATGTTGCGTATATTCCATCTTCTTCTCCGCCTTCCATCTTGGTCGCGTTTCGCCTGCTTGTGCGGCTGCTCCCCTTCCAGTTGCTGGCCCTGATGCTTGTGGGCGCTGTCATTTTGCACCGGGTGTATTTGTTGAAAGTGATGCGCCGACGTGGTCACTCCTTCCGGTTTGCATGGGACGCACGGGGCGTCATCGGTATCAAGTTTGTAGTCATGACAGCTGGAAGAATTGTCGCCTCCGGCGTACCACTATTCGTTTTTCGGTACGTGGCAAACTGGTGGAATCGTGATCCTAGGACCTCAAGCTGGCTGTTTGCTGCCAAGTTGTTCTTTCGCTCAAACTGTGCTTGCAAACAGGCCCGACGTATTGGGTGTGGTGTGGCATCCTGGCCTCCTGTACATTGCCCTGTGGCTGTTGCGCCTGTGTTTGGTCACGGTGGCCCTTGGCTCCTTCATACTTCTTGTCCTCGGCGTCGTCTCCAGCGTCCGTACTGATATCAAGCGCAAGCTGATGCACGCCTCTTTTTGGCCCACCGTGGGCCTTGTAACCTTGGAAGCCACCGTTGGTTGGCTGTTTTCCAAGTGAGCCCCCTCCTTTCGTCTTGACCCCGCTCTCTTTCCGTCATTGTAATGGTTGAGTGCCAGTGTATGCATTGCGTGTGTGGCGCAGGTATGGCGTGGCAGCCCTGTGGTCGTACTCTCTGTGGCGGCTTACGACGGGCTTCTTGTCCTGTATCATCTTCGTGCTGGGGCTGGCACGCTTTGCCTCCTTCACCTTGCTTGCCTCCCTCGTGCCGACCTTATTCGTGAACAACACGCATCGGTAAGCGCTGCCGTGCATGGCTGCGTTGTGGGTGTGTTATTGCGTCTGTGTCTGTGTCCAGGCCCACCTTCTCCCACGTGGACAACCGAAGGGCTGTGGCTGTGTTCATCTGCAGTGTGGTGCTGCTGGCTGTGCTCCCGCCGGCGGTCACCGCTCTGGTAAGCCTGTACACTGTAGTGGTGTTTTGATCTGCAACTGTCATCGCCGTATCACTGCCTGATTTGTTGCTTGTTGGTGTGATCTGCAGGGTGGTGATCCATACGAGTTTCAAGAGCGTGTGTA
>JARLJJ010000262.1 GCA_031291275.1 Formivibrio sp.
AACGAGATTCTCAAGTCAAATGCCAAAGACGACGACGCCCTCGTCTATCGAAGCCAGATGCAGATCATCAGCGGCGATCTTTCCGACGCGGCCCAGACGCTGCAGACCCTGGTCGCAAACTCCCCTGACAATATCCAGGCGCACTATGCATTGGGGGTGGCTTTTGAAAAACAAGGAAATCTGCAACGTGCCGAAGGCGAATGGCGTGAGGCTTTGCGCCTGGACCCGGATTTTCCGGGTTCCCAGCGATCCATTGCCAACGCTGCGATGCTGCAAGGTGACATGAATGCACTGGAAGACGCTACCAACCAGATGATCAGGCTACAGCCAGCGTCCCCAGACGGCTACGCTTTGCGCGCTCTCGCAAATATCAATCGCTCCCGCTTTGCCATAGCTGAACAGGATATTCGCAGATCCATCGCCGTCGCTCCCCAGAGCGCTTTCGGGTACGCGCAATTGGGAAATCTCAGGCTCGCTCAAAAACAATTCAGTGAAGCTGCAATAGCCTATCAGGATGCGTTGGATCGAAATGCCAATTCAACCGATGCGCTGCGCGGGCTCATGAATGCGTATGTTGCGCAGAAGCAGATCGACAGGGCTATCGAGGTTGCGAACGCTCAGATCCTCCGGTCTCCCGCAAACAGCAGCTTCTATGACTTGCTCGGCGGCGCGCTCTTCCACTTGAAGAAGGACCTTGGGGGGGCTGAGACCGCATTGCAGAAGTCCGTAGAGTTGGACAAACACAACTCTGATGCCCTGATCCAACTGTGCCAGGTGATCGCCATGCGGGGGAATATCGAAAAGGCAATCGGTCTGGCTTCAGATTCGCTCAAAGAAAACCCGCGCCAGCCGAATCTCGACATCCTTTTAGGAGACCTGTATGTCTCGAGGTCAGATTGGAAGGACGCCCAAAATGCATATCAAAATGCCTTGGCGAACGATTCGCAGAATCCCGTAGCTTCCATCGACTTGGCCAGGGTGATTTTGAATTCCGGCGGCAACTTTGACATCGCGCTAGAACTGGCACTGACCGCTCGTAGAGCGTTGCCGAGCTCACCAATGGTCGAGGAGACGCTCGGCTGGATCTACTACCAGAAGGGCGTATACCCACTGGCAGTCACCAACCTCCAGGAAGCGATCAAATTGCAGGAGAATAACAAGTTACCCGACGGCCCTGAGATTCACTATCGCCTCGGCATGGCATATGAGAAGGCGAATCAAGCGGCGCTTGCCCGGCGCGAACTAGAACAGGTATTGAAGAATTACCCGGATTACCGGGAAAACGCAGAGATCAAGGGGGCGCTCGCTCGATTGAAATCGTAGTGCTTGATTCTTTTGCCAATTGGCTAACACCGCACGATATTGGCAGCCTCAATTCCCTTGGTGGCGTTGCGGGTATCAATTACCAGTTTTGCCTTCTCAACAATGCCGGGGTAATCGTATTGTGAGTGGTCAGTTACTATCACCACGCAGTCAAACTCTGGGATTTTTTCGAGCGGGGTGCTGGTCATATTGAGCGCGTACTTCCGCCCCTGGCCAACTGAAGGAAAGAATGGATCGTTGTATTCCACGCGGGCTCCGCGCTTCTGGAGCAGTTCAATGATAGTGAGCGAAGGCGACTCGCGAAGGTCATCAATGTCCTTCTTATAGGCCAATCCAAGCACCAGCACTCGCGA
>JARLJJ010000263.1 GCA_031291275.1 Formivibrio sp.
AAACTCTTCAGTTCAAACATCTAACTGGGTTTTGAGAAAACCCTAAACTTGGCTCAGCAATCGTTGGTTACATCTTTGATTTCTCGCGGAGTAACTTGTGATGCTGATAATCTTGTTGACTATCAGTCTGAGTCACAAGCACCCACACGAATTGCTTGATTCAGTTGTTAAAGAGCGGTTGGTTGATTTTTTCGTCTCAACCGAGGCGCGCATTCTACGCTTTCCTCAGAACCTGTCAAGCGTTTATTTTTGAAGTTTTTCAGAATTTCTCTTTTAACTTCAACCACTTGGCTCGCTTCGATCACTCGTTGCGGGAGGCGAATTCTACAGTTTTCCACCCCCCTGTCAACCACCTTTTTTCAGCCAGCCTGCCTTCTATATAAAGGCGGAACCAACACTCGCCACTCTTATCAAACAAAGAGCCGGACGGACACGCATTACGCGTAGGCCCGACCGGATCACGAGGGCATTTCAGCATTGTCAGCGAGCATACGGGTGACCATAGGCGCCATAACGCCAGCAACAATGCCCCCCATGGCCAGGGACGATAATGCAGCCACTCAGGGTCAGCAGCATGACCAGTGGTATCAGCAGTGCAAGACGACGAGACATGGTTATTTCCTCATGACTTCAATGGAGGTAACCCGCCAACAAACCGACCGTGGACACCTGCCGCTTGCTGACGTGTACACATTGAACGAGGCATACGGGCAAATCCGTCGCAACCCCGTATATTTTCATGAGCCGCCTACTGCTGGAGGTGCCGTGGAAAAAAGTGATTTCCTCGCGACGGATTTCTTTCAGACCTATCGTTAAACCTACCAGTTGCGTTCACTTCCCCACGCGCGCACCAAGGAGTTGCCATGACACTTGCACGATACCTGGCCAAACTGCGGTACATCCTGATCATCCCGATCGCACTCGCCTCGCTGGCGAGCATGCCATCCTATGCTCATGCCGACGTCATCATCCGCCAGGCGCCACCGCCCATGCGGGCTGAGATGGTACCCCGCGCACGACCCGTCTACGTCTGGGATCAAGGTCATTGGCGTTGGGCTGGTCGTGGCTACGCCTGGGTACCCGGTCACTGGCGGCCGGTCATGCATGGCGGCCG
>JARLJJ010000264.1 GCA_031291275.1 Formivibrio sp.
ACGCCTGATTACACTCAATAACGCCACGTCGATCACTCCTGATTCTCCTACTCGTGCCCGAGTAGGTCAGTGTCTATACGTGGGTCAAAATTCAATGCAAATCTCTATGCCTAGTGGGTCAGTTTTACGTGCAAATCAACAGCCATCGCTCACAGGCATAGACGCTTGGTTGCCTGCACAAGTGTTCGGGGTAGGATCCAAAAACTCTGTAAGCAAATTTCACAACAATAAAAAACGCCACTTCATGGGAAGTGGCGTTTTTGCTTGGTGGAATTTCACGACTTTAATAAACAAAAAACGACTTTAATTGCCAATTTACGACTTTAATAGGTCGGAATAGCAAACAAATTATTTCCAGTAAATTACTCAACAGTTACAGCCTTGGCAAGATTTCGCGGCTTATCCACATCCGTTCCGCGCATCAGTGCGACATGATAGGCGAGCAGTTGTACCGGGATAGTATGCACCACGGGGGACAGGACTCCCACATGGCGCGGGGTACGGATGACGTGTACGCCTTCCGATTCGCTGAAATGACTATCCAGGTCGGCAAATACGAATAACTCACCCCCGCGGGCGCGCACTTCCTGCATATTGGACTTCACTTTTTCCAGCAGTGTGTTGTTCGGAGCAATCACCACTACTGGCATTTTTTCATCCACTAGCGCCAACGGGCCATGTTTGAGTTCGCCAGCCGGATACGCCTCGGCATGGATATAGGAAATCTCCTTGAGCTTCAATGCGCCTTCCAGAGCAATCGGGTAATGCACACCTCGACCAAGGAACAGTGCATGCTCCTTGCCTGCGAACTTTTCGGCCCAGACGCGAATTTGCGGTTCCAGATTGAGGGCATGCTGTACGCTGCCCGGTAAATGCCGCAGCGCGTCCAGGTATTCGTTTTCCTTTTCCTCGGTGAGTTTGCCGCGCAACTTGGCCAGTGTTCCCGTCAGGGCAAACAAGGCGATGAGCTGGGTAGTAAATGCCTTGGTGGAAGCCACGCCGATTTCAGCACCGGCACGGGTGTAGATTACCAGGTCAGATGCACGCGGAATGGCACTTTCCTTGACGTTGCAAATCGACAGCGCCCACTTGTGGCCAAGCGATTTGGCATATTTCAACGCTTCCATCGTATCCAGTGTTTCACCCGATTGCGAAATGGTCACAATCAGCGTGTTCGGGCGGGCAACAGCTTCCCGGTAACGATATTCACTGGCAATTTCAACGCTGGTGGGAATGCCGGCAATGGCTTCAAGCCAGTAGCGCGCGGTCATCCCGGCATAGTAGCTGGTGCCACAAGCCAGTATCTGGACGCCATCAATCTGGCTCAGAATATCCTCGGCATGAGCCCCGAATAGTTTCGAATCAAAGTCGCAATCCAGAACTTGTTCGATCGTATCGGCCAAAGCCTTTGGTTGTTCGTGAATTTCCTTCTGCATGAAGTGGTTGTAAGGGCCAAGCTCCAACGAGGATAGCGAAACATCCGAAACATGAATCTGGCGTTCGAGTGACAGGCCATTGCGATCAACAATCTTGATGCTATCGCGACACACTTCCGCCACATCACCCTCTTCGAGGAAGATCACTCGACGGGTGGCGGAAAGAATGGCGGAAACATCAGACGCAACAAAGTTTTCACCCTCGCCCAAGCCGACCAATAGCGGACACCCCATCCGGGCGCATGCCAATACACCAGGCTGATCCAATGCAATTACCGCGATGGCATAGGCACCGGAAAGATCGCGAACCGCGACTTGCAAGGCAGCAAAAAGATCACGGCCGCCCGTGGTGTAATAGTGATGCACCAAGTGTGCAATCACTTCCGTATCGGTCTGTGATTCGAAAGCATAACCCAATGTTTTGAGGCGCTCACGCTGCTCATCATGATTTTCAATGATGCCGTTATGCACAACAGCAATCAGGCCACTCGAAACATGTGGGTGCGCATTGAATTCAGTTACGCCACCATGGGTAGCCCATCGGGTATGACCAATACCGAGCTCACCGGACAAGTTGATTTCTTTGGCTGCATTTTCCATTTCCACGACACGACCGACTCGACGCACGCGGGAGATTTGTGCGCCGGTATGTACGGCGATGCCTGCCGAGTCATAACCCCGATATTCCAAGCGCTTGAGGCCTTCAACCAGGATGGGCACTACGTTACGTTGGGCAATTGCGCCGATAATCCCGCACATCATGAATCTCCTGAACCGGCCAGAATTGATATTCAAGCCCTTGCTGTATTGATTGCCGCCTAGATGGTTAATTTCGCGGCACTTTGTATGCATAGTCCCAAATCCGTAATGCAGCCAGGACCATTTGCTGCGGGTGGAACTATACGCTTTGCCCTGTGCAGTTGCCATGAGTGGCCTGCTGCGACTGTCCGACAAGCGGACCAACGCAGCAGCAAACCAAGGTCTAGAGTTAAATTATCCTCACTCAAGGAAGCCAGCCATGTCAGACCAGCTACTTGCGCTCGGCGTTATCGGGGTGCGTTTGTACGACTGCATACTAACCTCGTCAGCCACCTATCCAGAAGAACTTGCCGATAATATCGTCAACGAAATCAACAATTATCTGGACCACGCCACCCCGCGCGAAAAAGTGCTGCTTTTCCATTTGGCTTGCGATATCCACGAGGCTCTCTCTCTTGGTTTTCATCGCATTGATGGATTGGAAAAACGTCAGTCTGTGTTACGAATGGTCTGCGTATTGATCAGCCGTGCTCGCATCATGGCCAAATAATACACAAATACTGGCTTAAAAATCTGCTCTGCTTTTTACCACCCCAATTGCCTCGCGTCATATTTCAATTGACCTCACGTGCTAAGATCGTTCATCTCCTATTCACTTAAGTGAGCGTGCTAGATGAACACGAAGATCCGCTGGGGAGTGTTGGGCTGTGCCCGCATCGCCCGCATGCAAGTCATTCCCGCCATTTTGCGCACGGCTAACGCCGAACTGCGGGGTGTAGCATCACGCGACCCGGTGAAACTCGCCGAGTTTCAATCTTTGTTCGGCAATTTCACTGCTCATAACAGCTACGAATCCTTACTCGCAGATCCTGCCATTGATGCCATCTATGTTCCGTTACCCAATGCGCTGCACTGTGAATGGGCCAAGCTCGCCATGCGCTGCGGCAAGCATGTGTTATGCGAAAAACCGTTGGCAATGAATAGTCTGGAAGCCGCAGAAATGATCCAGACTGCCAATGAATGTGGTGTATTGCTGATGGAAGCCTTCATGTACCGCTACACCGATCATATTCGACAGATCGTCCGCGTACTTGAAAGCGGCAAGTTGGGGAAAATCAAAAGCATCAATTCCACCTTTCGTTTCCTGCTGGATCGGGTCAATACCATCAAGGAAGATCCGGCCATGGGCGGCGGCGCACTCTATGACGTGGGTTGCTACCCCCTTAATTTAATTGGACTCGTAACCAGGGCAACCCCCATTTCCTGTGCCGTAGAGTGTGACAAGGTTAATGGCGTGGATATGAATCTATCCGCCATCTTGCGTTATGAAGATGGCTTGATTGCATCATTGCATTGTGGTTTCAATGCGTTCGGCCGCATGCACAGCGAAATCATCGGAACACAAGGAATGTTGGAATCCACAGATACTTTCTTGGACAGCGCAGGCGAACTAATACTGCAGACCCAAGCGGGACGAGAAGTCATTCCTGTTGCTCCATCTGATCGCTATGCAGCAGAGATTGGGGATTTTTCCGCAGCACTTCTGGAAAAGCGCGCTCCGTTACTGAGTTTGGAAGAGTCTCTGCGTAACATGCGCATCGTGGATATGCTCATGGCCAAAGTGACCGAACAACAGCAATAAACCACCCAATTCCACTGCATGTGTCTACGATGAAAAAATTGTCTTTGGTGTCACTGGTCATCTTGAGCATGCTACCGTTTTCAGCCCACGCTTTTGCAAGTGCGCCTGAGTATGATGCTGTAGTCGATGCCCGATTTGAAGGTATGGCAGGAGCCAAAATCAATGGCACGCCTTACTTCAACACACTCAATGCTGCGTTAGAGGCCGCGCCTGCAGATAGCGCGGCAGCGCACGTCATTTTTATTCGTGCCGGCCGCTATCATGAAAAAATCGTCGTCGCAAAACCCAACATCACGCTCGTGGGCGAAAACCGCGACAGCACTATCCTGACTTTCAATGACTATTCGGGCATCAAGGATGCCAAAGGCAACAGCATCGGTACCTGGCGCTGTGCAACGCTGATCGTGCGTGCGACGGATTTCAAGGCCGAAAATCTGACGGTGGAAAATGCTTTTGATTATCTGGGCAACGATGCAAAGAACAGCGCGGACCCGACCCGCACCAGCGAGCCCCAAGCAGTAGCGCTGATGACCGACCGCGGTGCCGACCGCACGTTCTTGCAGAATGTACGGCTAATGGGTTACCAGGACACATTGTTCACTTCTGTCGGCCGCACGTTTATCGACAAGAGCATCATTGCTGGCAATATCGATTTCATCTTCGGCGCCGGCCAGACGGTAATCAACCATAGCGAAATTGTGACCCGTCCGCGCGGCAGAAATATGCGGGGCGAACCTGTCGGTTATATCACCGCGCCAAGTACGCCGCTTGCCGATCCTTATGGCCTGGTGATCATGAACAGCCGGCTGGTCAAGGAAAGCGATCGTGTGCCAGCGCGCTCCTGCCCACTCGGACGCCCATGGCATCCGACCACGACCTTCCCGGATGGCCGCTATGCCGATCCCAATGCAGTCGGTGCAGCGGTTTTCATCCATTGCTGGATGGATGAGCACATCACAGAAGCGGGCTGGGACAAGATGCAGGGCACCAGTCGCAAAGCGGGGGAGAAAGACTGGTTCTATCCGGACAACCCAAACCATGCGCGCTTTGCCGAATATGAAAGCAGTGGCCCAGGTGCGCAGATCAACGCCGACCGCAAACAATTAAGCGTTGAAGAGGCACAAAACTATACGATAGAAAAACTGCTGCACGGCTGGAATCCACAGTAGTACTTCTGCAGCAAATAAAAACGCCCTGCGGCCATTCGCAGGGCGTTCTTTCAAATTACCTGTTTCACTTCTTCTGGGGACGACTCCAGCCTGAAACAGTCGACTGCCTCGCGCGCGAAATACTGAGTTCGCCTGCCGGGGCATTTTTGGTGATCACCGACCCTGCCCCCGTTGTTGCGCCAGCCCCCACCTCAACCGGAGCAACCAGGCAAGTATTCGAACCGATAAATGCATTATCGCCAATGATTGTACGAGACTTGTTCACGCCATCGTAATTGCAAGTGATCGTACCTGCCCCGACATTCACACCGGCACCGACACTGGCATCGCCTACATATGTGAGGTGATTAACTTTAGACCCGATGCCAATTTCACTTTTCTTGATTTCGACAAAATTACCAACATGCACATTCTCAGCCAATTGCGCGCCTGGACGCAGGCGGGCATAGGGACCAATCATCCCACCAGCACCAATCTGAGCATCCTCAAGATGACAGAATGGTTGAATAGTCACGTTATCCGCGACTTTCATATTCTTGAGTACACAGTGAGCGCCAATCGAAACATTGTTGCCTAATTCGACAACACCCTCAAAAATGCAGTTCACATCGATACTGACATCTTGGCCATGAATGAGCTCACCGCGCAGATCAATACGCGCAGGATCAGCCAAGGTAACACCAGCAATCAGCAAATCCTGAGCCGCATTTCGTTGAAAAATCCTTTCTAGCTGTGCCAATTGCAATTTGTTGTTGATGCCTTCTGCTTCCCAATGCGCACTCGGCTGCACAGCATTGACGACGAGTCCATCCCGCACTGCCAAAGCAATGATATCAGTCAGATAATACTCACCCTGCGCATTGTCATTCCGCAACTCGTTGAGCCAAGCATCAAGGCGCGCCGTCGGTACCGCCATCATGCCCGTATTGATTTCGTTGATTGCCTGTTCTGCCGCTGTCGCATCTTTTTGTTCAACGATGCGCACAACACGGTTTGCCCCATCGCGCACAATACGTCCATACCCGGTCGGATCAGGCAAATAGTCGGTGAGTAACCCGATTGCAGCACAATGATCTGTCGCCGCCAACAATCGTTCGAGCGTCTCCTGCCGGGTGAGTGGGACATCCCCATACAGAATCAAGGTCACGCCACCTTGAACATGCGGCATTGCTTGACGTACCGCATGACCCGTTCCAAGTTGTTCGGCTTGATGTGCCCAAGAGATATCCTGCTGCTCGCTAAACGCCGCCAAAACCTGATCACCACCATGCCCATAAACCACAACCAATTGATCAGGACTGAGGCATCTGGCCGTATCCAGTACATGCCCGAGCAATGGTTTCCCGGCAATCCGGTGCAATACCTTAGGTAGGCTGGAATACATACGCTTGCCCTGACCCGCAGCCAGCACCACAATTTGCAATGACATGATGTTATTTCCTGAAACGACGTTAACTAATTCTAACTGATTTGCAAGTTTAGACCAGACAAGCAGCTTGTCTGAAATAAACAAAGGCAACCGGAAAGGGCTGCCTTTGTTTATTTCAGACGGTAAAACAGCAACTTAATGTGCGCGTTTTTTCAACTTATCGACCACACCCAACTTCGCAATCGCTTCAGCCAATTCAGCTTGCGCACGAGCAAAATCCATTGCACTGGAATGATCTTTAATTGCTTCTTCGGCACGTCGCTTAGCATCAATTGCTTTTGCTTCATCAATATCTGCACCACGAATGGCGGTATCCGCAAGCACGGTTACCACATGCGGCTGAACTTCCAGTAATCCGCCAGAAACAAACAGAATTACATCATCTTCATCGCTATTTGCAATCCGAATGCGCACTGCACCGGGCCGAATTCGGGTGAGCAATGGCGCATGGCGCGGCAAAATACCGATCTCGCCCGTTTCTGCCGGTGCACCCACATATTCTGCAGTACCGGAATAGATCAGCTCTTCTGCACTGACCACATCCACATGCATTGTCATTGCCATGATAAAACCTCGTGAGGAGCAAGATGTAAGGCAGAAGGGTGAGAAATCATTCTCTCATCCCCTCACCTCTCATCTAACAATTACAGCGTCTTGGCTTTCTCGATAGCTTCTTCGATGCCGCCGACCATGTAGAAGGCCTGTTCCGGCAGATGATCGTAATCACCGTTGAGAATGCCTTTGAAGCCCTTGAGGGTTTCTTTCAGCGGCACGTATTTGCCCGGGGAGCCGGTAAACACTTCGGCCACGTGGAAAGGTTGCGACAGGAACCGTTGGATCTTGCGAGCACGGGAAACCGACAGCTTGTCTTCCGCTGACAATTCGTCCATCCCCAGAATTGCAATAATATCTTGCAGTTCCTTGTACTTTTGCAGTGTCTGCTGCACGCCACGAGCAACCGTGTAGTGTTCTTCGCCCACGACCAGCGGATCAAGCTGACGGGAAGTCGAATCGAGTGGATCCACTGCAGGATAAATACCCAGCGAAGCGATATCACGTGACAGAACAACAGTTGCATCCAAGTGGGCAAACGTCGTAGCAGGAGAAGGATCTGTCAAGTCATCGGCAGGCACATACACAGCCTGGATCGAAGTAATCGAGCCGGTCTTGGTCGAAGTAATCCGTTCTTGCAACACACCCATTTCTTCAGCCAGTGTCGGCTGATAACCCACAGCTGAAGGCATACGGCCCAGCAGTGCGGAAACTTCCGTACCAGCCAACGTGTAGCGATAGATGTTATCCACGAAGAACAAGATATCGCGGCCTTCATCACGGAAATATTCGGCCATGGTCAAACCGGTCAACGCCACGCGCAGACGATTGCCTGGCGGCTCGTTCATCTGGCCGTACACCATGGCCACCTTGTCGAGCACGTTCGAATCTTTCATTTCGTGATAGAAGTCATTCCCTTCACGAGTACGCTCACCTACACCGGCAAACACGGACAAACCCGAGTGCGCCTTAGCAATATTGTTGATGAGTTCCATCATGTTCACGGTCTTGCCCACACCGGCACCACCGAACAGGCCGACCTTACCACCCTTGGCAAAAGGACACATCAAGTCAATCACCTTGATGCCGGTTTCCAGCAGTTCAATGGTCTGGTTCAGTTCATCGAACTTCGGGGCAGGCTGGTGAATAGACCGCTTATCCTCAGTTTCAACCGGACCAGCTTCATCAACAGGCGTTCCAAGTACGTCCATGATCCGACCGAGCGTTGCTTTGCCAACCGGCACCATGATCGGCGCACCGGTACCCAGCACGGCTAGGCCGCGCTTAAGTCCGTCTGTAGAACCCATGGCAATCGAGCGCACAATGCCATCGCCCAATTGTTGTTGCACTTCCAGCGTCAGTTCGCCTTCAGCGAGTTTCAACGCGTCATAAACCCTGGGCAGACTGTCGCGCGGAAATTCCACGTCAACAACCGGGCCGATGATTTGTACGATTTTACCTTGGCTCATCGCAGTTCCTAATCCTGTTAATCCGTCCGCAACCTGTTAAACCGCTGCCGCACCCGAAACAATTTCCGAAAGTTCTTTAGTAATCGCAGCCTGTCGGGTCTTGTTATACAAGAGTTGCAGGTTGCCAATCACATTTTCGGCATTATCCGTCGCAGCCTTCATGGCCACCATACGGGCAGCCTGTTCGGAGGCCATATTTTCCGCTACAGCCTGATAAATCAAGGCTTCCAGGTAACGGTTCATTAGATCGTCAATGACGGTCTTGGCATCCGGCTCGTAAATGTAATCCCATTTGTAGCTACGCTCTGGCTCGCCAAAAGCATCGCCCGACAATGGCAGCAACTGTTCACACATCGGTTCTTGCTTCATGGTATTCACGAAGTTGGTGTAGACAATGTGTACTTCATCTACTTCACCGATGATATAGGCATCAACCATCACTTTGATTGGGCCAATCAGCTGCTCAAGATGCGGGGTATCGCCCAATGCATGCGCAGAAGAAATCACCTTCGCACCATTGCGCGACATAAAGCCCAGACCTTTATTACCAATGGCGCTAACCACGATTTCAAGATTCTGGTCACGCCATTGCTTCATGCGCCCCACAGCCAAACGCAGTGCGTTGGTATTAAGACCTCCGCACAAACCCTTGTCAGAAGTCACCACAATCAGGCCAATTTTCTTGACCGTCTCACGCGCCATCAAATAAGGATGTCGATATTCGATCAGTGCCTTGCTCAAATGAGCCGCCACGTTGCGGATTTTTTGACCATAAGGACGGGCTGCTTTCATCCGATCCTGGGCCTTGCGCATCTTCGACGTAGCGACCATTTCCATGGCACGAGTGATCTTCTGCGTGTTTCTGACGCTTTTGATCTTGGTTCGAATCTCTTTTCCGCCTGCCATGATTTGATCCTTGTGTTTACAGTCTCAAATCAATATGCAGAGCCGGACTTGAAGGCTTCCACCGCTTTAAGCAAGGTGGCTTCGTCTTCGGCTGAGAGATCGCCTTTTTCATCAATGCGGGCAAGGATATCAGCGTTGGAACTCTTCAAGCTGGCCAAAAAGGCCGCCTCAAAGGCCAGCGCACGATCTACCTTCACATCGTCGTAGCAACCCCGATTGATCAACAACAGTGTTACGGCAAGATCAGAAACCTGCATTGGTGAATATTGCGGCTGCTTCATCAACTCCATTACCATGCGACCACGATCAAGTTGCTTGCGCGTAGCTTCATCAAGATCGGAAGCAAACTGGGCAAAAGCAGCGAGTTCACGATACTGGGCCAGCGCCAGACGCACACCACCACCGAGTTTTTTGATCACCTTGGTCTGTGCTGCACCGCCAACGCGTGACACCGAAATACCCGCGTTCATCGCAGGACGGATACCGGCATTGAACAAATCGGATTCCAAGAAGATTTGGCCGTCGGTAATCGAAATCACGTTGGTTGGAACGAAGGCAGATACGTCACCGGCCTGGGTTTCAATCACCGGCAAAGCGGTCAGTGAACCCGTTTTCCCTTTGACTTCACCATTGGTGAGCTTTTCAACATATTCCGGATTCACCCGTGCCGCACGTTCCAGCAAACGCGAGTGGAGGTAGAACACATCACCCGGATAAGCTTCACGGCCCGGCGGACGGCGCAGTAGCAAGGAAATCTGACGATAAGCCACGGCTTGTTTGGACAAGTCGTCGTACACGATCAGCGCATCTTCACCACGATCACGGAAGTATTCGCCCATCGAGCAACCGGAGTAGGCTGAAATAAACTGCATCGCAGCAGATTCGGAAGCCGTAGCAGCAACGACGATGGTGTGATTCATCGCGCCGTGTTCTTCAAGCTTGCGCACCACATTGGCAACCGAAGAGGCTTTTTGACCAATCGCCACATAAATACAGACGCAGTCTTTACCTTTTTGATTGATGATGGCATCAATTGCCACGGCCGTTTTACCAGTCTGGCGATCCCCAATGATCAATTCGCGCTGGCCACGCCCTACTGGCACCATGGTATCAATTGCCTTGATACCGGTCTGCAACGGCTGGGACACGGATTGACGAGCAATAACACCTGGCGCGATTTTTTCAATCGGGCTGGTCATTGTCGTGTTGATCGGGCCTTTACCATCAATGGGTTGACCCAGAGCATTTACGACCCGACCAATAAGTTCACGACCGACAGGTACTTCCAGAATCCGGCCGGTACATTTGACCTCATCACCTTCGGCAATATGCTTGTAATCACCCAGCACCACTGAACCAACAGAATCTCGCTCGAGATTAAGCGCCATGCCAAAAGTATTACCCGGGAATTCCAGCATTTCCCCCTGCATAACTTCGGACAGACCATGAACCCGAACAATACCATCGGTCACGGAAACCACTGTGCCTGTCGTGCGCGATTCCGCGCCCGAAGACAAATTCTGGATCCTTGCCTTAATCAGCTCACTGATTTCAGACGGATTGAGTTGCATGTTTTCTCCTAACTCTTCAGGCTCGCGGCCAGTGCAGAAAGTTTGCCGCGCACAGACGCATCTACAACCAAGTCACCGACTGTTACCTTGGCCCCACCGATAAGCGCAGCATTCACGCTAACCTCGGCATTAATTTTGCGGTTGAATTGCTGCGACAAAACAGCGGTTAGTTCATTTAGCTGAGCGTCGGACAGTGCAAAGGCCGTTTCTATCTGAGCCTCGACATGTCCTTCACTGGCTATTTTCAGTTCTTCGAACATCCGCTCGATGGTAGGCAATGCAATGAAACGCCGATTCTGCAAAACCATTGCGACAAAATTCACCACTTCCGGGCGACTCTCACCCTCAAGAAGACCCAGCAACAATGCCTGTTTCTGCTCTGTGGAGAAGCGCGGATTGGTTACCGCTTCTTGCGCTTCAGGATTTTTTGCAACCTCGGCCAACTGCGTTAGCGTTTTCAGCCAATCGGCCAACGAGTTGGTTTCACTGGCCAGACGGAAAAGCGCCTCAGCGTAAGGACGTGCAATGGTAGTAAGTTCTGCCATGGCGGTCCTACAGCTCCGCTTTAATCGACGCCAACATTTCAGCGTGCTTGTTCTGATCGACTTCGCACCGCAGGATTTTTTCTGCCCCTGCAATGGCGAGACTCGCCACCTGTTGGCGCAATGCTTCACGCGCCTGCTGGATCTGTTGTTCAATCTCAGCCTGGGCTCCGGCAATCAACCGATCACCTTCTACCTTGGCGTGCCCTTTAGCTTCATCTACGATCTGAGCAGAACGTTTTTCTGCCTGAGCGATGATTTCTGCGGCATGCACCTTGGCTTCGCGCAATCTGTCGGCAGCTATTTTCTCGGCATGTTCCAGATCTTGACGTGCACGATCAGCGGCGGAAAGCCCGTCAGCAATACGTGCGGCCCGTTCATCCAGCGCCTTTACTAGAGGCGGCCAGATGAACTTCATGGTAAACCACACCAGGATGGCAAAGGTAATTGCCTGTCCAAAGAGTGATGCGTTGATATCCATGTGTATTCCCCGTGTTTCCGGCTAAAGCACCCCGACCATAAAGGCGGGAATTACTTGCTGACGACTGCCAGAAGCGGGTTGGCAAATGCGAACATCAGGCCAACTGCAACGCTGATAATGAAAATGGCATCTACGAGACCGGCAATCACGAACAGTTTAGGTTGCAATGCGTTCATCATTTCCGGCTGGCGAGCAGCTGATTCAAGAAAACGAGAACCCACCAAACCAATACCCACCGCAGCGCCAAGCCCCGACAAACCGATCATCAGACCAATAGCGATCGCCGTGGTGGATTGAATTTGGGCCAGCAATTCCATAGTTTTCTCCTTAACTTAAAGGTTGTTTATTACGTTCACAATTATCGCCAGCCAATCTGACGCATCTACTACAAAACAGGATCAGTGATCTTCTACCGCCAAGCCGCAATACACAATGGTCAACATCATGAAAATGTAGGCTTGCAACAGTACGATCAGAATATGGAAAATAGCCCATGGTGCGCCACCCAGCCATTGCGCCCACCAAGGAATCAAAGCAATGAGCATAAAGATCAATTCACCAGCAAACATATTTCCCATCAACCGAGCGGCCAAGGATAATGTCTTCGAAACATACTCAACAATCTGCATGAAGAAATTGACGGGTAGCAATACTGCAACCATTACCGGACTATGCGCATGGAACGGCGCAGTGAAAAGCTCTTTTATGAATCCACCCAGACCCTTGGCACGGATGCCCAAGACCACAGTGAATGAAAGAATTGAAATCGACATTGCGAGCGTCTGATTAATATCCGCAGTGGGCACGACGCGTAAATAAACGTGATGAGGATTGGCATCAAAGAAGGTCATGGCGAACCACTGCGCGACCTTTGGCAGCAGATCGACGGGCAAGAAGTCCATGGCATTCATCATGAAAATCCACATAAACACCGTCAATGCAAGCGGCCCTACAACGCGACTCTTGCCGTGGAATGCCCCTTTGACCTGGGCATCCACCATATCAATGATCATCTCGACCATGTTTTGCAACCGGCCAGGAACACCTGATGTAGCTCTGCGAGCAACCATGCCAAACAAAGCCAAAAAAGCAAAGCCTACAAACAGAGCGACCCAGAAAGTATCCAGATGGAACGACCAAAATCCCTCAGCACTATTCCAAAAATGGAGGTGATGCTGAATATATTCTGTCGGGGTCGCGGGTATAAATGCGTGTTCAGCCATGATTACTTTGCAATTAAATTTTTATCAAAAGCCCAAACCAATAAGCGCTATAGGCTACAAGTAAACCTGCAAAAACCCAGATCCAGTTCGCCTGCCGGTAGAACACAAAAAGGATAACGACAGCAGCAAACATTCCGCATAGCTTGGCAATCTCAGCTACCAAATGCAAGTGCAAAACTGCCACGCGACCCACACTGCCAACCTTGCTCAGGATCAATGCGTAAATCACACCGCCGATTAACGCCACCGCGCCGCCACATGCGGCCGACAATGCCGGCCCCAGCCCTTTTAGTCCCCAAACCAGCGCTACACAGCCTGCAACCAGCAGTGCCTGGAAACGCAAAAACATCCAGATTTTGGTCGTATTGGGCATAACCGCCTTGCATATATATAAGTATCAACTTATACACAAATCAGCCGAGGATTATGCAGTCTGCTTATCTTTGCGTCAAACACTGGTCCGTCCACCAGACAAGCGAGAATCGTTTTCGTTGTAAAATTGTTACACCAATCGCGCCAATAATCCGTCCAGCTGATCCAAGCTTCCGTATTCAATCGTCAATCTTCCTGCACCTTTACGGCCCTGGCTAATATTGACTCGAGCGCCAAGCCGACCGGAAACTTCTTCTTCCAGTCGACGCACATCTGGATCAACCGGCTTATGCGCTTTTTGTTGAACAGGATCAAGCAGACGCTTAACCAACGCCTCCGTTTCTCGTACAGACAAACCCTTGAGAGCCACCGTTTTAGCTGTATCCAGTTGAACCAAAGGGGATAGTGGCAATAGCGCACGTGCATGCCCCATATCAAGCTGACCCACCATCAGCATATCGCGTACCGGTTCAGTCAAGTTCAACAGCCGCAGTAAATTGGAAACGGTGGTACGTGATTTTCCAACCGCATCCGCAGCTGTTTCATGCGTCATGTCAAACTCTTCAATCAAGCGCTGAATACCAATCGCCTCTTCCAGTGGATTCAAATCCTCACGCTGGATATTTTCAATCAGGGCCATAGCCAAAGCGGCTTCATCCGGAATATCACGCACCAGCGTTTGGATTTCAGTCAGGCCAGCCAAACCAGAAGCTCGCCAGCGACGTTCGCCAGCGATAATTTCATAGCGGTCATTACCGAGCGGGCGCACCAGCACGGGCTGCATCAGCCCCTGATTCTTGATCGAAGCAGCCAACTCTTCCAGCGCAGCAGGATCCATATGGGTGCGCGGCTGGTATTTCCCCGGCTGCAGTGCCGAAATAGGCAAGGTCTGCAAGCTTTCTGCGGCAGAAGTATCCCCCATCAAGGCATCCAGCCCACGTCCCAAGCCTTTGAATTTTTTATTCATGCGATTGCCACTTCCTGAGCGTTGTAACGTGCCAGCAGCTCTTCTGCCAGCTGCAGATAAGCTTGCGCCCCTTTCGATGCCTTATCATATGCCAGAATCGGTCGACCATAACTGGGCGCCTCGGCCAAGCGGATATTGCGAGGGATGACCGTATGGTAAAGCTTGGAGGTGAAATGCTTGACCAATTGATCGGAGACTTGTTGCGAAAGCGTGCTACGCGGATCGAACATCGTGCGCAGCAGCCCTTCTATTTCTATTTTGCGATTGAGTGATTGCTTGATGCGCTTGAGTGTATTGACGAGGTCAGTCAAACCTTCCAGTGCGTAGTACTCGCACTGCATGGGGATCATCACCGCATCTGCTGCCACAAGGCCATTGAGCGTCAGCAAGTTAAGTGCCGGCGGGCAATCGATCAGAACGTAATCGTACTCGGCAGATAGCTCGGACAATGCGGTTTTAAGGCGCAGCTCACGATGCTCGACTCCTACCAGCTCCACCTCCGCCCCCCCCAGATCACGACATGCCGGCAAGAGATCATATTTGCCGGAATCCGAGTATTGCAGCGTTTGTCGAACCGTTGATTGGCCAATCAATAAGGTATAAACCGAATGCTTCAGATGCGCCTTGTCTATGCCGCTTCCCATCGTGGCATTGCCTTGCGGATCCAGATCAACCAGCAGCACCTTCTTGCCAAAATGAACCAGGCTGGCAGCAAGATTTACTGCCGTTGTCGTTTTGCCAACCCCGCCTTTCTGGTTTGCAACCGCTAGCACTCGCATCGTTTTCTCCATGCTCAGGATGGCACCACATGCACCAGATGGCGCTCAGCCTCAATCCCAGGCACCTTGAGTTTTTCCACCGCCACCATTTTTACCTCGGCTGGCAACAAGGCAATTTCTTCAAAAGGATAAACCCCCTTAAGCGCCGCCCATTGTCCGCCTGGCGCGAGCAAATGCCGAGTAAGCCGCACAAATTCAGTCAACTCAGCAAAAGCTCGTGAGGTGATGATATGGAATAAGTCTGCGGGCCGGTAGTTTTCCACACGCTCCGTCACGATAGTGACATTCGGAAGTTGCAGTTCCAGCAATGCCTGGCGCAGAAACGTTGTTTTTTTATGATTGCTGTCAAGCAACACCAGTTGCCAATCCGGGCGGGCGATCGCCAGCGGAATACCCGGCGTGCCAAAGCCAGAACCGACATCCAGCACACGCAGCTTCTCGCCATGCAAGTGCGACAATGGCACCAGAGAATCAAGCAGGTGGTGCGCAACCATGCGCTCCGGTTCCCGGATCGCGGTTAGGCTGTAGGTCTTGTTCCACTTGGCAAGCAATGCGACGAAAGCAAGCAGCTTTTCTTGCTGCGCGGGCGCCAGTGCCAACGGTAACTCATCGAGTCCCGCCGCAAGCTGAATCGCTAAATCTTGAGTCATTCAATCCACCTTGCCTACCATGTTTGCGAGTTGTTTTTTCTTGAGATGAACCAGCAACAATGCAATGGCTGCTGGCGTAATGCCTGAAATCCTGGCGGCCTGACCAATCGTCTCCGGCCGCTGCTTGCCAAGCTTCTGCTGAACCTCTTTTGAGAGCCCTGAAACCTGGGTGTAATCAAAGTTCACGGGCAATGGCAAATTTTCCATCCCATCACGGCGAGCGACTTCGCCCTGTTGCCGTTCAATATAACCTTGGTATTTGAGCTGAATTTCAACCTGTTCAGCAACTTCAGGGGCATCAACACCGGGTCCGGCCAAGGCCAGTGTCATCAGACTCGGATAGTCTACATCTGGACGTCGCAACAAATCGGCCAGCGAATATTCGCGCTCAATGGCTTTGCCCAGCACACGCTCACTCTCCGCAACCTCAAGAATCTTCGGACTAACCCACGTCGATTTCAGACGCTGCAATTCCGCTTCAATCGCATCACGTTTGCGACAGAACAATTCCCACTGCGCATCCCCCACCAAGCCGATCTTTCGCCCCATCTCAGTCAGGCGCAAATCCGCATTATCCTCGCGCAATTGCAAGCGATACTCGGCGCGACTGGTGAACATCCGGTATGGCTCGGTCACTCCTTTGGTAATCAGATCATCGACCATGACCCCCAAATACGCCTCATCACGTGCAGGACACCATGCCTCTTTTTCCTGCGCCAGCAGCGCGGCATTCAAGCCAGCGAGCAAACCCTGTGCCGCAGCCTCTTCATACCCCGTTGTACCATTGATCTGCCCTGCAAAAAACAATCCCGAGATGGTTTTAGTCTCGAAAGAGGCTTTCAAATTACGTGGATCAAAATAATCATACTCGATAGCATAACCTGGACGCAGAATATGGGCGTTTTCCAAGCCCTGCATGGAACGAACCAGCGCTAACTGGATATCAAACGGCAAGCTGGTGGAAATCCCGTTCGGATAAAACTCGTGCGTTGTCAGCCCTTCCGGCTCCAGAAAAATCTGGTGGCTATCTTTGTCGGCAAATCGATTGATCTTGTCCTCAATCGATGGACAGTAGCGTGGCCCAATCCCCTCGATCTTGCCCGTAAACATGGGGCTACGATCAAAACCGGAGCGGATGATTTCGTGCGTGCGCGCATTGGTGTGCGTCATCCAGCACGGTAGCTGCTTCGGATGCATGCCCCGGTTTCCACGCACGGAAAACACCGGCTCGGGATCATCGCCCGGTTGCACTTGCAACACGGAAAAATCTATCGTACGCCCATCAATCCGTGGCGGCGTGCCGGTTTTGAGTCGCCCCGCAGGCAAATGCAACTCGCGCAAATGGGCGCCCAATGCATGCGCAGCCGGATCGCCTGCGCGGCCTCCGACATAGTTTTCCATTCCCACGTGGATCTTGCCGGACAGGAATGTTCCCGCAGTCAGCACGACCGTGGTGCTTTCGAAGCGGATTCCGGCCTGAGTTACCGCGCCCGTCACCTTGCCTCCTACGACAATCAGGTCGTCCACTTGCTGCTGGAAAATATCGAGATTTGGCTGGTTTTCCAACATGCTGCGAATTGCGGCCTTGTACAACACTCGGTCCGCCTGGGCACGAGTTGCCCGAACCGCCGGCCCTTTGGAACCGTTCAGCGTACGAAACTGAATCCCGCCCATGTCGGTGGCCAGCGCCATCGCCCCACCCAAGGCATCGACTTCACGCACCAGATGCCCCTTACCAATTCCCCCAATCGAGGGATTGCAGGACATTTGCCCCAGCGTTTCAATATTGTGGGTCAACAACAACGTTTTGCAGCCCATACGGGCAGCCGCAAGCGCGGCTTCGGTGCCAGCATGGCCGCCGCCGATGACAATAACTTCATATCGGGTGGGATAAAGCATGGGGAGGTGATTCACATCCGCGTAGGGGAAGCGCGGTATTTTAAGTCAGATCAGGGGGTTGCGTCAGCACATACCGGCATGCACAACTGCCAGAGCCGCACCCACGATGCCTGCATCGTTGCGTAAAGCCGCAGGTAATACGGGCGAACGCAGCTTTAATTCAGGCAAAAATTTTTCATGTTTGCGACTGATACCGCCACCAATAATGATGAGGTCCGGAGAAAAAAGCAGTTCGACATGATTCAGATATTCATTTAAACGCAGAGAATACTCTTTCCATTTCAAGCCCATTTCATCCTTGATCTTGGCAGAGCAATACTTTTCAGCGACGCCACCTTTGAATTGCAGGTGCCCAAACTCCGTATTGGGAACCAAACGGCCATCGACAATCAAGGCACTCCCTATCCCGGTGCCCAGCGTCAGCACAATCACCGTACCAGTTACCCCTTTAGCCGCGCCAAAAGTCACCTCAGCCAAACCCGCCGCATCAGCATCATTCAGCAGCAATAACGGTTGCCCAACCGCATCCGCCAAAATCTGCTGAGCCGGGGCGCCGATCCAGCTTTTGTCCACATTGGCGGCAGACAACGTGATGCCATGATGTACGATGGCGGGAAAGGTACAACCAATTGGTCCCTTCCAGGAAAACTGCGTAACCAGTTCGCGAACGACCTGACCGACGGCTTCCGGCGTCGCGGGCTGCGGGGTATCCAGTTTTATGCGCTCAGCCAAAAGCGCGCCCGTTTCGATATCAACGGGTGCGCCCTTGATCCCAGAACCCCCGATATCAATACCCAGAACGCTCTTCCTGACATTCATTATTTGTGTATCCACATTCATTCCTGAGTAAACATCATCAAGGAGCACCACGCAATTCGAGCAGTCGTTTCTTATCCGCCTCGGCACGCTCTTTAATCACGGTAATTTCAGCCGCCATTTTTTTTGCCTCTGCGTCAAAGACACCCAGTTCCTGCCGCGTCGACGCAATATCTGCCTGCAATGACTCATTTGGCATCTTGCCGGCCTTGGCCAACGCGTCGGCTTGAGCAGTTAAACGTCCGAGCTTGTCTTGTGCCTCTTGGATACGCAACTTGTTGGTCTGCACGCGCGCATCCACCGCATTGAGCTGGCGATCGCGCAGCACATCAATTTCCTCAGGCCGGCCAAATGACTGCAATAATGCATTATCCCTGCGCTCTTGTTCCAGAGTCATTTTCTGCTTGGCCGCCTGTTGGGCCAATTCACTGGCAGAAACCTTCTTTTCCTGGCGCTTGCGCACCAAAGCGCGCTGATCCAGCTCGGTAAGATCCCGAACATTGCCGCTCGGTGCGCTATCGCTGTATTGAACATTGCCGTGCTCATCAACCCATCGGTATAGACGAGCATCCACCGTCAACGCGGTTAGCGCCAAAATCACCCCAAAAATATTAGCGCTCATTTGTCCCATAAGTACCAGCTTAGCTAGTGGATACCATACTGCTTGCGATATTGTTCAACTCTCATTAAGTTTTCGCCCATTTTTGGCTGATCCGCAAGGAAACCCAGCAAATCATCCAGCGATGCAATGCAAATAACGGGAATACCGTAATCGCGCTCCACCTCCTGCACCGCAGAAAGCTCCCCTTGACCACGCTCGCGCCGATCGAGCGCAATCAACACCCCGGCCGGCTCTGCGCCTGCAGCACGAATCATCTCGACCGATTCACGTACCGATGTCCCAGCAGAAATCACGTCATCAATAATCAGCACACGACCTTTGAGCGGGGCGCCGACCAGCACACCGCCTTCTCCGTGATCTTTTGCTTCTTTGCGGTTATAGCAAAACGGCGTATCCCGGCCGGCATCCGCCAAAGCGACAGACGTAGCCGCCGCCAGAGTAATTCCCTTGTATGCCGGGCCGAACAGCACATCAAACTGCAAACCGGAAGCCAGTGCCGCCTTGGCATAAAAACGCGAGAGCGAACCCAGTGCGGAACCAGTATAAAACAGCCCCGCATTAAAGAAGTAAGGCGAAGCACGGCCAGCCTTGGTGATAAACTCGCCGAAACGCAGCACATCTTGTTCGACAGCAAATTTGATAAATTCTCGGCGGAAATCAGTCATTTCGTAAACCTGCATTCAGTTTTCAACACGCCCAAAGAATACCATTTTCCATCGGAGCTCGCCCCCCATGCGTATCATTTCAGCGAATCTCAACGGCATCCGTTCAGCGACCAACAAAGGTTTTTTATCCTGGCTCGCCAATCAAAATGCGGACGTCGTCGCGCTACAGGAACTTAAGGCTCAAAGTGATAACCTGTCGGATACCATGCGTGCGCCTGAGGGAATGCACGGTTGGTTCCATTACGCCGAGAAAAAAGGTTATAGCGGTGTAGGTTTGTACTGCCGAAAAGAGCCCGACCAAATCATTGAAGGGTTAGGCATTGCCGATATCGATGCCGAAGGCCGCTATATCGAAGCGAGATTTGGCAATCTTTCCGTCATATCTGTCTACCTGCCTTCCGGCTCCAGCTCAGAAGAGCGCCAGCAGGCCAAATTCAGTTTCATGGCACGCTTTTGGCCGCATCTGGCCGGGCTTGCTACATTGGGTCGTGAGGTGCTGCTATTGGGCGACTGGAATATTGCCCATCGCGAACTTGATCTGAAAAATTGGAAAGGCAATTTGAAGAACTCCGGGTTCCTGCCGGAAGAGCGGGAATGGATCGGCAAGGTCTTCGATGAGTTGGGCTTTGTCGATGTCTGGCGTACGCTTTATCCGGATGCGCCGGGCTATACTTGGTGGTCTAACCGCGGCCAAGCCTATGCCAAGGATGTTGGCTGGCGTATCGATTATCACATTGCGACCGAAAAACTGGCCCAAACCGCAAAAACCGCGTCCGTCTACAAGGATGAGAAATTCAGCGATCATGCGCCGCTGATCGTTGATTATGAATGGCCGATTTGACCATCCCCTTGGGATAACTCACCCAGCCTCAAATTCTTTTCCTTTATAAGATCAAAAGCCGCCAGGTCGAAACCTGGCGGCTTTTAAGTACACAGCCCAAGTAATCGTTTACGCGGCAGCGCCAACCAGTTTGTTGCCCGCACGCAATCCCAGTAATTCTTTCCACTTCATCAATGCGGAAACCAGAATTGCAAAGCCCAGCACCAACATAATGATCGACAACGATGCATTAAAAATGCTGTACCCCTTCGCGGCCGAATTCAGGTAAACGCGGCTGATCATCCAGTAACCGGCGTAGTTCACCGTCACATACAGGTAGGCCAGCGGAATCAGGCAGGTCCAGACATAGCGGCGTTTCTGGCCGACACGCAGGATGATGGTGGCGCCGATGATCAGGCCGACCGACGCCATCAGCTGGTTGGACACGCCGAACAGCGTCCACACCGAGTTGATGTCGCCCGAGTTCAGCAGGTAGCCCCACAGCAGGCAGGCCACGAAGCTGGCGCCGATTGCACCCGGCATCCAGTCAAGTTGCTTGAGCTTGGGGAAAATGTCACCGGCAAAGTCCTGGATCAGGTAACGCGAAACGCGGGTACCGGAATCAATCGCAGTCAGAATAAACACCGCTTCGAACATCACCACGAACTGGAAGAAGTAGGAGGCCAGCGTACTGAACCAGCTGATCTTGGTGAAGATGTATGACATGCCCACCGCCAGCGTCACGGCACCGCCGGTACGGCCATAGAGGTCGATGCCGATTTCTTTGGAGAGTTGCGGCAGGTCGACCACGCTCATGCCCAACGCCTTGAAGGCAGCCGGTGCGGAGTTGATCGCAAAGTAGTCAGCCGGATGCAGCGCGGTCGCGGCAATCAGCGCCATCACGCCGACCACGCATTCGGCCAGCATCGCGCCAAAGGCCACCGGCAGGATATCGCTCCACTTGTCGACCAGCTTCGGCGTGGTGCCGGAACCGATAAACGCGTGGAAACCGGAAATCGCACCGCAGGCAATGGTGATCGAGATGAACGGCCAGACCGGGCCACCGAGGACCGGGCCGCCGCCGTGGATGAACTGGGTCACGGCCGGGAACTGGATCGCCGGGTTGATGAACACGACGCCAACCACCAGCGCGCCGAACACGCCGATCTTCATGAAGCTCGACAGATAACCGCGCGGGGTCAGCAGCATCCACACCGGCAGCGCCGAGGCAAAGAAGGCGTAGACCGGCAGCAGGATACTCACGGTTTCGGCGTGCAGCGTGAGCCAGTCGCCGAGCAGGGTATGCTGGATGTATGGACCGCCGACGACACAGGCCATGATGGCGGCAATGCCGACGTAGGTGGCGTACTTCATGTCGCCGCCCAGGCGCTCATAGATGCCAAGCACCATGGCGATCGGAATGGTCATGAACACGGCAAACGCGCCCCAGGGATTGCGCTCCAGCGCATGCACCACGACCATCGACAGACCAGCCATGGTGATCGTGATGATGAACAGCATCGCCAGGCCCGTGCACCAGCCAGCCACCGGGCCAAGCTCGGCCTTGGCTACTTCAGAGAGGGATTTTCCGCTGTGCTTCATCGAGGCGAACAGCACCACGGTATCGTGCACCGCACCGCCAACCACGCAACCGATCAGAAGCCACAGGAAACCCGGCAGGTAGCCGAATTGGGCAGCAAGCACCGGCCCCACCAGCGGACCGGCGGCAGCAATAGCCGCGAAATGCTGGCCGAAGTTGACCCACTTCTTGGTCGGCACATAGTTCTTGCCGTCTTCAAGTTGGTGGGAGGGGGTAACGAGCGAATCGTCGGCACGAAGCACCTTGCGCACAAAGAATACCCCGTACAGGCGGTAGCAGATGGCAAGAATACAGAGCGTGGCGATCACAAACGTAATGGCATGATCCATGATGGCGCACCTATTGAATGAATAACGGCGCCAAACTATCAAAGAACAACTTTGGAATCAGCGATTTTCCTGGGAGTGGTTGTACGCTGGGGCGAGTGGTTGAAAAGGCTAGGAAAGTGGTTTCAGGAAATACCGAGTCGCTCTTTCAATTCGCGCAGGAAACGGCGACTGACCGGGACTTTCTTGTCAGAACGGGTGACGATTTCAGCCAGTCCGTTTTCCACCAGCCGGATCTCGCGGATCTGGTCCGGGTTGATCAGATACTGCCGATGGCAACGCAAAAGCGGCGTACGTTCTTCCAGTGTGCGCAGGGTCAATTCGGTAAAACGCTCTTCGCCATCGGCTGCAGCCACATATACGCCGCTGAGTTTGGAGGTGGCATATTCGATTTCTTCCAGCCGCAGCAGATAAATGCGATTGACGCTACAACAAGGCACATGTTGCAGCGGTATGGTACTGCCAAGCGCTTGGAAATCTTGTGCTCCCCGTTCCTTGCGTAGACGCACCAAGGTCTTGGCCAGCCGCTCGCGGTTGGTGGGTTTGAGCAGGTAATCGAAAGCATTTTCCTCAAATGCGCGGATAGCGTACTCATCGTAGGCCGTCACGAACACAATATGTGGCATGCGTTCCCGGTCCAGCATGGCGAGCATTTCCAGCCCGCTGATTCGCGGCATCTGGATATCCAGGAACACCACGTCCGGATGCAGGCGATGGATATCGGCCAGTGCTTCGATCGCATTGCCGGACTCTCCGACCACCTCGAAATCCTCGGCTTCAGCCAGCAAGGCGCGCAGTTCCTTGCGGGCAAACGGCTCATCATCAACGATCAGCGTCTTCATCATGCGGTGACCTCCTCACGCGGCAGATGCAGAATAACCCGGGTATAGAGATCAACCTCCTGCTGAACCTCCACACCGTAGGCATCGCCAAAACGGGCTTTTATCCGGCGATCGACCAGACCCATTCCCAATCCATCCCCACCGGATTTGGGCTGGTAGCGTCCGGCATTGTCCTCCACCCAGATCACCACATCCCGTCCTTCTTCCCGTGCGCCAATGCGGATGATGCCTTCACCAAATAGCTGCGACGTGCCGTGCTTGATGGCGTTTTCCACGATGGGTTGCAGAGAGAACGCGGGCAGGTGGATACATTGCAAATGTTCAGGGACATCCATCTCCACGCTCAGACGGCCGGCAAACCGTACTTGTTCGATCTGCAAATACGCATTCACGTGTTCAAGTTCGTCTTGCAGACTGACCTCATCGCTCGTGCGCTTGAGATTCTTACGGAAGAAGGTCGAGAGGTATTGCACCAGATCGCGCGCCTGCTCCGGATCATGGCGGATCACGGCAGACAGGGTGTTGAGCGCATTGAACAGGAAATGCGGGTTGACCTGGGCATGTAAAAGCTTGATTTCCGATTGGGTTAACAGTTGGTTTTTCTGCTCGTACTTGCCGGCCAGAATCTGGTTGGACAGCAGGCGGGCAATGCCTTCGCCCAAGGTGCGGTTGATCTTGGAAAAAATCTTGGATTTGGGCTCGTAGAGCTTGATCGTGCCCATCACCTGCTCGCCTTCACCTCGCAAAGGAATCACCAGAGAGGAACCCAGTCGGCAATTCGGACTGATCGAACAACGATAGGGGATTTCATTGCCATCGGCGTACACCACCTCGTTATTGGCAATCGCCCGATGCGTATGCGCTGACGTGATTGGCGCACCGGGCAAATGATGGTCGCTGCCGATGCCAATAAAAGCGAGCAGCTTATTGCGATCGGTAATCGCCACCGCACCCACGCCGGTTTCCTCGTAAAGGATCCGGGCAACCTTCATGCTGTTTTCTTCGTTGAAACCCTGGCGTAGCACCCCTTCCGAACGGGCAGCAATCTTGAGCGCCTTGGCAGAAAAGGCAATCGAAAACTTTTCCTGCGTGGCGCGCCGATCCAGCAAAATCCGCATGAACATCGCCGCACCAAAGGTATTGGTGACCATCATGGGCAGCGCAATATCATTCACCAGTTTAAGTGCCGTCGGGAATGGCTTGACCATGATGAGTAGTATGCTCATCTGTGCCAACTCAGCCACAAACGCCACCAACCCGGCAATACCGGGGTGGAAGAGATCGTTCATTCGCCCCTTGCGCATCAAGTAACGGTGCACAACCCCACCGATCAACCCTTCCGTGATAGTGGAAATCATGCAGGCAAACGCCGTTATGCCGCCCAAAGAATAACGATGCAATCCTCCGGTGAGACCAACCGCAAAACCCACCGACGGTCCGCCCAGCAGCCCACCCAGCACCGCACCGATGGCACGGGTGTTGGCATAGGAATCATCAATAGGCAAACTGAAGTACGTGCCCATGATGCAGAACACGGAAAAGATGGCGTAGCAAAGCAGCTTGTGCGGCAAGCGAATGGTAACCTGCATCAGCGGAATGAACAGCGGCGTTTTGCTCAGCAGATAGGCAATCAACAGATAAAACGACATCTGTTGCAGCAATGACAAAATCAGGGTGAGTTGGTTGCTCATACCGTTTCTAATGAAAAGAGGAAGCGCGTCGTTTTTAGTGCGAAGGAATGCCGGCGACGTAATTCATGCACATTCTAGTTAGAATTTTACACATCTAACTGCGAAGTAATGACACACCGAGTCGTAAGTACTACCGCAAGCATTCTTAGCGGTTCAGATACCCAGTGGATAGACAGCGCTTTGTTTTTGCAGTTCGCTGCCCAGGGCAATCGCCCTGTTTACGATTGAGGCCCGCCGCCTGAAGGTAAATTCAGACTATATATCCTGATCGGGGATTCGTGCCGTCCAGGGCGCAACCTTCAACAGCAACAACATCCCGGGGAGGGCCAGCAGGGTACAGAACCAGAAAAAGTTGACCCACCCGAATTGCTCGACCAGCCAGCCCGTACTGGCATTGAAAAAGGTACGCGGCACGGCTGCCAGACTGGTGAATAGAGCAAATTGTGTGGCGGTATAGCGTGGGTCAGTCGCTCGAGCAATGAAGGCAGTAAAAGCCGCCGCGCCCAATCCGACACCCAAGGCTTCAAAGCTGATCACCAATGCCAACGCTGGCTTCAACGGTTCATGTAAGCTGGCCAGCCAGGCAAATCCAATGATCGATACGACTTGAACCACACCAAACAACCACAGCGCCCGGTCTATCCCGAGTTTGACCATCCAGATGCCACCCAGCATGGCCCCGATCACGCTCGGCCATAAACCTGCGTTCTTCGCGATCAATCCAATATCCGTTTTGCTAAAACCTATATCGAGATAGAACGGTGTGGCCAGCGAGGTGGCCATGCTGTCTCCCAGCTTGTAGAGAAAAACAAACGCGAGAATATAGACTGCGTTACGCCAGCCCTTGCGATTGATAAATTCGTGGAACGGTTCAACCACGGCTTCACGCAGGGTTTGGGGGGGGCGTGCGCGATGTGGTTCACTAACAAACAAGGTGAGCATCAACCCTGGCAGCATGAACAGTGCCGTCACCAGAAACACCTGCGCCCAGGGCAAGTGATCGGCAAGAATCAGCGACAGGGCACCTGGTACCAAACCGGCGATGCGATAGGCATTAACATGGACGGCATTCCCCAATCCCAGTTCCACATCTGCCAATAACTCCCGCCGAAATGCATCCAGCACAATATCCTGGCTCGCACTGAAAAGCGCTACGACCGTGGCCAAATAGGCAATGCTCCACAAATCGCGTTGTGGCGAAAACAGGCCGAAACTGGCAATCGCACCTATCAGTAATATCTGGGTGATTCCCATCCAGCCGCGTCGTCGCCCTAATCCGGGAATGGCATATCGATCCAGCAACGGAGACCACACGAATTTCCAGGTATACGGAATCTGAATCAAGGCAAAAAAACCGATGGCTTTGAGATTGACCCCCTCGGTCTTGAGCCAAGCGGGAATCAGATTGATCAGCAGATAAAGTGGCAATCCAGAACTTAACCCCGTAAACACACAAATCAGCATGCGGCGGGTAAAGAGGAGTTGCCTCCAATTGTCGGCGGACATGGCCATCCCTGTAACAAAAGATGCGTAACCTTACCGGAAAGGCTTGTTGGCGGCTAATCCGGCAGGGGTTTCATCAACGGTCTACCATGAAAGTAGCCGCTTCGTTGGCACATGATGAGGATGCTATGAATCAGATTCCGCACCATTTTCAAGAGCACGGCATACCCAGTCCGCTCTCGGGCGATCCTGCAGGCAGTCTTGCCAGCGAGACGGCTACCTCCGAGCCAGTCATCGTCCGCAACACTGTCGGCCTTCATGCCCGTCCTGCCGCAGCGCTCGTCAATGCTGCCAAGATCTATGCCTCCGAGATTCGTTTGCGCCGTGGTACGCGTGACGTAAACGCCAAATCGCTCGTCTCGATCATGAGCCTTGGCGTGCGTCATGGCGATGCGGTCCAACTGATCGCCTGCGGTCCCGATGCCATCGAAGCCGTACAAGCATTGGTTGCTCTGATTGCATCCGGTTGCGGGGTCAGTGAGGAAGAAGCCATGTTGCCACCTTCGGCCATCGGCAGCCTCAGCACGAAGCCAACCACACAAATTCAGCGCCTGATTGGCACTCCCGCTGCACCAGGGCTGGCAGTTGGTATCATTTTCCAGGTGCGGCAACATGAAATCATTGTTGAAAAACAAGCGACTGACCACGTCCAGGAACGTCAACAACTCGATTGGGCGTTGCAAAATGCAGTGACTCAAATCGCCGATCTTGCGGCATCCATTGCCGACCCAGACAAAGCGGCCATTTTTACCGCGCACAAAGAACTGCTCAGCGATCCAGAACTGCTAGACCTCGCCATCTCAGGGATCAGTCACGGCCAAAGTGCTGCGTATGCCTGGCAATCGGCTTTTCAAGCCTATGCAGTGCAATTGGCTAGCCTGGAGAATGAGATTCTGGCTGCCCGTGCCAACGATATCCGCGATATCGGACATCGGGTCCTGCGCTTGATCGCAGGAGTGCAAGAAGAGGCTTTAACCCCGCCCGACAATGCCATCCTGATTGCCGAAGACCTTACTCCGTCTGAAACTGCGCACTTGGATCGCAGCAAAGTACTGGGATTTTGCACCAAAGGGGGAGGGGCTTCGAGCCATGTCGCCATCTTGGCTCGCTCGCTCGGATTACCGGCCATTTGTGGCATTGATGAAGTGGCATTGCAACTTGCCAACGGTACTACTGTTATTCTGGATGGGCATACCGGTGTTTTGCATCTTCATCCCAGTGCCGAAGCAATTCAGACCATCCGTACACAGCAAGCGCGCATTGCCCAACAATTCTCCATCAATCTGACGCATGCCAGTGAACAGGCGATCACCCAAGACGGACACCGTATTGAAATTGTCGCCAATATCGGCAATCTCGAAGAAGCCAGGGAAGCAGTAAAACAAGGAGCCGAAGGGGTTGGTTTGCTTCGATCCGAATTTCTCTATCTGGAACGCATCACGGCCCCTAGCGAAGAGGAACAAGCCACAATCTATTGCGAAATTGCCAAAACACTCGGTCCTCAACGTATTCTGGTACTGCGTACACTCGATATTGGCGGCGATAAACCGTTGCCTTACCTACCCTTGCCACCAGAAGACAACCCATACCTCGGCATTCGTGGCATCCGGCTCAACCTGATCGAACCTGAAATTTTGCGCACCCAAGTACGTGCGGCACTGCGCGCGGCACCGTACGCCCGATTACACATCATGTTTCCTATGATCGCAACCCTTGAAGAAGTACGGGGAGCGCGAGCGATGGTTCTGAACGAAATTACTGCCGCAGGTAGCGCAAACAGCGTCAAAATTGGCATCATGGTCGAAGTTCCCTCCGTCGCGCTCATGGCTGAAAAATTTGCTCAGGAAGCTGATTTTTTCTCGATCGGCACCAACGATCTGACGCAATACACCCTGGCTATAGATCGCGGCCACCCCAAGTTAGCCCAAATCGCCGACGCACTGCATCCCAGCGTCTTGAACCTCATCGCGATGACATGCAACGGCGCCCACAAACATGCCAAATGGGTTGGCGTATGTGGCGGAATTGCTTCCGATATTGTTGCCGTTCCATTGTTGATTGGTCTTGGTGTTGATGAACTTTCTGTCAGCGTACCCGGCATCCCCGCGATCAAGGCGCAGATACGAGAGCTTAACAAGAACGCCTGTATTGAAATGGCAATGAAAGCATTAGCCATGGATACGGCTAAGGAAGTCCGGGCATTACTGGAAGACTTCCAGCGCTGATTCTGTTGCCGTAAAAGCAAAACCCCCAGCCTTGTGAGCTGGGGGTTTTAATGGGGAGTCTGGCAATGACCTACTTTCACACGGGCAATCCGCACTATCATCGGCGCTGAGGTGTTTCACCGTCCTGTTCGG
>JARLJJ010000265.1 GCA_031291275.1 Formivibrio sp.
AGGCGCCCGACTCGCTGATCGACTTCCTGCGAACGCTCTGATTATGTGGAGCTCAAAATCAGCGCCTGCCGCTCCAGACGGGCGGTTGGCGCATGACAACGGTCGTGGCTCAACATAATCGGGGCATCTACATAATCGGCCTTATGTGGAGCTCCACATAAGGCCGAGGATTTGTCGGTGAATCGCTTTCTCGAATGACCTCTGCACTCTGATACCTGTCGTTCAACGGGCAATTGTTCGAAGGGCCGGATTGGGCACGCTGCCGACCCTACCCGCGACGGGTGATGTAAAAAGGCCCACAGCGAAACTGTGAGCCTTGTCGTTCTTAGTTCAGATTTAAGTCCGTCCGATGGAATTTCATTCCACTCAATAGATTTAATTTCTAATTATCAAAGCTCAGCGGGGGCGGGTATTGGGCCTCGTGCCGCCTGTGATCTGGAAAATATCTGGAGCCTAGCCAAATATATCGATGGATTGACCCAGCGTTTCCCATTCATCTTTCACGGCAGATACGCCACTTTTGACGGCATCTCCAATCGCGGAAATGCCCGATTCCACAGAATTTTCCATGGACGAGAAGGCGGATACAACAGCATCTCCGGCTTCAGACGCATCTTCCTTGATTGCATTGGCCCCATTTTGTATGCCTTGCCCAATGGATTGCCAAATATTGTTGGAGCTACTCGTTGCACTCACGCTAGTCATAATAAAACCCCCGATTGTTTCCATGTATCTTACATGGCTACTCCTGTTTGTAAGGGCGGCGGTGGATTGCGGATGCGTTAAGTTGGTTAAAGTTTTATTAATTTCTATTAATTCAGTGATTTCCAGGGTCAACAGCAGGTTGATCACGGGTGAAATCTTTTCCTTATTTCTCCAGTCATGCACATCAAGCTATGGTGCTTCCATTCACTAAGACGTTCAATCTGGCTCCTCATTCTCTTGGAAGCGCCCGTGCCGCCGATGGCTAGGTGATTTTGTATTGCAACGCAATATATATCTGCTTCAATGACTTAGAAGGGCTTATTTCGGAGGTTGTGATGACCATAGATCAAACCGTCAGTCTGGAGCGCGAGTGGCAGCAGAATTCTCGTTGGCGCGGCATTGTCCGCCCCTATACCGCCGCGGATGTCATTCGTTTGCGTGGTACGCTGCATGAAGAGCACAGCTTGGCACGACATGGTGCCGAAAAAATGTGGCAACTACTGCAGACCGAACCGTTTATGCGCGCTTTGGGCGCCATGACCGGTAATCAGGCAATGCAGCAGGTGCGTGCTGGCTTGCAAGCGGTCTATTTGTCTGGCTGGCAAGTGGCGGCAGACGCCAATCTGGCCGGAGAAATGTACCCGGATCAATCGCTGTATCCTGCCAATTCGGTTCCTGCCGTCGTTCGGCGCATCAACAACGCGCTGCGACGCGCTGATCAGATCAGTCATTCCGAAGGCGACGACAGCATAGACTGGTTTGTGCCGATTCTGGCCGATGCCGAAGCGGGTTTTGGTGGCGTGCTTAATGCATTTGAACTGATGAAAGCGCTGATCGAAGCCGGTGCTGCCGCAGTCCATTTTGAAGACCAGCTGGCCAGCGTGAAAAAATGTGGCCACATGGGCGGCAAGGTTCTGGTGCCGACGCGCGAAGCGGTAGAAAAACTGGTTGCCGCACGCCTCGCCGCCGATCTGATGGGTGTGCCGACGCTGATCGTGGCACGTACCGATGCCGAAGCGGCCGATTTGTTGACCAGCGACGTGGACGACAACGATAAGCCCTTCTGCACGGGCGAGCGCACGCCGGAAGGCTTTTTCAAAACGCGGGCAGGGCTGGAACAGGCCATCTCACGCGGTCTGGCATATGCGCCGTATGCCGATCTGGTCTGGTGCGAAACCGGCAAGCCGGATCTGAATTTTGCGCGCAAGTTCGCTGAGGCGATTCGCAGCCAATTCCCCGGTAAGATGCTGGCTTATAACTGTTCGCCCTCCTTCAATTGGAAAAAGAACCTGGACGAAAACACCATTACCCATTTCCAGAACGAGCTGGGGGCGATGGGCTACAAGTTCCAGTTCATTACGCTGGCGGGTTTTCACGCGCTCAACTACAGCATGTTCCATCTGGCGCACGGCTATGCGCACGGCGGCATGCCCGCGTTTGTCGAATTGCAGGAAGCAGAGTTTGCCGCTGCAGCACAAGGCTTCACTGCGGTGCGGCACCAGCGCGAAGTGGGTACCGGCTATTTTGATGCGCTGACCCAAGTAATCCAGCGTGGCGAATCCTCCACGACTGCGCTCAAGGGTTCCACTGAAACTGAGCAGTTTCATTGATAGGAAGACGTAATATGCCTGTGCAAATCAAGGTATTGATGCCTGTTAGCCCGGAATCCGCCAGTATTCTCACGCCGGAAGCACTGGATTTTTTGGCCCGATTACACCAGAAGTTTGAAGCGCATCGGCAAATCTTGCTGTTGTCCCGCCGCACCCGACAACGGCGTTTGGATGCCGGTGACATGCCGGATTTTTTGCCGGAAACTCAGATGGTTCGGCAAAGCGATTGGAAAATTGCCCCGCTTCCTGATGATCTCCTGGATCGTCGGGTGGAAATCACCGGTCCGGTAGAGCGCAAAATGATGATCAATGGACTCAACTCCGGCGCAGCGTCGTTTATGGCCGATTTTGAGGATTCCAATAGTCCCACTTGGGTAAATCAGATCGTTGGCCAGATCAATGTGCGTGATGCCTATCGGCGCACGATTGCCTGGACGAGCCCTGAAGGCAAGGAATACCGGCTTGGCGAGAAAATTGCCACCTTGCTGCTGCGCCCTCGCGGCTGGCATCTGGATGAAAAACATGTCGAAGTCGCGGGGTTGCCCATGTCAGGCAGCCTGTTCGATTTTGGCCTGGCTGTTTTTCACAATCTGCGGTACCGGTTATCCCAGGGCAGTTCTTGCTATTTCTATTTGCCTAAAATGGAATCGCATCTTGAAGCGCGCCTGTGGAACGATGTGTTTACCTGGGCTGAAGATACGCTGCACGCGCCGCACGGTTGCATCAAAGCCACGGTTTTAATCGAAACCATTCTGGCCGCGTTTGAAATGGACGAAATTCTCTACGAGTTGCGCGACCACTCCGCGGGTCTGAATGCCGGTCGCTGGGATTATATTTTCAGTTGCATCAAGAAATTCCGCAGCAATCCGGACTTTTGCCTGGCTGATCGCAGCAAGATCACCATGACGGTGCCCTTTATGCGTGCGTATTCCCTGTTGCTGCTGAAAACCTGCCATCAACGCAATGCGCCAGCCATCGGCGGCATGTCCGCCTACATTCCCGTTAAATCCGATCCTGTGGCCAATGACAAAGCATTGGCGCAAGTGCAGGCGGATAAGGAACGCGATGCCTCTGATGGTTACGATGGCGGCTGGGTCGCGCATCCTGGCCTTGTCCCCATTGCCAAGGCTGCGTGGGATGCCGTGTTGGGCGACAAACCCAATCAGATTGCCAAGAAGCGTGACGATGTCTGCGTCACTGCCGCGCAATTACTCGACTTCAAACCCGAGGCGCCGATTACCGAAGCCGGATTGCGCAATAACATCTCGGTCGGTGTGCAATACATTGCTTCCTGGTTGGCGGGAAATGGCTGCGTGCCAATCAACAACTTGATGGAAGATGCTGCCACGGCAGAAATTAGCCGTTCACAAATCTGGCAATGGATTCGTTCGGAGAAGGGCGTATTGGACGATGGGCGAAATATCAGCAGGACGCTGGTGTTGGCTTTGTTGCCGGAAGAGCTAAAAAAGATCGAGATTGAAGGGAAATACGCCAGTACGTTGACTGCGGCCGCTGATTTGTTTTTGGAACTGGTGATGGTCGACGAATTTACCGAATTTCTCACCTTATCGGGTTACCAGCGTCTAGTCTGAATAAACAAGGTGATCGATATAAGTCCACGGGGCAGGATTATAAGGAATGCTTCCAGAGGAGTATTCGCTGAGTGTTCCTTATGCCCTGAGTCGGATCGGTAGAAGACGTTGATTGCCGAAAATGCATACGCTGTCGCAGTGCATTTGATCCATCGCATTTGATGCGATTCAACCCAACTGAACGGGGGCTAATCATGAACCACATTCTATTGCTCGACGATGAAGAGAACATTCTTTATTCCCTGCACCGGTTATTGAAAAACATACCTTGCACCTGCGATGGCGTGACCTATCCGCTGCATATTGAAGTATTCCACGATCCGTTTGAAGCACTCCAGCATGTCAAAGAACATGCGCTCGATCTGGTGATCTCCGACTACCGGATGCCAGGAATGGATGGGGTGACTTTCCTGCGCAAATGTCGGGAAATACAACCTTCCATGGCCAGAATGATTATTTCAGGTTATGCCGATATGAATGGCATGATCGGTGCCATCAACGAGGCGCATATTTATCGGTTTCTGCAAAAGCCTTGGGGTGACTATGAGTTGGTCGCGAATGTGGGCCAATGTCTGGCCCATCATCACCTGAAAAAAGAAAATCGGCGTTTGGCCGATCTGGCGCGACTGCACGAGCTGACCGCTAACCAGGAGTAAGTCGGAACCCGTGCATCTTCAAGTATCTATGCTCACTTCAGAATCGGAGTGTGTACGTAATCTGTTGCCGGGCATCTCGGATACCTTTTCCCCAACTCCGCCATATATAACACCCTCATGAGTAGTTTCGAAATACGCCAGATCGATGGATGAAAGCGCTACGCGGTGTTGGTCTTTTCTGAAGATGGCTTTATCCTGAGCAAGTTACATCATTCGAGATCGCCGTTTTGAAACGCATATTGAGCCTCGGTATTCTGCTGCTTGCCATAGCCAGTTCTGCCTGGACCGCGCCGATTGTCATCAAGACGCCGATGACCGAAGCGGAACAGGAAAAAGTAGATGCCTTTATCGGGGGGCGCGATCTACGGAGTATTGACAGTTACTTTTCGCCGTATCTGGATTCGATCGCACCTGTTGAGCAGATACTGTTTCGCAAGGCAGTGCTGCTGGGTGGATTGGATGCTGCATTTGTGCCGCTTATTGTCCCCAACTCTGCGCGAGCGCGTGAAACCATTCGCAACGGGAGTGCACTAGGGGGGGGTACCGCGCAATGGCATATCTATCTTCAGGAGCTGCATAATGAGGTACTTGAATCAGATGTGGTCATTCCGCAAGGAAGCTATGAAAAAGGCCTCTATACCACGCTGAAAAACCAGAATCGGTACGTCATAAAATCGCAGCAGGATTTACAAAAACTCAGCGCCATTACCAGCAAAACCTGGGAAATAGATTGGAATACGTTGGACAGTCTCAAGCTTGCCGAGCTGTATTCCGCTCCGACCCGGCCGCTGCAATTCAAGATGATCGAAGGTGGGCGGGCCGATTTCACGCTGCAGGATTTTTCCGCGTTGCCAGACCTTTCCATCGAAGAGCACGGTGTCCGGCTCTTTCCTATTCCTGGCGTAAAGATTGCGCTGAACGGGACTCGTCACTATTTTATCAACAAGAATCAACCCAACAGCCGCGTGGTTTTCGATGCTTTGCAAAAAGGGCTAAGGATTCTGCAACAGCGTGGTGAGATAAAGCGTGCGCTGGTTGAGTCCGGTGTGCTTAATCCTGCGGTGAAGGATTGGATATTGATTAATCCCTAGGGTAGGGTGAAGGGTGCCATCATCGGCAGTACTGCGATAGCCCAAGAAAAAGCCACCGGAAACGGTGGCTTTTTCTTGGGCTATCGCATCAAAACACTTAACTTGCCATGTCCAGCATCAGTCCATTCAAGCGTTTCACAAACCCGGCCGGGTCGTCGAGCTGGGCGCCTTCTGCCAATACGGCTTGGTCGAAAAGGATTTCAGTCCAGTCGGCAAAGCGCGCCTGGCCCAGTTCCGCTTTGATCTTCATGGTCAACGGGTGCGTCGGGTTGATTTCCAGGATTGGCTTGCTGGCCTTTACTTCTTGCCCGGCGGATTTCAGCAGACGTTCCAGGTTGGCGCTCATGTCCTGGTTTTCGACCACCAGACAAGCAGGGCTGTCGGTCAGGCGATGGGTGACGCGTACTTCCTTCACCTTGTCGCCCAGGGTTTCCTGCACCTTGGCGATCACCTCCTTGAATTCGACTGCGGCTTCTTCCTGCTGTTTCTTCTCGGCTTCATCCTCGAACTTGGTCAAGTCGAGTTCACCCTTGGCCACCGATTGCAGTTTCTTGCCGTCGAATTCGGTCAGGCTGCCGACAAACCACTCGTCCACGCGTTCGGCCAGTAGCAGTACTTCAATGCCTTTCTTGCGCAGGGCTTCGATGTGCGGGCTGTTCTTGGCGGCTGCAAACGAATCGGCCGTGATGTAATAGATCACATCCTGGCCTTCTTTCATGCGGCTGATGTAATTGGCCAGGCTGACGGTTTGTTCCGGCGTATCGCTGAGGGTGGAGGCAAAACGGCACAGGCCGGCGATCTTTTCCTTGTTGGCAAAATCCTCGCCAACGCCTTCCTTGAACACCTTGCCGAATTCCTGCCAGAAGGTTGCGTAATTATCCTTGTCGGCCTGTTCTTCCGAATTGGTCAGAGATTCGAGCAAACCGAGCACCTTCTTCACGCAGCCGGCCTTGATCTGTTCGATGTCTTTGCTGTGCTGCAGGATTTCGCGCGACACATTCAGCGGCAGATCGCTGCTGTCGATCACGCCGCGCACGAAGCGCAGGTAGGGCGGCAGCAGTTTTTCGGCGTCTTCCATGATGAAGACGCGACGCACGTAGAGTTTGATGCCATGCCGGCGTTCGCGGTCGTACAGGTCGAACGGCGCGCGCTTCGGGATATACAAGAGTTCGGTGTATTCCTGGCGGCCTTCGACGCGGGCGTGGCTCCAGGTCAGCGGGTCTTCGAAATCATGCGCGACGTGTTTGTAGAACTCGGCGTATTCCTCGTCGGTAATCTCGCTCTTGGCGCGCGCCCACAGGGCGGAGGCCTTGTTCACGGTTTCGATCTCGTCGCTGGCTTCGACATTGCCATCCTTGTCGTAGCCCGGTGCTTTCTGCATCAGGATCGGCAGGGTGATGTGATCGGAATACTTGCGGATGACGTTGCGCAACTGCCAATCGCTGAGAAACTCGTCCTCGCCTTCCTTCATATGCAGCACGACTTCGGTGCCGCGGCTTTCCTTGCTGACTTCTTCCAGTGTGAATTCGCCATCGCCGGCAGATTCCCAACGCACGGCTTGGTCGGTAACCAGCCCGGCACGACGGGTTGTCAGCGTGACCTTGTCGGCCACAATAAATGCGGAATAGAAACCGACGCCGAACTGACCGATCAGGTTGGCATCTTTCTTGGCGTCGCCCGAGAGCTGGCAGAAGACTTCGTTGGTGCCGGAACGTGCAATCGTGCCGATGTTCTTGATCACTTCTTCGCGGCTCATGCCGATACCGTTATCGGTAATCGTGAGCGTGCGGGCTTCCTTGTCGAAAGCAACATGGATTTTCAGGTCGGCATCGCCGGCATACAGGCCGTCGTTATTCAGAGCTTCAAAGCGCAACTTGTCGCAGGCATCGGATGCGTTGGAAATCAGCTCGCGCAGAAAAATTTCCTTGTGGGAATAGAGCGAGTGGATCATCAATTGCAACAGTTGCTTTACTTCGGCCTGAAAGCCGAGGGTTTCCTTGGTCATGAATCAATCTCCAGCAAAAATACGTGGGTTTAACCTTGCCCAAGATGGGGGCTATCGGGGGGCTTTCAAGCGGGGGCGTGCAGGGTATATGAAAAGGGTGGCCCTTGGGGAGCCACCCTCATGATGTTTCCTATTGCCCGGAAGTTACATGCGGAATGAGCTGAACTTGTCTTGCAAGCCCTCGGCCAAGCGGTCCAAATCCTGCAGCGTCGTGGTCGCTTCTTGCAGTTCGGATTCGGATTTTTGCATGCGTGTCGTAATGTGCTCGGCACTTTGCGCCATGGCCGTGGTTGCAGTCTGTTCTTCGCGCGTGGAAAGCGCGATTTCTTCCATCTTGCTGCGTGCTGCACCCATGTTCCCATGAATGACACGGATTTTCTCGGCCGCAGATTCAGAGTAAACCACGCCGGCTTGGGCGGATGCCAAGGTATGCTTCATATCGTTGACGGCGGTATTGGTCTGATCGCGAATGCCTTCTGTCATCCGGGTGATCTGCAGCGTGGCAGACCCAGTGCGCTCAGCCAGTTTGCGAACCTCGTCGGCTACCACTGCAAATCCACGACCTTGTTCTCCGGCGCGGGCGGCTTCAATGGCGGCATTCAGTGCCAGCAAGTTGGTCTGGTCGGCGATTTCCTTGATCACCTGAGTGATACCGCTGATTTCCTGCGAGCGTTGGTTCAATTCTTCCAGCAGGGCAGCCAGTCCTTCGACCTCGTTAGCGGACTGTCCGGCTCTCTGGGCGACTTCGGATACAGTGTGGGCTGATTCCTCGGACAGCGTACTGGCATCCTTGACCAAAGAATCTGCTTCGTCGGCATTGCCGGCAATATGCGCAATGCTGACGGTGATCTCTTCGATGGTTGCCGCATTGCTTGAGCTTTGATCGGCAAGATCGCGGAAATCTTCGGCCAGTTGGCCCAGCACGTTGTTTACGCTATGCACGCCTTCCGTGAGTTGGGCTGCTTCACTGCGGATGTCATGGAACAGGCTGCGCAGGTGTTCCAGGAATATATTGAAAAAGCGCGCGGTTTCAGCGATCTCGTCATCGCCGTCGATTTCAATCCGTCGGGTCAGGTCGCCGCCGCCTTGGGCAATTTCCTGCATGATGCTGTTGATGCGACGAATGCCTGAGGTGATGCGGTTGGCCATGGCGTAGGCGATCAGGATGGCTGCTGCGGTAAAGGCCAAGCCGACCAAAGCGATGATGCCCATGAGATGCCGGGCGCTGGACAAAATTTCACTGCGATCGATCACGCCGATGATTTTCCAGCCACCGCGTGAGGCGGCCAATACTTTGCCTTCCTTTTCCACGCCGTCGTGCTTGAAGCGGAACGTTTCGGCGTTGTTTTTCACCGCGTCGGTCAGTTCCGGGATATTGAGGGTATCAATATTTTTGGCAATCAAGTCTTTATTGGTCGGATGGGTCAATACGGTGCCATCGCCTTCTACCAGCATCAGATAACCACTTTCGCCGATATGGATGCTGTTCATGACTTCGGTCAACCGTTTGAGCGAGATGTCGATCCCGCTCACAAAGAGCACTTCACCACTGGCATCGGTAAAGGACTTGACCACGGCGGTGACATTTTCGCCATTGGTGGAAAGGTAGGCTTTGGCGATGGTGGCTTTGCCTTTTTGCTCGATCGCATTGGCATACCAGGGTCGTTTGCGCGGGTCATATCCACCTTTGACCTTGGTCTGGTCATTGGTGATGAAGCCGCCAAACTTGGTGCCCATATAGAGTTCAATGTAATCGGGATGAGTATCGCCGATCAATTTAAAGTGATTGAACAGTTCGGTTTCCAGCGGACCGCGTTCGAGACCTTTCAGTTCTGTGTCGCTGGTTTTATTGGCATAGTTGTTGATCGATTCGTCGATCTTTTGGGTGGCGGGGTGCGCACTCATCAGCTCAAGGTTTTGGGTGGCATTGTCGAGCAGCACCGTGATGACATTGTCGACCTGTTTCATTTCGCCCCCGGCTCGGGCCAGGAAATCGGTTTCTGATTTTTTGGTCAGCGAGTAGTCGAGTAACAGCGTAATGCTCAAGATGGGGATCACGACCAGAGCGGTCGAGGCAAGGAAAAGTTTTTTTCTGATTCCTCCGCGCATTAAAGAAGACAGTTTCACGATCAATTCCTTTTGGGCGGCTGGTGTTGCGTAAGTTTATCCGGGGGGATGTTTGCAGAACAACGTGAATCTGCCAACGCCGTCTGTCTATACTTGCTGGGCGCAAGGGTGTAGACGCAACATTAAATAAATGTTGCGCTGCATGATATAGTGGAAAGCAGTGATTCAAACCGGAGGTGCAGCATGGTACGTCGGGTGGTATTCAATCAGAAGGGCGGCGTTGGAAAATCGACCATTACCGTCAATCTGGCTGCAGTGGCTGCGGCTCAGGGTAAACGGGTTCTGGTGGTCGATCTTGATCCCCAAGGCAATTCCAGCCATTATCTTCTGGGCGAGCGACTGGACGAATCCAAACCTACACTGGCCGATTTTTTTGATCAAATCTTGAATTTCAGCCTGTATGCCAAGCCTGCTTCGGCATTTATCCATGTCACTCCGTTTGCTCGGTTATCGATCATGCCTTCGCATCCCGCCATTGCCGAACAGCAAACCAAGCTTGAATCACGCTACAAAATATACAAATTCAGGGAAAGCATGGAAGAGCTTGCCGATGATTTCGACGAGATTTATATCGATACTCCACCGGCACTGAATTTCTTCACGCTTTCTGCGCTGATCGCTGCGACCGGTTGCCTGATTCCTTTCGATTGCGACACCTTCTCGCGCGATGCACTGCTTGGGCTTCTGGCGCGGGTTGAGGAAATCAAGGTGGATCATAATCGGGAACTTGCTGTGGAAGGTATTGTGGTCAATCAATTTCAACCGCGTGCCAGCCTGCCTTCGCGGCTGGTGGCCGAACTGGAGGCGCAAGGTTTGCCGGTGTTGAAAAGCCGCTTGTCTAGTTCGGTAAAGGTACGTGAATCACATGAGCGCGCTATGCCCCTGATCAATCTGGATGCTCGCCATAAAATCGCGCAAGAGTTTGCTGCGCTGTATGCCGAATTGGCCATTGCGTAGGACGAGGCCATGACTTCTCTTAACGGACATAGCTTAACGCCCGCGCGCATTCTGGTCGTGGATGACGAACCTTTCAATCTGGAAATCCTGTCGGAAAATCTGGTTGATGCGGGTTATGAGGTGGTTACTGCCGAAGATGGCAAAGCGGGGTGGGATATCCTGCTGCACGATAGCCAAGGGTTTGATGCCATCTTGCTTGATCGCATGATGCCACGCATGAATGGGATGGAAATGCTCGCGCATGTGCGCCAGCATCCGGATTTCCAGCACATTCCCGTGGTGATGCAAACGGCAGTGGGCGCGGCGGAAAGTGTACGAGAAGGCCTGGCCGCCGGAGCGTATTACTATCTGATCAAACCGTTCCAGCGTGACATGTTGCTGAGTATCGTTGCCGCTGCCGTGGGTTTTCACCGCGAGCGGCGTTCGCTTGAGCGCCAGCTAACTGATCAGGCGGGCACTTTCCGCCTGCTGGTGAATGGCGAGTTTCGCTTTCGTACTTTGAATGAGGCGCGTCAACTTACCTTGCTGCTCTCCCAGGCGTGTCCCGAGCCGCAGCGAGTGGCGTTGGGCCTGTCTGAGTTACTGATCAATGCTGTTGAGCATGGCAATCTTGGCATCAGTTATCAAGAGAAGACGCAACTGGTGCAGCAAGGGCGCTGGCAGGATGAAGTTGAGCGTCGCTTGCAGGATATGCCTTATCAAAGCCGGTATGTCCGGGTATCGTTTCAGAGCGAGGAGGATGGCGTCAGCGTTGTGATTGAAGATGAAGGCCAAGGGTTTGATCCCCAGCCGTTTCTGAATTTTTCACCCGATCGTGCGTTTGATCCGCATGGCCGAGGTATCTCCATGGCGCGGATGCTTTCTTTCGATGATGTGGAGTATCTCGGGACTGGGAATAAAGTGCGGGCGCGCGTCCGGCGGCGCTAACGCGACGCAGATAAAACAAAGGGGCCTAACTGGCCCCTTTGTTTTACTTTGTCACGATCAAAGCTTGAATTCTTTATTCAGCTTTTTCGGGGTCATGATGTTTTTCATGCGAACGTAATCAGGCAGGCCGTTCTTGAATGGCGGGTAATCTTCACCCGCGATCAGCGGGCTCAAATAGGTGCGGCAAGCCTCGGTGATATGGAAGCCGTCAGCAGTAATAAAATCGCGCGGCATGAATTTTTCCACGTTAGCCACGTTGGCGAGTGGCGCCTCAATGATATCCCACTGGTAAGGCGCGTCTGCCAGCCTGCGCACGGCAGGCATCACGGCATTCTTGCCTGCGAGAGCCATTTCCACGGCTGCCTTGCCCAGCGCATACGCCTGGTCTACATCGGTCTTGCTGGCGATATGGCGTGCAGCGCGCTGCAGGTAATCGGCCACAGCCCAATGGTATTTGTAGCCGAGCTTTTCCTTCACAAGCTGGGCAATGGCCGGCGCTACACCACCGAGCTGGGCATGGCCGAAGGCATCTTTCAGGCCGGATTCAGCAAAGAACTTGCCATCCTTGCCCTTGATGCCTTCCGATACGCCAATCACGCAATGGTCGTACTTCTCGACCGTTTCCTTGACCTTGGCGATGAATTTCTCTTCGTCGAATTCGATTTCCGGCAGCAGCAGGATATGCGGACCTTCGCCTTCCTGCTCGGAAGCCAGACCACAGGCGGCCGTGATCCAGCCTGCATGGCGACCCATCACTTCCAAGATGAATACTTTGGTCGAGGTGCGCGACATGGATGCAACGTCGTAGCCCGCTTCGCGGATCGAGGTTGCCACATATTTGGCTACCGAGCCAAAGCCGGGGCAGCAATCGGTAATGGGCAGATCGTTATCAACGGTCTTGGGAACATGCACGGCTTGCATCGGATAGCCGAGTGCTGCGGAAATTTGCGATACCTTCAGGCAAGTATCGGCGGAATCGCCGCCACCGTTGTAGAAGAAGTAGCCGATATTGTGTGCCTTGAAGACTTCAATCAGGCGTTCATATTGTTCGCGCTGCGCTTCCAGGGATTTGAGTTTGTAGCGGCAGGAACCAAATGCGCCAGCTGGCGTGTAGCGCAAGCGAGCGATATCTTCTGCCGATTCCAGGCTGGTATCGATCAACTCTTCCAGCAGCGCGCCAATGATGCCATTACGGCCTGCGTAGACCTTGCCGATCTTATCCGGATGCAGTCGAGCGGTTTCAAGTACGCCACAGGCGCTGGCGTTGATCACGGCGGTGACGCCACCGGATTGGGCGTAGAAAGCATTTTTGATTGTCATGGGTTCCTCTCGAGGGCAAACGGGTGAGTCATGGATGCATTTTAGCAAATCAGCGGCTGTTTCATCGGGAGACTCACCGGGCTCCCCATTCGCTGAAATTATCCTTGCTTATCACCCATAATAAAGCTTTCATTTTAATTCAGTAAATGAATTGGATTGGATTGCGTGAATGTTGCTCCGATACCTGGTTTTTGTGTTTGCGCTGGTTGCCGGTATTTGCGTGTTGCAATACTTGCCCAGATTGCCACCGCTTTGGCCTTTCTGTGTACTCGTTCTGATGTGCGCTGGTATCGCATGGCGTTGGCGACGTGGAAGTCTACCCCTGCTGATCATCGCATTTTTTGCGGCCGGCGTCGGGTATGCCAGTGTTCGAGCGCAATGGCGACTTTCCGAGTGGTTGACACCTGCACTGGAAGGGCAAGTGGTCGAGGCCGAAGGCTATGTGTGCGATTTGCCTCAAACAACGCACTTTGGCAGCCGCTTTCTTTTTGTGCCAACCAAGCTCATTACCGCGGACGCCCATTTACCTAGCAAGATACAAGTGCAATGGTACGGCGATAAACAACGGGTACAGGCGGGTGAACGCTGGCGCCTGGTGCTAAAAGCTAAACGACCTCACGGACAGGTGAATCCAGGCGGGTTCGATCTGGAAAGCTGGTTTCTGCAACAAAACATAGGGGCCACGGCATCCGTCCAGTTCGGCCAGAAGCTGGATGGAACGGCCGGTGCAGCTTGGTTGGCGCGCTTGCGCAGCGGGTTGCGCGACAAGATCAACGCCGCATTGCCCGAGGCTTCTTATTCTGGTGTGGTGGTAGCGCTGACCGTGGGGGATCAAAGCGGTATCCCGCAAGAACAGTGGAAACGTTTTGCCGCCACAGGCGTGACCCATTTGATTTCAATTTCCGGTTTGCATATTACGCTGCTGGCGGGATTGGCCATTGGGCTAGTTAACCGGGGCTGGCGCCGGGTGCCTTTTCTCGTAAGTCGTTTCGGTGCACCGCGTGCAGCGTTGATCGCCGGTATGATCACTGCGCTGGGTTATAGCGCATTGGCCGGGATGGCCGTCCCGACACAACGTACGCTCTTGATGCTGGTCACCGCCGGCGTGTGCCTATGGCGCGCGCGACCTGCTGCAACCAGTGCGATCTGGGCGACTGCTTTGCTGGCAGTGGTGCTGATCGATCCATTCGCTGTTCTCGCGGTGGGATTCTGGCTCTCGTTCCTAACAGTAGGTGCTTTGTTGTGGGTCGGAGGGAATCGCTTGGCGGAAGGGCCCAAGTGGCAAGGCTGGCTCACAACACAAACTGCGGCAACGATTGGCTCTGCGCCGATTTTACTGGTGGTATTCGGGCAACTGCCATTGTTATCACCCATTGCCAATGCCTTCGCCATTCCCGTGGTCAGCATGCTGGTTACGCCGCTGGCGCTGGTGGGGTTGCTTGATCCGACGGGTTGGGTATTGCGTGGAGCCGAACGACTGTTTGCGGTAACAGACTGGGTGCTTATGCAATGCGCGGCATTGCCTGTGACCTCGTCAGGTTTTATGTCGCCTCCGCTTTGGTCACTGGCACCCGCTG
>JARLJJ010000266.1 GCA_031291275.1 Formivibrio sp.
AGGCGCCCGACTCGCTGATCGACTTCCTGCGAACGCTCTGATTATGTGGAGCTCAAAATCAGCGCCTGCCGCTCCAGACGGGCGGTTGGCGCATGACAACGGTCGTGGCTCAACATAATCGGGGCATCTACATAATCGGCCATTGCCGACGTTCACCTGCCTGACTGTTTCGGTCTGCAATGCGCCGATTAGCCGCCATTCATTAGGAAATCACGCTGAACGGTAGCTTTTCCATTCGACGAATGCGTACTCCGTGCCCTTTGCTGCCGGTCAACTTTCGCCATAGCGGCCGTTTCGCCAAACCCAATTTCTGCGAAATGGAATTCTACATAGAGGACATTCGTATCATCCAAGAACCGGCCATTCAGGTAACGCCTCCGCTCCGGTAGCTGCCGAACACTCTGCGGGCAACATTGTCGTGTGGTCGGCCTGAGTGGTTGGTCGTATCAAAGGGGCACTCATGAGGCTTGAAGTCCATCGCGAACGCTGAGTGATCTTCAACGCTCGGCCAATTACCACAACTCGGCGGTTTCGAAACGACGCACAAATTCACGCACAAGGAGGGGTATTGCCCCAGCCGAACACAACACTACAAGCAGGCCATACCAAGTCAGAACGGACCCGTTGATGATCACTAGAGCTACTGGTATGCATAGCAATAGTCCAATGGAGTACGTGAAAGTGTTCCCCTTAAGTGGATCAAATCCCTGCAGCAATTGGTCGACAGCCTGTGTCCAATTCAGAATTGCCCAAACCATCAAATACATTATGAGATGTACAAATGCGTGCCATTCGATCCTTCCCAGAAAAAATTCGACAAGGATTACAAAAAAGTAAATGGCATATTCTGAGGCAAGCGCAAGAAACAATCGCCACATACCAGTACGGCACAGTTGGGCGCGATTCATGCCAAGCAGCCATAGCCGACCAAGTAAGACGCGTAATTCGGGGCCTTGTCTGCCCATGGCGCTCAGCCCCAAGCAGGGGAGGATCATCACCAGCCCGCCGAAATTAAACCGCCCGTTCCATTCATTCCAGGTAAACATGTTAGGACTCAGTAGCAGGAACAGGATCGCTGCAGCTACAAGTAAGCTTGGAGTACGCAGCAGGCTGCCGATAGGCAATCCAGGGGTCCGTTCAGGTGCTACTGGCAGGCGCCACCACATCATGTACAGCAGGACGGGAGTTGCTACCGCCATGACGACAAGTACTATCGCCTGCGGCAAGTAGTTCAATGCGAGCATGGGTAATGCAAGGCTAATCAGCGTGGGCCAGCTCACACCATATCGCCTCACTTCCTTCAGTGATAATCCGTTTTGCTTTGAGTCTTGCCGTGACGTTATCCACACCGGAAGATGAAGGCAGGCCAGCGCGGCCGCTGCATAGCTGATGACCCCCCAAGGCAACCAATGTTTTGTGATCAGGCTGCTTAACGCCCCGAATAGTGACAGCAATGCCACGCAGCGAAGAACACCAAAACGCAATGCGCGTGCGAAGCCAGGTAGCAGCTGGAGTGGCTCTGCCCATGCCAGTTCGCTCAATTCGCAGCTCATTTTCTGGAAGGCAAGCATGGTGGCGGCAGCACACATTGCATAGATCATCTCTACGGAGAGCTTCCCGTGCTGCGAGTTGATATCTGCGGAAAACACTACGAATATCAGCACCGCATACAGGGAAACCGAGGCAAAAGGTCTTTCGCTTTCAATCCACCACAGGATTTTCCTCTTAGCGCTCATTTCAGTCTCTCCACCACGAAGTCTTCAAGTGTCAGCTTCTTCATCTGCAAAGCACCACCGGTGATTTCAAACAATGCTGAGTTCATTCTGAGTTCCCTTTTGATGGGTCTTCATTCTTGAAACGTTATGCCACGGCCGCCAACACAGCCTCGGGCGCAAGCCGCAATTATTGAGCCCGCTCGACAAGCTGGATGATCGCCGGTCCGATCAGTGTCAATGGATCAGCCGAAACATGGATGTTGGTAGCCACGGTCATGGCCGCATCAAAGTTGCGTTGAAGGATTCCTTCCGCATTTCATCACAGCTCGACCGTATCGAAACGGCGCTGAAAGTAGTACAGCGTCAAGGCAATCGACAAAAGAGCGGCCAAACCAATGGCAAGCAGTCCTGCGGCGCGTTCATCCTTACCAAGAAAGGCTAGGATAATCAGCGCGACAAAGGGAAGATTCATCAGCAACTGCGTGAAATTCGCCTTGAGTTTCGTGCTAAAAACCTGTGTCTCATCGAAAGCAAAGGCGTCAACACGCTGCTGCCAAGCGTTCCAGGCATATATGCAGGTAAGAATGAGAAAAATGGCGATGACAGGGCCAACAAGATAGATGGCAAATGGCTTTACTAGCTCGACATTGTAATTGTAGTGCTTACCCAGTATGGCAAATACTACCCCCATCACGATCCAGGGCAATGCAAGCACTGCAATATGGAAGTTCTTCCGCATTGGCCGTTCAATGGCAAAACGCTTGACCGTAGTACCAAGTAAAATGTCATTGACGCCACGGGTCCAGTTTATCCAGCCGTAGGCAATGAGGATCAGCCCCAGATTGATTAGCGCCTGTAGAGATATTCGCCCCAACATGCAACCAATAGCAGCCACGCCCAGATAGATGCCGAATTCAGCTGCCTGTGCTGCAAAAAGTCGTCCCAGACCAAACCAACACAGCGCATTACGGCTACGTCCCGCTAACCACATTCGTCCAAGTAAAGCTGGCAGTATCTGGCGCTCACGATTCATCGCAGTGAGGCCCATCCAAGGTAGTGCCAAACCAAGCATGGCTGGTGCCCAAGCGTGCTCCTCGGACCAAGGTCGCGCCAGAGGCGCGAAGATCAGCATGCAAACCACGCCGAATACCACCATTCCAGGGTGACGCCATATCGGTCCGACCTGCTCTGGGGGAATATCCATACCACGCTTTCTCAGTAGGGAGGGCAAGACCAGCAGCAACAGGCCAGCAACGATGCCCATCGCCAGTCCAACCTGATTCCATGGCAACCAGTGCAGAGCCACCGCTGGCGCAACCAGCATCAACATTGCGGGCCAACCCAAGGCAAGCTCACCCAGATTTTTCGTATCGAATTTCCACCCGCGAGTTTGGCGATGTAGGTTCCAAGCCGGCAATTGCAGACCTGCAAGTACCGCTGCGGTATAACCAACGGAAACTGGTGCTTTATAGCTTGTTGACGACAGCGTCAGCCAATTGGCGATTGCAACCCAGCTCAGTAAAACCGCAAATACCGTCAAAATTCCCACGCAGAGCCACGCAGCACGACACAGATCAGGCTCAAAACCTGGCAATAAACGCAATGCTTCGCTACGGGAAAGTTGGGTCAACTCACTGCTTATCTGTACGAACGCATAGATGGTGACCCCTGCATACACCGCATAGAGCTCGGACTCAGAAATACCTTTTGAAAAGATAAAGATAAACATCTTTGCCACGAACAACCAAAACAGGCTCAATAGCGTTAACCGGAACAAGGAAAAACTATTGGCCCCGGAGGTATCAGTCCACCAAAAATATCTCCGTTTCATTTCAAGCTCTCCACCACGAAGTCTTCCAGCGTTAGGCGTTGTGCTTCGAGCGATGCGCCAAGCTGGGTTTCGACAGTTTCACGCGAGGCTCCTTGGGCAAGATCGACTAGCAGCGCCTGGGATGGATCAACGATACGGCGCAGTAGACCAGAAAAATCCGGAACAGCATCTAGATTGCTGCCAGTCGGCGAACGCCAAAGTTCAATCTCATCCTTGATCGAGTCAACTTCGCGCACAAAGCGTAGATTGCCCTTTTCCAGCAGCGCGACATGACTGGCAAGCCGCTCCAGATCACTGAGGATGTGAGTGGAAAACAGGATGCTCATGCCGGTTTCGGCTTGCTGCCCAGCGAGGATGGAGGCCACGGTACGGCGTGCAATCGGGTCGAGGGCAGCGACAGGCTCATCAAGCATTAGCAGTTCTGGCCGGTGAGCTAGTGCCAACACCAGCGCAAGCGCTTGCTGCTGGCCAACCGAAAGGTTGCCGATACGCGGGTTGCCGACTAATTGCAGGCGATCCATCAATTGCAGCGCGTATGCCTGATCCCATTTCGGCTGCCAGTGCAGATACAACTCTAGCATGCAAGAAATACTGTAGCCACCAGGTAAACTGGCTTGCTGAGGCACATAGCCAATGCGCTGCTTGGCGCTGGCGCTCAGCGTACGAGCATCTTCGCCAAACACTTTGATGCTGCCCGCATCGGCGACACTCAAGCCTAGAATGCTGCGGATCAGCGTAGTTTTACCTGCACCGTTGCGGCCGATCAGGCCCAGCGTGCTACCCGCGTTCAACCGCAAATTAACGCCATTCAGGGCATAACCGTGCCCTTCGAAGTGACGTGTTAATCCTTGAATATCGATCAGCGGGGCATTCATTGTGGCTTTCCTTCACTTGGAGAATGATTGGTGAAATGCTGTGAAACGGCATCTAGGAGCTGTTCGCGACTAAGGCGTAGCTGGTGGGCTTGCTCGACGAGCTGAACAATGGTGGGTTCGATCAGTGCAAGTGGTTCGGATGACTTCTGTGTGGCAGGTGCCACTGTCATGGCCGCACCTCGATTGCGCTGCAGCACACCTTCGGCTTCGAGTAGCGCGTAGGCTTTGGAAACTGTCATCGGGTTAATGCCATGTGTTGCTGCAATGGCACGCACTGATGGTAATTCGTTGCCCTCGATTAGTTGGCCGCTGGCGATAAGCCGACGTATCTGTGCCGCCAATTGGCGGTAGATGGGCTCGGGGGCCTGCGGATTGAAATGGAAGCGTCCTGGCATAAGAAATTCCTTGTGTATTTGTACAGCAATACACAAGACCGACTTACGCAAGATATGTTGTCTCAATGCCAGAAAGTGGGTGGCCGCTTAACTTCATTCAAGGATATGGCTGGAACGACGGTTAGCCATCGGCTTTCGACCTAAGACCAGTCCACAGGTTATGGTTACTTGAATGACCGGAGTAGGCTGCGAGTCAAGGCCGTGTAGATGTCAATTTGCTAGCCGAATATCGGTCATTCAACTGGGGCAGAGAACGCCATAACTATTGAAATTGGAAGTCAACCTTGGCCGGCCGGTCATGGCCCAGACTGTGTAAAAACAAAATTCAAACCGACATTTTCAGTCGGCCTCTGCCTGCCAAACTTGGCGGCGATGAAGTTAACGCTTGAATGTTGTCATTCAGAAGCAAAAAAAGCCCTGTCAGGCCTTCATTGCCGCTA
>JARLJJ010000267.1 GCA_031291275.1 Formivibrio sp.
CACTGTACAGCTAGCTGTGCACGTGCCCAGCCTGCGACTTCGGCAGCGCCACGGTAAGACGTCTGTACAATTCTCGAAAGGCTGCGCGCTGCCAGAATCATTTGCCGTTGCTACAACAAGACAGACCGGTCTGTCTGTACAGCTGCATCACGTTGAGTGGAGTACTAGTACCTACTGTGACGGCACACGTCGCCAGCTTCGTTGTCTGTCGGGCCCCAATGTTGCATCGCAGGAGCAACATCGCGCTGATTTTTCAGGCTGGTGCGGGCTTCTGGCACAAGCTTGGTCAGAACGTACTGGCCATATGCTGAATTCAACTCGATTGCATCACGCCAGGCATACTTGGCTTGGTCCTTCGTCTCCAGCTGATACAATATCACCACAAATGCGGCACAATGGTGGCCTGGCGGTGCCTGACACACCGCTGGCAAGCGGAAGGCCTCCCAAGCCCCGCAATTGCAGCCTGACCACGCGAGTGCAGCAGTCAACGCCGGTTCTGCTCGTCAGCAGGTACCACCATCATCGACTTCAATTTAGTAGTACACTGGCAGGTGCTGATTGCTGTCTCCCAGGGAAACCCTATCTAATGCACGCCCCGCGATTGCAGCTTGACATAGCCACAAGTCAGGCTCCGCTAGCAGGGGCCATCAACGACGCTGTTCAGGATACGAATGCCCGGAGTACGAACAAGGATGTTTTAAGATTAAAACCAGTACAGAATCCAGCTCGCTGCAAGCTCCTGGAGACGTGCGGTGCAAGTTCGGCCCACACAGCGCGAGCTAGGGTGAGGGCTAGGGTGAGAGGGCCTAGGTAGAGGGCTAGGGTTGGTTTGGTTAGGGTTAGAGGGCTGGGTTAGGGTTTGGGTTAGGGTTAGCCGGAACAGGGGCAGCTCTCTGGTGTCTCGCCTTCCCTCGCATTGCACAGAGTAGCTAGCCCCTGACACGGCTGATGAAAACGAAGCAACACCTCTGCCGGAGGAATGAATCAAATGTCGGCTGCATCAAATACATTGGCAATGCAGCGGGCACGCTGCAGAAGGACGCAGTAGTATAGCATGCTAGCCGTCTCATTCTTCAGGAGTGAATCTAGCGAGGACGAAGTAAGCAACGTGGCATTGAATGAGAAGGGTGGGTTGCACAATGCCTGAGAGTGTTGGATTTGCCCGTCAAGATTTCAAACGTAACACATTTGTGACTGGATTTTGTGCGCCAAACGCCGTGACGCTTCTTGTGGGGATCGAGCGGCGATCACGAACGCGCTTCGTACTCGGCAACACACCTGATCAGTTTGTTGTGTGTGTGCGGCTTACCATGATGGACACTCACTTACCTAGACTCACTCATACCTTTTTGCGGCATTGTTCAAACAGTTGTGTACGAGTCGATCGATTTCCGTGCCGGAACAACTGAGGACGCTTCTCTGGATGCAGTTTGCCCGCTTGAATACGAGACGAGGCGTGCCCGGTCCTTCGTTAGTTTGTAC
>JARLJJ010000268.1 GCA_031291275.1 Formivibrio sp.
GGGGCCGGCAAAAGCGACCGAGGTGATGTTCGAGCAACCGTAGAACGCACTGTCGCCAATGCTTTTGACACTGGTGGGGAACGTGATGCTGCCATAATAGCTGTTATTGAGTGCGGAGCAGCCATAAAACATATTATCGCCGACGCTGGTCGGGCTGCTGGAACCGAAGGAAAAGCCGGTCAGATTGGTGTCATAAGAGAACACATTGGTGCCAAGGCTGGTGACGGTGTTGGGCATCAGGAAATTCCCGCCCAGCTTGCTGCAATGTGAGAACGCCGAGCTGCTGATGTTGGTCAGGGTGCTGCTGGGGCCGGCAAAAGCGACCGAGGTGATGTTCGAGCAACCGTAGAACGCACTGTCGCCAATGCTTTTGACACTGGTGGGGAACGTGAAACTTCCCAGTTTGCTGCAATAGGAAAATGCACTGTTCCCGATGTTTGTGAGGTTGCTGCCGCTAATCGTCACGCTGGTCAGATTGGTTTGATTGGAAAACGCCGAATCCCCAATGCTCACCACATTAAGATTATTGGTCGCGCTCGGAATGGTCAAAGTCGTTGGATACCCGGTGTAGCCGGTGATGGTGATGGCACCATTATTTGTGATGAAAGTGAACTGCGCCTGCACCACGGCCGGCAGCAGCACCACAGCCCACAGCACGACCGTTTGAATCAAGGTCCGTTTGGCATTCATGGATTATTTCCCAAAATGATTTGGTTCAATGCTCCTTGTTTTGCCATTCCCATGTCAAGTCAATGCCCCGGATTATTGCGTGACAATTTGATGACAGGCAGATGAAGTTTGCCTAACACAATCCTCTCAGGGCGCAATTGTTGTCGCCCCGCCGCTAAAGATGCGGGCCTTTGCGTTTCTTGACGTTGGCCTGCGACGGTGGTGGGACCGTGCGGGACCAGCGCTTCTTTAGCGTCGTCGAGCTCAACCTGGCCATCCGACCGCTGCTGGACAAACTCAACGCCCAGGAGTTTCAGAAGCTTGAGGGCTCACGTAACGGTTGGTTTGAAGCGCAGGAAAAACCAACGCTCCTGCACTTGCCCGCTCAGCCCTTCGAGTTGGCCACTTGGGGCAAAGCCACGGTGAACATTGATTATCATGCCATCGTCGATCACCACGGCTACAGCGTTCCCCATACCTTGGTGCATCAGGAAGTCGAGACGCGGTTGACCGCCAC
>JARLJJ010000269.1 GCA_031291275.1 Formivibrio sp.
CACATTCAATCACACCCACTCAAAAACACAGAATCACGCACTCATTCACCATTACGGTGACTCACACGCACGCACGCACGCACACACACACACACGCACGACGCGAGCGCATACAAACACACGAACTACTAACGCCGCAAGCACACACACATGCACACACTCACACAAGCGCACACACAAGCACATACACGTACCTGAAGCCAGCTCTGATACACAGCAGCGTGGTTCATCACCAATACATCCGGCCGTGTGCACTCTTCATACAAACGTAGGCCGGGTTGTTTGTCTTGAAAATTTACAGTCCTCACACCACGATCCTCCTGTGGGATAGGAGGGAAAGGAGTTGCATACAAACGAACAATAGCAACACTGACTCGGACGCATCGCCAACACTGCCTACGACCGCACCTGCGAGGGGCACACGTTGTAGTGGTCCAACAGGAGCTGGTCAGTTGCAAAGGATCGAAGAAATGGCCCAATGCCCCAGGTGACCCAAAATTGCCAGTAAAATTGCCACGTCACACGCAGGCCGTCATCCGGCTTGCGGGTCAAGCAGCCATCTGGCACCGGTACCGCCGCGTTTGAGCTCGGGGTCGCACTGCGCGTCGCTGATGCTGACATCGAGCTGCTGTCGCCGGCAGGGAGTGCTTGCACCAAGACGTCCGCGTGGATGGTCTTAATGGAGCCAGATGATGATTGAGACTCCGAGTCAGTGAAGCCCGCCATCGCCCAGGTAAACACACGCGTCTGTGAGTCGCCCAGGTTCAGAATCCACATGTACCCAACGCGCTTGGCACATGTGAGCACGTCTTCCCGCGAGTACAAATGGTGATAGCAGTCATACGGCACCCATACCCAGGGGCGCTGATTGGAGAAGTCCTGCCAGAGCAAATATGCAACAACAACAGCAGCAGCAACTAAATCACTATCAGTGCACACACATCGGCGCGTTCACTGACACACACGCATACACACACACACACACGCACACGCACACGCACACACACCCACACACACACACGCACGCACTCACTCACCAAATCAATTTGATTGATACTGCTGATGGATCCAGTGCAGAATGGTGCCGCACACCCATCAGCCCTATACATCCATCGCCCTGCGTGTTTGCACTTTGCCGTTCCGAACCGTTGGGGATTGGGGCGGGGTGCGCCGTTGCCTGCGGCCGGGGCCTGCAGTGACACTGACACTGCACTGCCATCGCCTTGCCCAGGCCCAATGAGGGACCGATAAAAGTCCCCTGTCCTGTACCCAGCTCCTGCGTGGGCGCCCACGATGAAATGCTCACCTCCAGTGAACGGGCCGGTGTCGATACCGCTAGCGTTGTTCCCAAAAAAGCTCGATAGAGACACCTGCCAATGCGAAGCGGAAACAGACGCACATCAGCCACAGCTTCAGAGCCCAGTGGCTCCGACCGCAACGAAACACCTTGATGTAAGACTGATGTGTGCCAGTGGCAGCCCATGCGATCGCCGCCGGGTACAAACTTTTAGTTCGACAATGACATTGTAATGGGCACGCACCTGCAGTGTGTAGTTGCCCGGGTCTCGAAGGTCAACAAATCCAAGGTAACCTTGCAGCTGCGTAGGAGAAGGGAACACTCATGATAAAATGAAGTCAAAATAATGTCATGCGAAAAAACGGAAACACCATACCTCATCGCTGTGGTGCAAGGATACGTTGGCGCCCACTATAACCTCATCGTTTATGACGCGCGCAATAAGCGTCATGGCTTTTATCGCGTCGGGGTATGCCCTCGCAAGCATGCGGGGGTAACGGACCAAGAACGTGTTCACGCCGCTGTGCGCCTTCAGCGCGAGGCCAGAGATGTGCCAGCTGCACACGGCATCAAGATAATAGATGCAATTGCCAGTGAATATCAGTTTGTGGCAACCTCTGTACCTGCCAGTGGGCTTGGCACTCTCAGTGGAACCTTTGACACTCGGATTTGTGCTTTCTGCAGTCACCTCGACATCGAAATCGCTCGCATGGTTATTTCGGACCGCCACATATAAGTCGTGTGCCGCCGGAAGATTCCTGTAAAGTGAAAGGGGGGTTCAGTAACAGCGGCATCTCGGCCAGGAATTCCAGCAGAGACACAGAATATGATAACCTCCTCACACGTCACGCACCGGTGCAGTATTGGTGAACAGTGGCACTCCGTTCCCCCTGTCACGATGTCAGGACGAGGATGATCGGCGTAGTGAAATGCGCAGCCTTCTGGGGAGGGTGCACTGGCCTTCGTGGGCTGCAACACTGCGCTGATTGCGCATCCCTGAGTTCCCAACTTCAAGCTGGTATCGGTGTGTACATGCTGCACCGGGCGCGATGAGCACAGCAACATAAAACTAGCAATACATAACAAAAAGAGGTACAATCACCCGGATCTCG
>JARLJJ010000032.1 GCA_031291275.1 Formivibrio sp.
ATCGACCATCAACAATTGTTACCGTCCGTATCCTCCTACAAATTTGTAACCTACTCCCGAAACTGTGAGAATCAGCTCGGGCATATTTGGAATCTCTTCCAACTTTTGGCGCAGGCTGAATACATGTGTATCGACCGTCCTAGTAAGCAAATTTGCGCTATGGCCCCACACTGACCTCAAGAGTTCATCTCGCGGAACCGTGGTTCCTGAGCGTTCAATTAGATATCGAAGTAGCTGGAATTCGCGCGCCGTCAGGTAGATAGGTTTGTCATTTTTAGTGACTTCGCCTCGACGTACATCGATGCAGAATGAACCGAAATCGTATCTCCCGTGGCCAACGTGTGTTGGCACGCGCCGCAGCAGCACTTCGACACGCGCCAACAATTCGGCCGCCACAAAAGGCTTCGTTACGTAATCATCCGCACCGAGCTTGAGTCCAACCACCTTGTCGACCGTCTCGTCGCGGACTGTAAGGATCAGGATTGGGGTTGCGATTCCAGCTGCACGTATGTCCCGACAAACATCGAGCCCTCCCCGTCCGGGCAGCATGAGGTCGAGAATTATGAGATCGAACGGCTGGTTGGAAGCTTTGTCGGATCCGTCGATACCATCTGCCGCAGTTTCCACGACATATTGTTCCGCAACCAACCGATCAGTCAGAGTGATCCGAAGGGCTTCTTCGTCTTCGACCAACAGGATTCTCTCGTTCATTTCACTTCACCTTCATTCAATCTCGAAGCTGCAATCACTGGCTCGTGGGGGTCTTCTTTTTCGACCCCCAAGTGTAGTGTGAAGATGCTCCCGACTCCCACCTTGCTTATGACCGATAGGCTACCGCCCATGCTGATGGCAAAGTGCTTTGCCAACGACAGCCCCAACCCAGTTCCGTGAATCTGAGCTTCCCTAGCTTCCTGGCCGCGATAAAACGGCTCAAATATCCTTTTCAGATCTGAAGCTTTGATCCCGATGCCAAAATCCTGAACCGCAATTGCAACCGTCTCGGCTCCGCTTGCGCTCCGCCGAAGGTTTGCGGTGATCCGGATCTGCCGATCATTTCGACTGTATTTCACCGCATTCGAAATCAGGTTCTCCAGACAGCCTCGAACGGCAAACATGTCGCCCAGGACTCGAGGAAGATTGGACTCAATTTCCTCATGAACGCTGAAGTGCCGCTCATGAATCAGCGACGCAGTGTCATCGCGAACACATTTCAAAATCTCCGAAACATCGATCGGGCTAGCGTGGTACCGGCTCATACCGCTGCGAATGGAAGCAAACAAAAGTATACGGTCGACATGTTTCATGAGCTGGCGTGACTGATTCATGATAAGAGATCCATAGTTTGGAAGCCCCAACCCACCAGTCACCACTCCGTCATGTATGTTCTCGCCTGCTGAGAAGATAGCCGCTAAAGGTGTGCGCAGTTCGTGGGATATGGAAGCCACGAACTCCATCTGGAGCCTGGCAAACTTCTGCGCGCGTAATGCGGCAACCATGAGAATTGCGAAGTTCCCGGCCAGCAACAATAGCATGAGCGCACTCATGGTCAAGTTCTTTGCCCGCACGCCATTGACTACATCTTGCAGTCTGCCCCCACGATGCTCCACTTCGAGGAACCACAATTCCCGCCTGGGAGCGAATTCAATTACGGGGAACCACTCTGGTCCGGCGAAACTATGCCATGCTGCACTTCTAAGCGAGTGCGTATTCCAGGGCGCACCGGTGGCATCACTTGCCGATACTGATGGTTGCAATCGAAAAATGTTCAAAGTCGAATCGACTGCGCCAAGATCCTGTGCCCCAAATCCGGGGTCCGATGAATATAGAGTTCGCGGCTTTGGCCCGGTCGCAATCACGCCAACCTTATAGTCCAGGCCGTCCAGGCCTCCGAAATACCGGCCTGCCAGTTTCGGGAGAACTTGCCTGTTAAGGACGTTCATGTCTATGGTGATGATGATCCAGTCGACTGGACTCCCAACGCTCACCGCCTTGCCAATACCATGATGGAGGATGGGATGAACAAGGGCCGGTACCCTTACATCGAATTGCCATCCAGAGATCGCATTACTCCCCTTGGCAAGCGCTATTGGCGTGACAATTCCTCGATCTATCTGACTGGTACCTGACTCGGACGTCGTCCATGCATTCATGGCCTGATTCAGGTTAGAGGAGTTGGCTTCAAGACGAGGCAACAAATCCATGAGTTCCAGTGGAATTTTCGAAGGCTCAATCCTTTTCTTTTCCGGATCAAGCCTCAATAGCCTCGGATTTCCCCGCACGCGTGTTTCCAAGACGTAGATCTCGCCGACAAGATCAGGGTTTCTGTAGACGTACGGCATCGATTGATGAGGAAGCGCGTAGTTCCACTCGACATAGCGCTCCAGATAATCATTCCAAATATCCCGCGCGCCTGAATCCGGACCCACCTGCATGGCAACGCAGATTGCGGAGAACTCACCATAAAGATCGCTCTGCCACTTCATCATGAGCGATTCAAGCTCAGAACCGATTCTCATCTCCTCGGCGCTGCTTGCCTGATCCGCCCAACGGAATTGGAGAATTGCTACGGTGGCAAGCACCGCGGCAATCGCGACGAGCGCCGCCGACCAAGACAAAATGGAGGTCTTCATCCTGCCTGATTTCGAGGCGGGGAACCGCGGCGGCGAAGCCTGAACTGATCTCACACTCCCCCCAGCAGTTTTTGAACCTGGAAACTGTGAAGATCAAGTTGAACTCGCTTTTTTCGTTCCATTGCTGCACCTTACAATTGGTGGATTAGTAATGGTCGTCGTGGCCAATACAACTCTGAATGGTTGCCGCCAAGCGCACTCTCCTACCTCTTTGCACCGTCCTCCGAAAAAGAGAAACCTAGCCCATTATGGCTACGGCACAAAGCAAAATGGCCCTTGCGCCATCAATTCACCTGAACCTCAGTGGGATTTGCGGCCGACGCCGGCCGCGACACGAGATTCTATCCTCAATCAGGTCTGATCCCCATGCGAACTGACGCACTGAATTTCCATAATCACAGCGCATTCTTCGCCCGATCTCTCACAGGGCATGCGAAATGTAAATCCCTGGTCCAACACACAAAGTATTAACAAATAAGGAAAAGTGATAGCTTGCTTTTGAGCAAAGAGAGGAATCGCCGCTACGAATCATTGACAGACAGGAGCCAGTGCAAGTGGCCTTGGAGGGAAACTGCAAGAGGTATGTTGGTAGCCCGCCGATCCTATTCAACGACAAGTCCGTCCGCATGAAACTGGCCGATTACAACATTCACGCGATCTCCGCGTCTTACCGCTCTGTGTGGATTCGAGAAAGCCATCCAATAGGACTTGCCCACTTCGGGAGTGTTGCTTTGCCGCAACTGCCCGACCTTCTCCAGCGATGGAATGACCAGTTGGATATGGTGTTCCGGAGAGTTCAAATAGGCCTCGACTTTCTTGTCGTTGAGTATCTTCGCCATGTTTGGATCC
>JARLJJ010000270.1 GCA_031291275.1 Formivibrio sp.
CGGAAATGGCATCGCCGATCTCCGTTTTGTCCGTTCGTTCTAACTGCAACGTGAGGGACAAACCTTTCGCGGCTATTGTGCCGCGGAACTTTTGGTTTTCTCTGGTGCTATGGCTGATTGACTCAACCGATGTTCACCTTTGCCTCGCACTGGCGGCAAACAGTGCCCACCGTGTCTGGGAATAATAAGAATCGTATTAGAACCGCCGCAACTTTATAGACGCAGGTACTTAGATTCAGTGTTCCACATCACATCAGATTGTGAGACATACCTTGCCGAGCGGTGAGATTCACATTAGAAGCGCATCCAATCCGATGCCATGGAGCTTTCGAAAACCCTCTGCACGTCATCATTATGGTGGGTTTCTGCTCCTCGCTAAAAATGCCCCTGCGTACTGAGGGGCAATCTATCAGGAGGTAAATCCCAATACTTTTCATGTCTGTTCTGGCCATGCATTTTTTTAGAATGTGATTAGAACGCCGCCACTTTACAGGTTCAAACTCCTAGATTCAGTGTCTCTGGTCACGCCAGAATGTGACCTCTGCGGCTGCCTCGTGGTTATTTAACCCGTGGCAACCTGCCCTTTCCCGGAGTGCTCGTTGGGGGCATTGAGCTAGAGGCGCGGTTGATCGGTGCGGCGCGAAGAGTTGCGGTTGCATTTCTGGGAGCTGCGGTTGCACGCGGTACAATTTGGGCAAGCGGTCCTGCAAAAGGAGTTTCGAGTTCATGAAGGTTGCGGCGGAAAAAACCTATCGTATTGCGCTCATGGTTCTTCTCGTGTTGGTTCTGGCCAATGCGTTAGCGGCAGGACTGCGCACGGTTTTCGACAACGACATGGGCTGGCACCTGGCCACGGGCCGCTGGGTTGTGCAGCACCACGCAGTACCCAGCACAGACGTGCTTTCCTACACGGCTGCCGGTGCGAAGTGGATTTATCCTCCTTTTGCCGGGGTGCTGATGTACCTGATCTACAGTGCCGCCGGTTATGCGGGACTGAGCGCCTTTTGCGCCCTGGCCTGCGTCGCGACAATAGCCTACATAGTGCGTAGACGCGATCTTGCATCGCTGGTGTTGGCCATGTGCGCCGTCGAACGGATTGCACTCCGCACCGGACCGCGCGCCGACCTCTTCAGTACGGTCTTCATGGCATTATTTCTGGGCGAACTTTGGGCCTATCATCGCGGATTGAGTAAACGTTTGTGGGTGTTACCGCTCACCATGCTGTTTTGGGTGAACCTCCATCCCGGCTTCGTTTTAGGACTGGCAGTCATCGGCGCATATCTGCTGCTGGAGGGCGGGGAACTGCTGTTTGCGGCGCGCCGCGCTGATGCCACGCAACGCCTGCGAGAGGCATGGCCATGGTTGGCCGGAACCGCCGCAGTCACGCTTCTCAATCCCTGGGGAATCAAGTTGTATTCTGCCTCGCTGGCTTTGGCAGGGTTGGGGAGAGCGCAGCAGGGTGCGTACAATGCCAACGCCTTCATCAATGAATATCTTCCCGTTCCGTTGTCTACCCATCTGTTGAAACTACTCGTCGATTTCCGGCATCCCGATAACGGCTACGTCTGGCTGATGTTGATTGCCATTGTCGTGATTGCGCTGGCGTTGTGGCGAAAGCAGCCAGGCGTGGTGATCATCCTGTCGGCGGCTCTCTATATTTCACTTCAACATGCGAGATACATCACGTTTTTCTGCATTACCACCACGATCATTGGAGCCACGCTGCTTGGAGAGGCCTTTGGGATCGATGGGGCGGATGCCGAGGCGCGAAAGGGCTCGCCGAAGCCTGCGTCATTATTGCGAATACCGCAGACACTGGCGGTGGTGTTCATTTGCGCAGTTGGCACCATCACCGCGCTGCACGCCGTCGATATTGTCTCGAACCGCACGCACGTAGTCTTCCACAGCGTTTCCCGGTTCGGCCTCGGCGAATCATCGTGGTATCCGGAGCGCGCGGCAAGTTTCATTCGGCACGAGCGGCTACCCGGAAACATCTTCGAGGAGTACGCGATGGGTGGCTTCGCAGCCTGGCGTCTAGGACCTGAGTATCCGGACTTTATCGACGGACGCTCAGTTTCGCCAGCGATACTGGTTGAAGAGCAGAAACTTCGGGCGCAACCGCCGGACTCGCCGGATTGGCAGGCGGCGGCGGATCGATGGGGGTTCAATGTCCTATTGATTCCCGAGGGAGAAGGCGCCGTCGACCGCCAGGATGCTCTTGCGTTTTGTCAGAGCGAGTTTTGGAAACCGGTCTACATGGACGAAAGAGCGCTGGTACTTTTACGCAATACTCCTGCAAACCAGCCCTGGCTAGACCACTTGCAGATTGACTGCCGCACCCAACAGCTTGTGCCACCACCAGCATCCGCCCCGCGCAAGGACCTCTACGACTTTTGGACCGATGCCGGGGGGCTGCTCTTTGCGCTGCAGCGCGATCAGGAATCCGAGGCTGCGCTGCTAAGTGCGGAGGCGCTATACCCTCAAGATCCAAATGTAAGATTGATACTGGCACGGCTTTATCAGCGTCACCAGATGTTCGACAAAGCTGAGGCGGAATGCCAAATAAGCCTAGGGCTAAGAGAGTCCCACGGAGCTTGGTTTGAACTCGGCGGCCTGTACGTGCAGCAAAGACGCTTTCCCGAAGCGGCGTTGGCATTTTCCAGTGCCGCCCATCTATCCGGCAATCCGTATACCGCATACATGAATCTGGCGCAGGTCGAACTCCGGCTGCAACATCCCGAGGAGGCGTTGCAGGCCTACGCAGAGGCCGAAAAGAGCAGCCCGTATCGCAACGGAGCCGAAGGGCTTGCGCCGGACTTCTACGCCGACATCGCCGATGGGCGCGCGAATGCCCAACGCATGCTCTCCCATCTGTCCCAGGCAATCAAGTTCGAACAGGAAGCTTTGCGGTTGAACCCCAGCGTAGCCAATCGATGGAAAAAGCTAGCCTATTTGCTGGAAGCCAGCGGACAGCTGGATTTGTCACGGCAAGCAGGCCAGAGGGCGCTCGAACTTGGTGCCGTACAGCGTTGATCCACCATGAAACGGACCGGTGAATAGTGGCCGCGATTGTGTGATTACGCAAATTTGATCGTTGGCGAAGACTGTGCGAACTTGTTGAGATAATCTAAAGGATCGGAAATTTTTAGATCCGTTCCGGGGTCGAAAAAATATTATTCAGTCTGGTGCTTTCCATTGCCGTCACTTCCATCCTGGCCGTTCTGTTGACGAGGATTTCTTCCTATAGGGTGACGCTCGCGATTTTTCTCCTGCTTGCAGTGATCTCCCTGTCCACGCTCGTTCGGCAGTTCCCATTATCGACTGGACTTTTCTCAAGCATTCGGCGCAGCACGGGGATTATGCTTGGCATGATGGTGGTCTGGTTTCTGCTGCTGCCTGCGGCACGGTGCCGCGTTCCGTGGCAACCACGCGGTAGCCAGTTTGCCAATCATGTTCTGGAGTGTGGCGGCGACCAGCAACTGCGTATTGGGGAAGTGAGGAATATCGCCAGTACCAAGTAAGCATCTGCGTGAGATGCCGCAAGCTACCGATCATCAGCCGCCGTAGCGTCTTCAATAGCCCCTCTCTGCTGCCCGCAACAGGTGCGAGTTTAGCTTTTATTTTCATCGACATGTAAGAATTTCCTGCGCTAGGGATCGTGAACGCTTTTACAACGGCGACACAATTGCATACTGATGTACCGTACTGGAGGATAGGTGTGAACAGGGCTCCGAAGTTAATCTCGATCATGTTACTGACTGGCGCGTTCTGCGTTTCGGCTTGGGCGGGTGTACATCCAGTGCCCCTTGATCCTAAGCAGGATCCAGCGACGTGCGCACAGTGTCATGAGGACAAAACGAAAGGCAAGTCGGTTCATTCGGCGATTGCCATGGGCTGTACAAGCTGTCACGAGATCAGGGTTAAGAAAGACGTTACCCGCTTAAAGCTAATCACTCCTACGACTGCTGCCCTCTGCATCACTTGCCATGCTGACAAAAAGGCCGCCGACATCAAAGGAAAAATCCACCCTCCGGCAGTGCGTGACTGCATCAAGTGTCACGATCCGCACACGTCAGACAATAAGAATCAGTTGCTCAAAGCCGAGAGTGGCGATAGCAAGGAAACAAACCTTTGTTTGAGCTGCCACAAGATCGGCGTTAATGTCCCTAAAGACGGCAGTCGGCACGCGGCGTTGGACATGGGTTGCGATACCTGTCATGTGACGCACAAGACCGGCGAGCGCGGTAAACGCGAGTTCGACTTCCATCTGACCAAGGATGCTCCCGCGCTCTGCATTGATTGCCACGACCCGAAAGATGTGGCGTTGATCAAGGCACACCAGGGACAACCGTTTGAGAATGCGGATTGCCTTACCTGTCATGATCCGCATCAGTCGAACGGTAAGCATTTGATGGCGAAGTTTACCCATGCACCCTTCGAGGGCGGTCAATGTGATTCCTGCCACGCCCAAGCCAAAGGCGGCAAGGTGGTGCTGACCGCTGCGACTCCGAAGGAAATTTGCCTTACTTGCCACTCCGATAAGGGCGAGCAGATCGAGAAGGCCAAGGTGCAGCATCCCGGTGCGGCAGGCGACTGCACTGATTGCCACAATCCCCATGCTGGTAGCACTCCGGGTTTCCAAAAACCGGACGCAGTCAATGTCTGTCTGGGGTGCCATAGCGATCAGGCGGAACAGCACAAGAAGGCGCACCTACACCAACCGGCGTTCGAGCAAGGATGTTTTACTTGTCACGAGCCGCATGGTGGCGACAATCTTCACCTGCTACGCGCGGCCACTCCCAACAAGCTATGCTTGGAGTGTCATGGGCCAGATTCAAAGCCAGCTAAACTGGAGAGCGACCACTTGGTGACGATTTTCGACGGCAAAGTAAAGCTTCCCGATGACTATTTTGCCAAGGTTCCGGTTCTGCCTCTGAAGTACAACTTAGGGCACCCAGTTGATGGTCACCCGGTGTCAGATGTTATGGATCCGACAGATGTTACCAAGGTCAAGACTGTGATCAACTGCTTGACCTGTCACCAGCCACATGCCTCAGCGGAACCTGATCTGCTGGTGAAAGATCAGATCAATAATGCTTTGTTCTGTGCCTCTTGTCATAAGAATTTGACGAAGTAGTAGTATGTGATTTATAGCGCAAGAAGAGAGAAGTAGCGATGAGTGAGCAGTTTCACAATTCGGTTCAACGTGGAAGAGGATGGCTGGCGCTGACGGTACTGCTGTCGTTGGTATTTGTGAGCGCATCCCCATCTTTCGGGCAGAAGAAGAAGAAGTCAGATGGACCGACCACGACCTCGGGGGCGCCGGTGGTAGGGATTGACATTCGGAAGGTTGTTTGGCCGCAGCCTCCCAATATCGCCCGTGTCAAGTATCTGTCTTATTTTGCTGGCGAAAAACTGCCCGACTTTACTGTGACAAAAAAGAAGGGCGGCTGGATGGACCGCGTGGCCGGCGTCTCGGAGGACAAGAGCCCTGAGGCATCCCTGAGAAACCACTTCTTCCTTGGCGAACCGCATGGGTTAGCGGTTGATTCGAAGGGGAAGCTCTACGTCGCTGATGGTAAGGTGGCCGCCATTTTCATCTTCGACACTGAGACGCACGACACGAAGATGATCAAGAATGGCAAGGACGCCAGTTTCAAATTGATCATGGGTTTGGCGATGGACGACAACGACACTATGTTCGTCGCTGATGCGGGAGCGAGCCATGTCCTAGTCTTCAATCCTGAGCACCATGTGGAAGCAGCCATCTCCGAGGGCATGAAAAATCCGGTTGGGGTGGCGATTGATACTGAAAATCGCTTTCTGTATGTTGCCGATGCCGAGGCCGATCAAATACTGGTTTACGACGCCGACAGCTTCGCACTACTGCGCAGGATCGGCACAGGCGGTAAGAATCACACCCTGACCTCGCCGGGCGATTTTGCCAAGCCAGAGGGGGTTGCTGTGGACAAGGACGGCAATCTATATGTTGCCGATATGCTTAATGCGCGCATTGAGATCTTCGACGCTGATGGCAACTTCATTCGCACTTTTGGCAAGCGTGGTGACGGGCCAGGGTATTTTGCGATGCCCAAGGGAGTTGCTATCGACTGCGACGGTCACATTTGGGTGACTGACTCGATGCAAAACCGAATACAGATGTACAGCCCTGAAGGTCGGTTGCTGATGTATATAGGGTCAGGACAGGGCCTTCTGCCCGGCATGTTCTCCGGCGTGCAGGGTGTCACGATTGACAAGCAGAACCGCGTTTTCACCTCCGAGGTCTTTCCGGGGCGGGTGCAGGAATTCCGCTACGTGACTCAGGCCGAAGCGACTGAGGAACTCAATCGCAGGGAGGCGGCCAAGAAGGATAAGGCCGCCGGGGTGAAGGCGAGCGATAAGCCAGGTGCGTCCGCAGAAAACAAGGACGCTAAGGATTCAGCTGCGAAATAGCCGCAAGTTTGTTCGCACCCCGGCGCTTTCAAGCGAGCTCTCCATTAAACCCGTTCCGGTTCCGGAGCGGGTTTGCCGATAAATTCAGCCATGCAACCTCGCGTGGTTCCTGCCGAGGCTAGCGCGAACATCGTGAGGCGCTGGAAGCGGAGAGTGGACGGCTCTGGTTTTCGTCTGCGCCCGTCTGCCCTCGCCGCCTGCCTTCATCTCCATTTGATCTTCCACCCAGGTCTCGATTCGGCGCCGACAAACATGGCGGCTGGCCGAAGGTGGGGTTCATCTCTCGCGGCTATCCTGCCCAGAAGCATCCGGTTCGCGCACGCGGTTCGATCAAATCAGTGTTCACCCTGAACAGTGAAAGCTATCGACCGGGCAATGAGGAATTTGACCAACGCACGGCTGTGGCCTGTGTTGAATGCCGCAGTACTGCCTCGGTAGTCCCGAGATTTGTTCCAGCTCCGCGCCAGCCAGCGCATGGAGCGAAGTGTATATCTGACGTAGTTTCAAATACCTAGCCCCCCATACTGAAGGAACTCAAAAGCTCTCGCGACAAAGGCGACAAAATTGCACACTGAAATAACGTACAGCTAAACGATGGTGAAACAAGCCAGCCGTATAGCTGCGGAGAACCTGGAAGCGCAGCCAAGAGACTCTGCCGCCAAGTTACCGCAAACGAGTTTGCGCCCAAAGGGCGCAAAACCGGATCGGGAGACCGAATCCGTTAGCGTTAAGAAGTTGTATCAACATTGTTTGTTCTGAATATCATCAGGAGGTTTCATTCCATGAAGAAACTAATGTTCGTTCTGCTGGCTGTCGTCGTGTTCGCCAGCCTTGCATTCGCCGTCACCGGCCCCACCGCTGGAACCGCGACATCGTCGGGCGCGCCCAACGCGGTCGCCCCCACGGTCGACGTTTTGGGCGCGCATAACAACTACGGCCGCGGTTGCGCTGGCTGCCACGCTCCTCACAGCGGCGCAGCGGGTGCAGGCGGCAACGCCATCACTGGCGGCGCTACCGATCCCTACACCGGTGCCAATGCCCTGTTTGCTCAGGATATGGGCCCACTCTATGGCCAGTCCTTCGAC
>JARLJJ010000271.1 GCA_031291275.1 Formivibrio sp.
CTGTCACAGATTGCCAATGTGGAGCATGTGACGTCGGTGTCGCGTCCCGGCATGGCTGTGATTACGGTTCAGTTTGAAGTAGGCATCGCACGAACGGAAGCGCTGGTGCGGCTGTGGGATACGGTGCACTCGAATTCTGACTGGTTGCCTGCCAATCTGGGCGTGCTGACGCCGATCATCAAGCCCAAGGGTATCGACGATGTGCCGATCGTGGCGCTGACGCTGTATTCCAGGAATCCGGCTACGGGCAGTTTTGATCTGGAACGGATTGCGCATTCGATCGAGAGCGATCTCAAGCGGGTCAAAGGCACGCGCGAAGTCACCACCATCGGTGGTCCCAAGCGCGCAGTCCTGATCGAGCTTGATCCCGCCCGGTTACGCTCGGCCGGTTTGACGGTTGACGATTTGCGCATGGCTTTGCAGTCGGCCAATCTGGGTATGCCGATGGGCGATCTGGTTCAGCATAATCAGGCGATCAGCCTGGAATCCGGGCCTTTCCTCGAAGACGCGCGTGCGGTGGGCGAACTGGTGGTGGGTATACGCAATCGTGCTCCGGTGTTGTTGAAGGACGTGGCCACGATTCAGGATGGCCCTTTGCCGCCAGAGCGCTATGTCTGGCACGGTACGACAGGTAAAGATGGCGCGGAATATCCGGCAGTGACGATTTCGGTGACCAAGAAGCCGGGCCAGAACGCGGTGGATGTGGCGCAAGCCGTGATCCAGCGTGTCGACCAGTTGAAAAATACGGTGATTCCAGCCGATGTCGAGGTGGCTGTTACGCGCAACTACGGTGTTACCGCCAACGACAAGGCAATGAAACTGATCGAGAAGCTGTTGTTTGCGACCTCTGCCGTGGTGGGCCTGGTGTTCTTTGCCCTGGGGCGGCGAGAAGCGGCGATTGTTGGCACCGCAGTGGTATTGACGTTGATGGCGACGCTGTTTGCCTCCTGGGCCTGGGGTTTCACCCTCAATCGCGTCTCACTCTTTGCCCTGATTTTCTCGATCGGTATTCTGGTCGATGATGCCATCGTGGTCGTGGAAAATATCCATCGTCACCAGGCACTGCATCCGGATAAATCACTGACCGAGCTGATTCCCGGCGCCGTCGATGAAGTTGGCGGGCCAACGATTCTGGCTACCTTGACCGTGATCGCCGCACTGCTGCCGATGGCTTTCGTCAGCGGTCTGATGGGCCCGTACATGAGCCCGATTCCGATCAATGCCAGCATGGGTATGTTGATCTCGCTGGCCGTGGCTTTCGTGGTTACCCCGTGGCTGGCACGGCTGTGGCTGAAAGACAGCGTGCACGTTCAGGATGCCGGAAAAGGCATCGCGGGCAAGCTGGGTTGGCTTTCTCATCGCCTGTTTACCCCGTTTCTGGATGATCGGCGTGGCGGCAAAAACCGGCTGAAATTGTGGTTGTTGATCGGCTTGTTGATCCTGGTTTCGGTCGGTTTGCCGGCGGTGCAGTTGGTTGTGCTCAAGATGCTGCCATTCGACAATAAATCGGAATTCCAGGTCGTGGTCGATATGCCGGCGAATTCACCGCTGGAACAAACGGCGGCGGTGTTGCACGACATGAGCGCCTATATTGCCACCGTGCCCGAAGTGACCAATTACCAAGCGTATGCGGGGACGGCGGCGCCGATCAATTTCAATGGACTGGTGCGTCAATACTATCTGCGCAACGGGCGCGATGTCGGCGATATTCAGGTCAATCTGGTCGATAAGCATCATCGTTCCGATCAGAGCCATGCGATTGCCATGCGGGTCCGTCCGGAACTGCAAAAGATCGCCGCGCGCTATGGCGCCCGGGTCAAGGTGGTGGAAGTGCCGCCTGGTCCGCCGGTGCTTTCGCCGATAGTGGCCGAAGTGTATGGCCCGGATGCGGCCGGGCGGCAGCTCGTGGCGCACTCCATTCGCAATATTTTCGACAAAACCGCCAATATCGTCGATGTCGATGACAGTTCGATCACTCAGGCACCGAAGCAGGTACTGCTCGTCGATCGGAAAAAAGCTGCGCTGCTCGGCGTTTCGCAGCAAGCCATTGTCATGACCTTGCGTGCCGGTATGGCCGGTGAAAACGTGACCTATCTGCATGACGGCAGCAAATACCCGGCAGCGACCGAGTTGCGTCTACCCGTAGCGTCGCAAGGCAATCTGGATGATGTTCTGGCGTTAACGGTACGCAGCCAGTCAGGGCAAGTCGTGCCTGTGCGCGAACTGGTGACGGTGGAAAACACCCTGATTGATCAGCCGATCTATCACAAGGATCTTTTGCCGGTGGTCTTTGTGGTTGGCGATATGGCGGGCAAGCTCGACAGTCCGCTCTATGGCATGTTTTCAATGCGTTCGGCGATCAAGGCAATCAATTCTCCTGGGGGCGGGGCGCTGGATGAGTACTTCATCAGCCAGCCAACCGATCCATATCGCAGCTATGCCATCAAATGGGATGGCGAGTGGCAGATTACCTACGAGACCTTCCGTGACATGGGCGCAGCCTATGCTGTGGGATTGATCCTGATCTATCTGCTGGTGGTGGCGCAGTTTGGCTCTTACCTCACGCCGCTGGTGATCATGGCCCCGATTCCGTTGACCATCATCGGAGTGATGCCCGGTCACGCCTTGCTCGGTGCGCAGTACACCGCGACTTCGATGATCGGGATGATCGCGCTGGCCGGGATTATCGTGCGCAACTCGATCCTACTGGTCGACTTCATCAATCTACAGGTGGCCGATGGTGTGCCCTTCAAAGAGGCGGTGATGCACTCGGCCGCCACCCGTGCCCAACCGATTATCCTGACCGGGCTCGCGGCCATGATCGGCGCGCTGTTTATTCTGGATGACCCGATTTTCAACGGATTGGCGATCTCGCTGATTTTCGGGATTTTGGTTTCCACCTTGCTCACCTTGGTGGTCATCCCCTTGCTGTATTACGTGGCCTATCGCCATAAGTTTGAACCTGTTGCAGAAACCGTCGCCCCTTCTGGCGACACATCTAAGGAGAACTGATCATGACTTCCTGGCAAATCGTTCGTGTTGTTGCCGGTACTTTCATCCTGTTGTCGCTTGCCTTGGGCGTGCCGCAAAGCCCTTTGTTTGTGAGCAGCTACTGGCTGTGGTTTACCGTTTTCGTTGGCGCCAATTTGTTGCAAAGCGGGCTAACCAAGTGGTGCTTGATGGAAGTCATCCTGCGCAAGCTGGGCGTCAAGGCCGGCAACTAAAAGCACGCCGGATCACCTATGTCATCGGAGTTCATCATGTATCGTTTGTTGCTCACCTTATTGCTTGCCAGCGGGTCAGCCTGGTCCGGCACCGATTTGCTGGCTGCCTGGCAGGCGGCCAGAAATCACGATCCGGTCTATCAGGGCGATATGGCGAGCGCTCAGGCTGGCAGCCAGAAGCAAAGACAAGCGCAAGCACTTTGGTTGCCATATGTCGGTCTGCAGGCGGATGCGGGTTACATCGATATGAAGAACGAAGTGGAGGGGGCTCAATTTTCAGCTCCTGCCATGGGGTCCATGAGCGATGCGAATTTCACGACGGATGTGCGCAATGGGCATGAAACCCGGTGGGGACTGATGGCGGTGCAACCGCTTTACAATGCGGAGCGCAAGGCCAATGCCGCGCAATTGACCCAGCAATCGAACCTGGCAGTGTTGCAACTCCGGGAAAATGGGCAGCAGCTTTTTTTACGTGTGGCTCAACGCCAGTTTGATGTACTGATTGCTGAAGAAGCACTCTCTACCTTGCGTGCACAGAAGGCAGCCGTGCAGGAGTCGCTGGATATTGCCAAAGAAAATTTCAAGATCGGCAAGAGTGCTTCAACCGATATGCACGAAGCACAGGCAAGTTTTGATGCCGTGGTGGCCCAGGAATTTGCCTTGCAGAGTGATCTGGAGCTCAAGCGCGCGCTGTTCACTGACCTGACCGGCTTGCCTGCCACCAATTTGGCCCGTTTGGGTGACCAGCCCAAGCTTGAATCCCTGCGGCCGAATACCATGCAGACGCTTATCGATCAGGGGCTGACGCAAAGCCCGCGCGTGCAGATGAGCGATGTCGGCAAGGAGATATCCAGCTTGGAAATCGACAAGTACCGAGCGGCCAATGCCACTACGGTGGATCTGGTGGCGAAATATGGACAGCAACATATGGAGGGGAGTGGCAATTCTTCCTCTACCCATAATCGGACGGGCTGGATTGGTATTCAGGTGAATGTACCGATTTTCACGGGAGGCATGCGTAGCGCCAAATATGACGAAGCCATTGCCTTGGCCGAAAAGGCCCGGCGCGATACGGAAGTCTCGCGGCAGGTGGTGTCTCAACAGATTCGCGCTGCCTACCAAGGTTTAACTAGCGGACTTGAACAAAGCAAGGCATTGGAACAAGGCTTGATCTCGGCACAAAGCAAGCTGGACGCTACCCAAACCGGGCGCGAAGTCGGCGCCAGAACGACTTCCGATGTCCTCAATGCACAGCAAGCCTATTTTAACGTCAAGAATAATTTGATCCGAACGCGGTATCAGGTTTTGCTTTCCGCATTGGCGCTTTCGGCAGCCAGTGGCGACATGAACGAACAGCGGCTGGATGTGATTAATGCGTTTTTGGTGCAATGAACCGACAGCAGTCGTTTTCATGCTTGAACTGTTGGCTGGCTGATTAATGGCTATGTTGTAAACATGGAGCGGCAAAACGCTGCCCCACTTCGCAAGGAGCATGACCGTGGCTCGAATCGTGATTATGGGGGCAGGGATCGGCGGAATGCCGGCGGCTTACGAACTGCATGAGAAATTAGGCAGTGTGCATGAGATCACCGTGGTCAACCCGGTGGACTATTTTCAGTTCGTTCCTTCCAATCCTTGGGTCGCAGTTGGGTGGCGCAAACGAAGCGATATTGTTTTGCCTATCGCGCCGTATCTCGAGAAAAAAGGGATACATTTTATTGGCAGCCCTGTTACCCGGCTGGAAGCCGAAGCCAATACACTGGAATTGGCGAATGGACAGCGTCTGGAGTACGACTATTTAGTGATTGCCACCGGGCCACGGCTGGCTTTTGAAGAAGTATCCGGCGCGGGACCGCTTGCAGGATTTACCCATTCCGTCTGCTCTGTGGATCATGCCGAACAATTATGGGTAGCCTATCAGGAATTTCTGGGGTCTCCTGGCCCGGTCATAATCGGTGCCATGCCGGGTGCCAGCTGTTTTGGCCCCGCTTATGAGTTCAGTTTTATTTTTAATACGGATCTCAAGCGGCGCAAGTTAAGGCACAAAGTACCGATCATCTTTGTAACGCCGGAGCCTTATATCGGTCACATGGGCCTCGGTGGGGTAGGGGATTCAAAATCGATGCTCGAGTCGGAGTTTCGTAGTCACGATATCAAGTGGATTTGCAATGCGAAAGTGACCAGAGTTGAGGACGGTAAAATGTTCGTCACCGAGCTTGACCTGCAGGGTAATCTCGTCAAGGAGCACGAATTGCCCTTCAAACTTTCCATGATGCTGCCTGCCTTTAAGGGGATTGATCCGGTGGCCGCTGTTGAAGGGTTGTGCAATCCGCGCGGTTTTGTCTTGATCGATGAACAGCAGCGCAGCAAGAAATTTCCCAATATCTATTCCGCGGGAGTGTGTGTGGCGATTCCGCCGGTTGAAGTAACACCTGTACCCACTGGCGCACCCAAAACGGGTTACATGATCGAGAGCATGATCACTGCGATCACAGAAAATATCGCTGCGGATATTGCTGGTCTTGCCGCGACAGCGAAGGGCACATGGAATGCCATTTGCCTTGCGGATATGGGGGACACGGGAGCGGCATTTGTCGCTTTGCCGCAGATACCGCCACGCAACGTGAACTGGTTCAAAAAAGGCAAATGGGTCCATTTGGCCAAAATCGCCTTTGAGAAATACTTTATGCACAAGATGAAAACGGGTTCATCAGAACCGGTGTATGAAAAGTATGTATTGAAGTTACTGGGTATAGAAAGGTTGGATCGCTAAGGTGGTGTGCCTTGGCTGCCGGCCGGTGGTTATAGGCACACATCACAGGCTATTTTGTTACGAGAAGGAGGTCATAGGTGTTCTGCGCAGCGGTATGCATTCTGATTCCTGAAATTTCAAAGGCTTACGCTGCTGTGCAGAATTTCTTTGTTGGAAGAGGTTGACGAGTGTTTGGAGGGTGGGTATAGTTCGGCCTCTCTGCTGCAGACGCAGCGAAGTTTGAAGCGCGAAACTGGTGATTTTAAAAGGTTTTTAGCGATTCAGGCAACGATCTTTAA
>JARLJJ010000272.1 GCA_031291275.1 Formivibrio sp.
ACAGCAATCAGTCCCTGGCCGTGCAGTACTTCCAGGCATCAGGACTGTTGTAGAGGTACATCCAGAATGCCTATCTAGGAACGGCTGTTCTTGTGCAAACATTGCTGAATAACCCGCAGACAACAAACGACCGCATCGGTCAGATGCGGCCGTTTGCTATGTGCATATGTTTGGCACTCTAACCGGCACATGCTCTGCTCTTGGCTGGCAATGGCAGGGGCAACCATCAAAGAGATTCAGGAACCTGCAGGACACAAGACAGTCACTATGTCTACCCAGTGTCCCCCAATCAGCCAACGGGCGAATCTGGCCACTAGCCAGAATCCGCCCAATCCATTTCGAGCGCCTCGATGAACACTTAACACTGATTTGTGCGTATCCAATTTTTTTGCCGAGTGTGTCGCACACTCACTGGTACAAAAGTGCCCTGTACTCCAATTGGCGAGTTGGTGACGCCGTATCCAAAACAGGACCGGTCGAAATGGACCGTCCTTTTTTCGATTACGCCAAAATCTTAGGGCCTGTCATCTAATTCCCAGGGCGCAGCCTCAGAGTTAGATGACAGGCCCTAAGGCTTAAAAGATTAGTTTTCGACGATTAGAGGTGAACGTTGCTTGTACGCTTCTGAATGCTCCTCAAGCCACGATTGAACAAACCCCGCAATGTAGGCTGCCTGCAAGGCACGCGTGGCCTCGTCGTAATGTACATGGTCGATGTAGTGTCCATTGCCAAAATGTGCCGTAAAGGTATAGAGATCGATGATCGGAACATGCAGTTTGGCACAAACTGTTGCTGCGATCGTGTTGTAGTGGATCACGTCAGCGTTGTATCGGAAGAAAGCTGTAGAAAGAGAATTATGCCTGGCGTCGTCAACGGGGGTAGTGCTGATCCAGAGCATCTTCCCCCCGTGCGAGCCAATCAATCGCTCGATAGCATTCAGATTCGATTCATATTCTTTCGCATCAACAGCCACCTTCCCTGTTTTCTGATCGCGCTTGATATCATGCAGCCCGCAGTTGATCAGCACTGTTTCTGGCTTGAACCCGGAGTTTTGGTAACGCGATTGCAGATATTGAAGCACCATGCGCGAATCGCCGCCCTGTACATTCGGGTCGCCAAGCTGCACCGGGATTGTCTCAGGCTGGACGGACATCTTGCGGGAGAGGTTCGCCATGCCGGCGAGATCATCCTTCAAGGCAGGCGTGTAATAGATTGAGATGCTATCCCCAACGAGAAAAAGGTTTGGAAGCTGCTGGGCACCAACTGCAATTGAGATGCTGCAGAAGAACAAGATGAATGCAAGAATCCGTCTCATAAGTTTAAGTCCTTGGAAAACTCAATGTTCGAAAGAAGCAGTTTCTATGTAGTCCAACCGTTTCGGCTTCCATTCTCCGAGGCGTATGTGGACGCCCTGCAAGAATGGAAGCCGCACAACTAGATACCGTCTGACCTAAAAATCGAACCTTGCAGACAAGCGCATCGTCCTCTGATTCGATGCTGATGAAATGATCCCAAAACCATTCAGGTTCTGGATGCCATTAGTTGTGGTCACCGTGGATACGTTTAGTCCGGGGTTTCCGAAGTACGGAGTATTCGTAAGATTGAACGCGTCGGCACGGACGCGGAACTCGTAGCGCTCCGCAAACGTAACTCCGCGTGTAAGTCCCATGTTCCAATTGAAGTAGCC
>JARLJJ010000273.1 GCA_031291275.1 Formivibrio sp.
CTTAACCACGGTGTAAACATATCAGCCGGGCAGACGGTGTACAGCTATTCGGCGGTTTACGATGGCGCGGGGAACGTGACGAGTTACAATGACTTGGTCATGGGCGCATGGACTTTCGGCTACGACACGCTGAACCGGCTGGCGACATCCCTCAATACGCAGGCGTCGCAAGCGTCGCAGCAGTACGCGGGCATGTCCGGTTGCTGGTCCTATGACGCCTTTGGAAACCGGACGCTGGAGGCGATATCGACCACCGCCTGCGCCAACAATCCGGTGCCGACCAGTTGGGCCAACTACAACACGACGGCCAACAACAATCGGTTTACGAATACCATCCAGGCGCCGGGAGGGGTAGGATACGACTTGGCGGGCGATGTGCTGAACGACGGTGTGAACACCTACCTCTACGACGGGGAGGGGCGCATCTGCGCGGTGTCTACTCAGCTTCTGCCCGACATGCCTCCGGTGATGACCGGCTACCTGTACGATGCCGAGGGGACGCGGGTGGCCAAGGGCACCATCACCACATGGAGTTGCGATCCTCCCCCCAGCGGATTTCAGACCGCCAGCGACGATATCCTTGGTCCTTCAAATGAGCAGATGACCGAGATGGTGATGGACCCGACGACCAACGGCATGGTGCCGGCGCATAACAACGTGTGGGCGGGAAGTAGTCTCATTGCCACTTTGGACGTTGATGGGCTGCTGCACTTTTATCTGAATGATCCGCTGGGCTCGCGGCGGGTGCAAACCGACTATGCCGGGGTGCTGGAACAGAGTTGCTCCAGCCTTCCTTACGGTGATCAGGAAAGCTGCGCACCCACCCCCACAGAGCACCTGTTTACCGGCAAAGAACGCGATACCGAATCCGGCAACGACTACTTCGGGGCTAGGTACTATGCATCTACAGTGGGCAGATTCATGAACCCCGACTGGAGCGCAAGGGTTGAGCCCGTGCCGTACTCGAAGCTGGACGATCCGCAAAGCCTCAACCTCTATGCCTACGTTGGAAACAATCCTCTTGGAGCGGTTGATGAAAATGGTCATGCACCCAGCGCACCAGTTGAGGACGGCAGCATGGATGCTTGGTTACGAGCTAATGGCAACGGCGCGATGGCGAATGCAGTTGCTGGAATTGAACCAGTGGCCCAACAACAGACGGATAACAAGCCCGTTGGCTCAACGACGGTTGGCAGTCTCGAAAAGACTATGACTCACGAGGACGGGAGCCTGAGCACTCAAAAGGGCGGCGATCCTACAGAGCTTGAGAAGGGTAAAACGGCCCTAGCAAATGCCATAATTAACGGCGCTGAATCCAAGCATCCACCACTGGTGGCAACACCGACCGTGCCCGCTTCATCTCAGGATGCTCAGATCATGAGAGATGCCTATACGAATAGAGCTAATGGAGGCGCCGACCCGGTCAATGGTCGAACCTTCTACGGAACAAGCCATACTCCCCCGGATCAACTCCACAGTCGCCCGATTGGCAATGGTCGACAAACCGTGTATGAGCATTTCGGGCCGTTCAACGATAGCGTAGGCGGAGGGCGACAGACCTACATTTACATCTACAACGATCCTGGGCACTGAGATGAAAAAGAGGAGGAGATTGGCCATGAAGAAACTAGCGCTCGCATTACTTTTAGTGGCCTGCTTTGCTGTCAAAGCTCGTTCGCAGGAACAGCCGCCACAACTCTTGCTTCGTGCCGCCCATTGCCTTTCGGTCAAGAGCTTCTTTCCAAGCAAGACGGTCCAAGAGCTGACCTTTGGATACTTGGTCGATGAGAAGTCCTATCCAGGGAAGAGGGTCATGTATGTGGTTTCCTATGCCGCATTTGCGAGATCGAACGGATCAGCCTTCGCGATCGTGTTGACGCAGCAGGATGACCATCAGAGCTTCGATATTCAGAATAACGCCGCTTTTGTTTTGTCCAAACGCGGCATCCACGGTGTGTCTTTTGCAACTCCGCCATTGGGCGGAGACTGGACACAGGAGCGGCTCGCATCGGCCATCGAGCGGATTGAGAAGCAGCCGAGGTTCACAATTACAGCCAAGGACATGCTTACGATTGATCCTTCAGTTAGCTGCGAGGCATACACCGATCCGCAGCCAAAACCGAATGTAAAGTAGGCCCAACAGCAGAGTTCGAATTCCGGCAATGCGGTGCAAAAGCCCGATCACTTCACCTTTAACTTCGGTCCCAGTGCTGTCAAGGTCGACGGACAAGTGGGCTCAATCAATGGACAGGCTCCTGCAGATCTGAATTTACCGCCAGGAACAAGCGTCCACGCAAACGTATTTCAAGAAGAGTTTGTAAATGCTTTTGGAACTGCCGCACAGGGAGATTTCGCTGGTATAGAGAGCATCCAGCCGCTGGTGGGCAATGCCGGCGCAGATATACAGACAAGCAATGTGGTCGGTCAATCGTTTAAAGACGCCATCGGATTCGCAAATACTGGTCCACACGCCAATCTGTTTAACTTGCAGCAGCAGACATTTAATGTGGTTTACCCAAATGGAGGCGTTCAGCGTTTAAGCACTGTCATTAACCAATGGTCGCAGATGCGTAATGGTTCCTTAACTTCGGGGTATCCGATAGTAATTGCTCCGTAGAGATACCGTAGGATATGGGCCTGAGGCTAAGGTGGAAGCGATGAGCAGAAGTTAGCACAAGTACATGAGCGATTGAGCGCGTTTTAAGAGATTGTCACACCTGTTATGGGGGGATTCAGATCATGCAGAGCATGTTAAGAATTGCTATCGTCTTCGGAGTATTTTTGGCGGCTTTTCAAGAACAAGAGGTTTGCGGACAAAGCACGATTCAATCTTACCCCAAGGTGTCGAGTGCAAGTTCAAATGCTTCTTCCGTTCAAACGATTCTAGAAACCCTAGGCAATGCCAACATTTCTGGCTCTCTGGAGTTCACCGGACACTGTAATTCACTGGATTATCCGGACTTTCCAGATTTTCCGCGTGTACGTGCCTCTGCCAATACAGGAGGGGATGCACTTGTGGCCTTGCGTAAATCATTCGCAAGCGATCCTCTCATGCATGTTACCCAGGACACAGATGGCACGATTCGCATGATTGAGCGTGGTGTTCCAGCGGACGTCCTCAAGTTCAAGGTGGGGCACATCTCGTTCGTTAACGAGCGGGGCGGAATTTATAATGCGAATGCCGCCCTAAATTTTCTTCTGTGGTCGCCAGACATGAAGAACTTTATGGAGACCCACAACATCAGGCTGCCATTTGAAGGTGGGCCGATTTCTGCTCTTTTTGGCTCCAAACCAACTGCAGTTGACCCGCCCCATATTTACGGCGACTTAGATAACGTTAGTGTTGCTGATTCATTGGATCGTATTCTTAAGGTCTTCCCCGGCCTGTGGATATACGAGAATTGTCCGCAAACAAACAAGAGAAGGCGCATTGTATATTTCAGGTTCTACAGCCTCCGAGGAAATCTTAATTGAGTGGTTGTCGGAAGAAAAGGGCGGGTGGCCCAGCCTTGAGCCACCAAGAACGCCGGGGTGCCCTATCCTTGAATCGCTTTTGATTCAAGGATGGGTTAGCACGAACCTTCTATCCACCGTTTTCCCTTAACCACGGTGTAAACACATCAGCGGGCAGACGGTGTACAGCTATTCGGCGGTCTACGATGGCGTGGGGAACGTGGCGAGTTACAATGACTTGGTCATGGGCGCATGGACTTTCGGCTA
>JARLJJ010000274.1 GCA_031291275.1 Formivibrio sp.
CTGTTTGCCCAACAGATGCTTGCCGCATCGCCTGCCACCGCGTGAGGAGCCGACTATGTCTTTAGCAGGAACCCGCATTACCGTTCACGACATGACGTTGCGTGACGGCATGCATCCCAAGCGCCACCAGATTTCACTTGAGCAGATGTGCTCGATTGCGCGCGGGCTCGACGCCGCCGGCGTACCGTTGATTGAAGTGACCCACGGCGACGGCCTGGGTGGCGCTTCGGTTAACTATGGTTTTCCGGCGCATACGGATGAAGCGTATCTGAGCGCTGTGATTGCGGAAGTGAAGCAGGCCAAGGTGTCGGCGCTGTTGCTGCCGGGTATCGGCACGGTCGATCATTTGCGGCTCGCCCACGAGCTAGGTGTGCACACGATTCGTATTGCGACGCATTGCACGGAAGCTGATGTGTCTGAGCAGCACATTGGGCTTGCACGCAAGCTGGAGATGGATACGGTTGGCTTTTTGATGATGGCGCATATGTCGGCGCCTGAGCAGCTCGTCAAGCAGGCCAAGCTGATGGAGTCGTACGGGGCTAACTGCATCTATATTACGGATTCCGCAGGTTACATGTTGCCTGATGACGTGACGGCACGGATTGGTCTTGTGCGTGCGGCGTTGAAACCGGAGACGGAGCTTGGTTTTCACGGGCATCACAATCTGGCGATGGGGGTGGCCAATTCGATTGCGGCTATCGCCGCGGGAGCCAATCGGATCGATGCCGCTGCGGCGGGGCTTGGGGCTGGTGCCGGTAATACGCCGATGGAAGTTTTTGTCGCTGTTTGCGAGCGGATGGGGATTCAGACCGGTGTGGACGTTTTTAAAATTTCGGACGTTGCGGAAGATCTCGTCGTTCCGATTATGGATGCGCCGATTCGGATTGATCGCGATGCGTTGACGCTTGGGTATGCAGGGGTTTATTCGTCGTTTTTGCTGTTTGCCAAGCGGGCTGAAGCGAAGTATCGGGTTCCGGCGCGGGATATTCTCGTCGAGATGGGGAGGCAGCGCCTTGTCGGCGGGCAGGAAGATATGATCGAGGATACGGCTATTACTCTTGCCAGAGAGCGGGGGGTGATGGTGTAAGGGTTTTTTGCCCGCGCGGCGCTTTTTGGTTGTGCCCTTACGGTGTTGGCCTTTCCTTGATTTCTTATTGGTCTATTAGCGTTGCCCCTGTGCGGGGCGGCACCTACTTTTCTTTGCCTGCTGCGTAACTATTCAGCGGCAGTCAGCGGCGAAACGACGAATCCGGCGAAGCCCAACGCCAGCGCATCGATCAGCGAACGGTTCTGTTTGCGCAGAGTGGCCAGATAGGAGCGGATCGTGC
>JARLJJ010000275.1 GCA_031291275.1 Formivibrio sp.
CAATAAAATAGCACACGTAGGTTGGGCTAAACATCGCGAAGCCCAACAATAGATTTCTACCCTTGTTGGGCTTCATTACATTCAGCCCAACCTACAACAATATTGATGACCAAAAATGAAATACATCTCCACCCGCGGCGGGATGCCGCCCAAGTCCTTCTGTGAAATCCTGCTTGGTGGCCTCGCACCCGATGGCGGCTTGACGATTGCCGGTGAATATCCGCGCCTGAGCACTGCCGATCTCACAGTAATGTCCACACTGAACTACCGCGATCTGGCATTTAAGGTCATTTCGCCGTTTGTGGACGATATCCCGGCAGCCGACCTGAAAGCACTGATCGACAAGACCTATACCGCCGCGGTGTACTGCAATGGCCGCGCCGATTCGGATGCCGAAGTCATCACACCAGTGCGCGAACTCGAAGCCGGCTTATTTATCCAGGAACTCTCCAACGGCCCGACGCTGGCGTTCAAGGACATGGCGATGCAGCTTTTGGGCAACCTGTTCGAGTACGTGCTGGCGCGTGAAGGCAAGGAAATCAACATCGTCGGTGCAACTTCCGGCGATACCGGTTCGGCTGCCGAATACGCGATGCGCGGCAAGAAGGGCGTGAACGTGTTCATGCTCTCGCCGCACGGCAAGATGAGCCCGTTCCAGCGCGCGCAGATGATGAGCTTGCAGGATGCCAATATCTTCAATCTGGCGATCACCTCAATGTTCGATGATTGCCAGGACATCGTGAAGGCCATCAACAACGATGCCGAATTCAAGGCCAAGTACAAGGTTGGCGCGGTCAACTCGATCAACTGGGGCCGCGTGATCGCGCAAGTCGTTTACTACTTCAAGGGTTATTTCGCCGTGGCAAAGCAGGTCGGCGAACCGGTTGATTTCGTCGTGCCGTCCGGCAACTTCGGCAACGTCTGCGCCGGGCATATCGCGCGCCAGATGGGTCTGCCGATTCGCCGACTGGTAGTCGCCACCAACGAAAACGATGTTCTGGATGAATTCTTCCGCACTGGCAGCTACCGCCCGCGCGGCCTGGATCAAACTTTCGAGACCTCCAGCCCGAGCATGGACATCACCAAAGCTTCGAACCTGGAGCGCTTCGTGTTCGATCTGGTCGGGCGAGATGGCACAAAATTGGCCGCCTTGTGGAAAGAAGTCGACAAGGGCACGGGCTTCCAATTATCCAAGGAAGACACCCAGCGCATGAGCGAAGAGTTCGGCTTTATCTCGACCAAGAGCACGCACGCCGATCGGCTGGCCAGCATCCGCGAGGTGTTCGAAAAATACGGCGTGATGATCGATACCCACACCGCCGATGGCTACAAGGGCGCCAAGGAAGTGCGCGAGGTTGGCGTGCCGCTGGTGATTCTGGAAACCGCCCTGCCGATCAAGTTCGAAGCCACCGTACGCGAAGCGCTTGGCCGCGATCCGGAGCGTCCAGCTCAATTTGTCGGACTGGAAGACAAGCCGCAGCGCTGCGAAGTGATGGCGGCGGATGCTGAAGCGGTAAAGACATTTATCCGCAAGCAGATCGATGGATGATTATTGTGGTTAATAACAAAACGGGCGGCCCATGGGTCGCCCGTTTTGTTTTGACGAAATTCAACGACACTCAACAAGTAATCATTCTGGCTTTGGCAAGGAAGCCAGAAAACTCCTCCGCACTTGCCACGGCACTTGGACATGGACCATAACCCCCAGTCATGTCACAGCCATGATCAACCGTAAACACTGAGGGAAGCGAAGATTCTGGTGAAATAATCATTTGCCAGCTTTGTAGCGGCCTTGCCGTCTCTGGCCTGCAGGGCATCCACGATCGAAGTTAACTCCCGCAATGTTTGTTCTCGAACAACCTCGCGGATGGGCCCATACAGGGAAGACCGCCCGTCATATTGGACGGCACGCCTGTCCGCAACGATATTTTCAAAGACCTGGATCAAGAAGCGATTTCTGGTCGCAGCAAAGATAGCCTGGTGGACACCATAGATATGTTCCTTGAAATCCAGCCATTCCTGCGCTTCGCGGATGCCCGAGAGATGTTTGCGCATCAGATTGAAATCGCCCTCCTCTGCCCGCTTGGCAGCCAGAGCCATCATGGCCGGCTCAAACAACAAACGTCCTTCCAGTATCTCACTGTAGGTAGGTACTTCCTGATGGTAGGCCGCCACAGGAAGATCAGCCTCATGCAGTTGCTGCAACAGATTGCCGGAAAGAAAAGATCCACTGCCGACTTTTCGCGTCACCAACCCTTGCGTAGCCATCATGGCCAGTACATTGCGTATCGTGCTTCTTGATGTCTCAAAGCGTTGCGCAAGATCCCGCTCGTTTGGCAATTTGTCGCCAGCTTTCAATACCCCATCCCTGATCGACTGCATGATCGAGCGATAAACAATGCCTGCCGCTGCCTTGTCCTGCCCCACGATTCGCTCGGAAATATCTTCAGCCCTGTTCATTAACAACCACCCTGTTGGCAAAATTTCGACCGTGAATTAAATTCGCATAATTGGTTCACCATTTTGGCGCACTGATCACCATTTTAGCGCACCGCCGACCTATCGACGAGGGCATCTCTTTGACGCAAACCAACTCCAGGCCATGCAATAGATAAAGAATAGCCGACCGGCCCGATTCTTGCATATCTCGCGTTTAAATCCACCACGAAATACTGCACAAGCCAAAACCTCTCATCCCAACCGGCAAATTGGTAAACCAATATGGTTGACCAATTAACCAATGGGCAGCATAATGTTCGCCAAGCCTTCACTTTGCGAGCCCAATGTGACTACGATCCTTCATTCCCCTGCGCATCAGACTGACACCCCCGCCTCCTGCGGACTTAGCAACCATCTGGTGCAACTTGGCATCACCCTCCCCCCGCCGCCAGCACCCGTAGCAAACTTCGTCACCTGGCGCAAAGTGGGTAATTGCCTTTACCTGTCAGGACAAGGGCCACTGGAAGCATCCGGGGTTCTGCATACCGGCCGGGTGGGTGCCGAAGTCAGCTGGCAAGAGGCGTACCAGCACGCCCGACTCACCGGACTCAACCTGCTTGCGGTAGCCCACGCTGCAACGGGTGATCTCACCAGGATCAAGAGCGTTGTCAAACTACTGGGATTGGTTAACGCGGCGCCCGGATTCACACAGCATCCGCAAGTCATCAATGGTTGCTCGGATTTGTTTGTGGACGTGTTTGGCGAGGCAATCGGTCGCGGAACACGCTCTGCCATAGGCGCAGGATCCCTGCCACAAAACCAAACCGTTGAAATTGAAGCCATCTTTGAGCTGGTCGAGGAGTAGGGAAATGGCCTACCAATTTCAATTTGACGCCCTTGAGCCCTATGCTGGCCAATTGCTGCAAGGTTTGGTTCATACCGGCTTCTATGCGGCGGCAGCCATTTCCCTTGGCGTCTTGATCGGCATAGCAGGCGCCTTGGGGCTGGTATACGGCGCGAAGCCCCTACGCATCGGCATTCGGATGTATGTCGAGTTTTTCCGCAACACACCGGCCTTGGTCCAGTTGTTCTTGATCTACTTCGGCCTGCCCAATCTGGGTATCCGTCTGGAAGCGCCGCTGGCTGGTGTCATTGCGCTTTCGCTCTACTGCGGCTCATACATGGTGGAAATCATTCGCTCCGGACTGGTCTCGCTCCCCAAGGGGTTGACGGAGGCAGGTCTGGCGCTGGGGTTAAGTCGTCGCCAGATCATCACCCATATATTGAGCATACCGGCCCTGCAGAATGTGTATCCGGCGCTGGCTGGCCAAATGGTATTGACCTTGATTGGCACGAGCCTGATCTCGCAAATTGGCGTTGAGGAGGTCTTCCACGCAGGAAGTTTCATCGACTCTCGCACCTTCCGCAGTTTTGAAATTTACCTGGTGATTTGCGCACTCTATTTTTTTGCGGTGGCTTGCATGAAAACATTATTGGGCATGGTGTACCGCCGTTTTTTCAAGAGAAAAGGATAAACCATGCGTAGCTTGTCCCTTTCCGATCTCTGGATGATTCTTGGCGCCTTGCGCTGGACCGTATTGCTCGCCGTCACCACGTTCGCCTGTGGTTCCGTGATCGGCCTGCTGGTCGCATCCAGCAGAAGTTCGCGCTGGCCTGCTGCGCGAGTGTGCTCGCGGATATACGTTGAAGTCATTCAGGGTACGCCGTTATTGGGTTTGCTGTTTCTGCTCTTTTTTGGCGTACCGATGCTGACCGGCATTCAAGTCTCTTCTTTCCTGGCAGCCGTATTGGCCTTCTCGCTTTCCGCCGGCGCTTTTCTGGGTGAAATCTGGCGCGGCAGTATCGAAGCCGTGCCCAAAGGGCAGTGGGAAGCGGCACGGTCGCTGGGAATCAGCCACTGGCACATGTTGGTTCATGTGATCTGGCCACAAGCCTTCCGGATTGCATTGCCACCCACGGTCGGTTTTTCCGTGCAGTTAACCAAGAACACATCCTTGGCCGCACTGGTCGGTTTTGTCGAACTGACCCGTTCCGGACAAATTGTCAGTGGATCGACACTGCAACCGTTGTTGATTTATCTGCTGGTTGCGCTGTGCTACTTCGCAATCTGCTTTCCGCTTGCCCGTTTATCTCTATCCCTGGAGGAACGTTTCAATGTCGCTGGTCATCATTAATTCGGTCAAAAAAAGCTTTGGCAGCAATGAAGTGCTGCGTGGTATTACCACCCAGGTAAATCAAGGCGACATTGTCACCATCATCGGTAAAAGTGGCTCGGGTAAAAGTACGTTACTGCGCTGCATCAACGGCCTGGAGATACCCGACAGCGGTCAGATCGTGGTCGGAGATATTGAAGTCCATGCCAACGGAACCTCTTTGCAAAAGCTGCGGCAGAAAGTCGGCATGGTTTTCCAGAGCTTCAACCTGTTTCCACATCTGACCGCCGCCCAGAATGTGGCATTGGCACCGCTTCTCACCCGTAAAGCCGACAAGGATACCGCAGCAAAGATCGCCCAAAACATGCTCGACCGGGTAGGCCTTTCCCACAAGCTGGATGCTTACCCTTCATCCCTTTCGGGGGGACAGCAACAGCGGGTCGCCATTGCCCGCGCACTAGCCATGTCACCCGAGCTAATGCTGTTTGATGAAGCCACCTCTGCCCTGGATCCGGAACTGGTCGGTGAAGTGCTGCGTGTCATGGAAGACCTTGCCCGTGAGGGCATGACCATGGTCGCCGTAACTCATGAAATGGGGTTTGCCCGCAAAGTGGCATCCAACGTCCTGTTCATGCATCAAGGCGAAATATGGGAAAGCGGCCCGCCAGAAGCCGTGTTCGGCAATCCGCAAACCACGGAACTCAAGCAATTTGTTCAATCCGTACTTTAACCACAATGTAACAAGGAGCACTACGATGATTCATGCAAAAAAACTCATGACTGTTTTGTTGCTTTGCGCAGCACCGTTGATTGCCCAAGCAAGCAAGCTGGACGACATCAAAGCCAAAGGGGTAATCCGGGTTGCAACAACAGTGGATGCCGCACCGTGGGGGTTCACCGATTCAGCGGGAAAACCTACCGGCCTGGATATTGAACTTGCCCAGAATCTGGCCAAGAGTCTGGGCGTGAAACTTGAACTGCAACAGGTCACGGGTGCCAACCGCATCCCCTACTTGATGTCCAACAAAGTGGACGTTCTGATCGCGGCCCTGGGCTACAGCCCGGAACGGGCCAAGCAGGTCGCATTCTCCAAGCCCTATGCCGCGGTATATCTGGGCGTCTATGGCGGAAAAAACATCAAGAAGGCCACCAAGCTGGCCGAATTGGGTGACTACCCCATTGCCGTCCCCAAGGGTTCCACTCCAGATTTATCCCTGAGCGACATGAATCCCAATGGCAAGTACATCCGACTGGAAGATACCGCATCCGCCATCAGCGCCTTCCTCTCCGGACAAGCCCAACTCTTTGCAGAAAACAATCTGATTGCCCAGAAAGTGGCTGACGAAAACCCGGGCAAAGGCATTGAACTGAAATTCATGATCCGGACCAGCCCGGCCTATATGGCCACAATGCCGGGTGAAACCGCACTCATGAATGCCCTCAACCACTTTATTGACCAATCCCATGCTGATGGTTCACTACCCAAGCTGCGACTGAAGTGGTTCAAAGACGAACAAAAAGATGTGAAAGACTTCAAATAACAGGGAGTTCACCTTGTCGACCATTTTTACCGATATCGATCTGGATCGGCCGGGAAAACAGGTTGGTTTTGCCAACCTGCCTTTTTCGGCTCACGACGATGCCTGGGGGGCTGTTGCCATCCCGTTGGCAGTCATTGCCAACGGCTCGGGACCGACAGTATTCGTCAACGGTGCCATTCACGGTGACGAATATGAGGGTCCCATCGTCATCAATGAACTGATCCGTACCCTTGAGCCCCATGAAGTTCAGGGGCGCCTGATTTTGATGCCTTGCGCCAATACACCGGCACTCCGGGCTGCTTCGCGCGTTAGCCCGCTGGACGGAAAAAACCTGGCCCGGGTTTTTCCCGGCAATGCCTACGGGACACCCACCGAACAGATTGCCGCTTATATCCACGACGTCATCTTTCCGCGTTGCGATGCCTATATCGATCTGCATTCGGGGGGCAGCTCGCTGTTCATCGAAGAAAGTGCCCAGGTCGTGGTGACAAAAACACTGGCGCCGGAAGTGCGGCATAAAAATGAAGCCATGGCGCGCGCTTTCGGCGCTAGGTTGACAGTGATCACCAGCAATATGGGGGATCCACGCACCAGCTGCGGTGCCGCTGCCAATCTTGGCCTGCCAGCCATCGCGGCAGAAATGGGCGTGAACGGCAGCATTTCCCCAGTTGGAGTCAAACGGACCCGCGCAGCCTTGCAACGCGTACTCAAGCATCTGGGCGTATTGCCCGATATTCCCGTCGAGTCGCCCGAACCCAGCCGTATGGTTCGCATCGCCGCCGGGGGTAACCTGCTTTCTCCAGGCGATGGTTATTTTGAACCCCTGGTATCCCTTGGCGATACCGTCATCCAAGGGCAGCTTGCCGGTTACCTTCACCGCCTGAGCGAACCATCCCGTATACCCGAGGCCGTGCACTTTCCCGCAAGCGGCATGGTTTACTCCCAACGCACATTCGGCCACGTCAAGCAAGGCAACAGCCTGGCTGTCTTGGTGACCGACTTTCGACAGGAAGAACTGTGATGGAAGCCCCAATTACCTTGCCGGAATACCAAGAGGCAATGACTCGAATCGCACCGTATGTGCGCCACACACCGTTGGTCGAAGCATTCCCCTGGAAAATCGCACACGATATTGAAGTCCGCCTCAAGGCAGAATGTTGCCAGGTGACGGGCTCATTCAAGGCGCGCGGCGCTTTCAACCGGGTGCTGAATTTGTCTGACGCCGTGAAGAAACAAGGACTAGCCACCGCATCGGGCGGCAACTTCGGCGCAGCCGTTGCTTATGTCGGCCAACGGTTGGGCTTGCCGGCCGATATTTTTGTCATGAACACCAGTACTGCACTCACCCGTGCCCGCATCGAGCATTACGGTGCCCGATTAACCGTAGCGGGAGACTTCTGGGATCAGAGCTGGGATGCTGCCGGTGCTCACGTAAAAACCACAGGAGGCGCCCTGCTTCATCCTTACGCCGACCGGGATGTCGTGATCGGCCAGGGAACGACTGCACTGGAAATTCTGGCTGACTGGCCAGAAGTTGAGACATTGGTGGTATCAATTGGCGGCGGCGGACTGATTGCGGGCATTGCCCAGGCAGCCAAGCTCCTTAACCCCGATATTCGCGTTGTCGGTGTTGAAGCAGCCGGCTGCCCGACGCTTTATACCTGCCGCCAGCAGCAAAAAATCGTAAAACTTGAAAATGTCAAAACCACCGTCCCTATCCTCGCTGCCCGGTCTACCGAACCCATTAATTTCGGGCTGATCGAGCAGTATGTTGATGAGCTGGTCCTTGTTCCTGAAAACTTGGTTGAGGCCACGGCCAAAGAGGTCTGGATGCAAACCGGCCTTGCCATCGAGCTAGGCGCAGCCACCGCCGTGGCAACAGTCAGTGAAGGCTGCTTTGCCACCCGCAAGGGAGAAAAGATCGCCATTGTCCTATGTGGCGGTGGCACAAACGGTATCTAGATCGAACTCAGCCAGCCAAGCCTTGATTGGATACACCCCAATTTTTGATCTCCCGTTATCTCTGGGTCTTGTCTGGGGATCGTGAAAGAGGCTCACATCCCGCCTTGCTGTGCTGGTTAAAAAAAAACCCCACGTTCCGGAAACGTGGGGTTTTTCTTCGATCAACGCTTGATACCGTGCAACGCACATTCCAGCATGAAGAAGTTGGCAACCTAGTCCTTGCAACCGCAAACACCCGCTTGGGCATGTCCTTTGCCACCACAACACTCGTGATCATCATCGGCATGCCCCTTGCCACCACAGCATTCATGATCGTCACCGTGACTGTGGCCGTGGCCGTGCCCTTCACCGCCGCAACCACAACCTTCACCCTCGCCGTGACCATGGCCGCCGCAGCATTCATGATCGTCAGCATGCGCGTGGTGGCCACCGCCGCAACAACCGCCGCCAGTAGCGATCAGCTCCTCGGCTTCGCCTTGCTGCAGGGCCTGCAGCGCCAGCTCCACCGTATCAGCCTCGGTCGCGAAGACCTGGATGCCTTGCGCCGCAAAAGCACGCAACACCTGAGGATGCATATCGGCGCACAACACGGCATCGACCGTGATGGGCTCTTCGTCCGCTTCATTGGCAGCATCGCCATCGCGCGAAAATGTACGGTGTTCACCGGTTTTCAGGTTGTAGATCAGGATATGTTCTGCAGCGGTAAAGTCCGGTTGCAGCACGGCTTGCAGGCCTTCTGGGCCAGTCACGGGAATACAGATTTTCATGGGTTGTCCTTGGTAAGCGTGAAATTTGGCGTGCAGTCTTCCACTTTATCGCCGTCGTCATCGGGCCCGATACGCAGCGCTTTGCCATTGAGCAGGGCATCAGCCAGTTTGCGGTGGGCGCTGTTAAGAATATTGCCAATCGTTTGGCGCGAGATACCCATTTTCTCGGCAGCATCCACCTGGTAAAGCCCTTCCAGATCAGCTAGACGCATGGCTTCCAGCTCATCCAGCCCTAAGACGATCTCTTCCAGATCGCGCAGGGGAATACCGATGGGCTTGAAGTAACGCGCTGCCGGGGTGCAGCTGATGCGACGACATTTAATCGGTCGCGCCATAGGATGACTCCTTGAAAGAAAACGCATTACCGCGCAAAGGCGGCATTATAGGGCAGCAAAAGCCATGCCAACCATAAGGTCAAGTAAAATTTACAGCCGTCTTCATCGTATTGTCCCGATGCACAATTCAAACTACCGCTGACATCCAATACAATCTCGGCACGAACATGCTTCACTCTTGTTCCCCTCACCACCGCAAGGAGTTTTCCGTGTACGCACTCGCCATCATCCGTTTTCGCAAGCCGCTGGACCAGGTCATGCCCGTCGTCGATGCCCACCGCGCCTACCTCGCATCACTCAAGGAACAAGGCATTCTGCTGGCTTCCGGTCCGCTCGATCCGCGCAATGGCGGCGCGCTGCTGCTGCGCGTGCCCGACGATGTGGTGGATGCCACGCTCGATGCCGTGCGCGACAACGATCCCTACATCAAGGCCAATGTGGCGCAGTACGAACTACTGCCGTGGAATCCGGTGTTAGGCAAAGAAGGGCTGGACCAGCTGTAACCTTGCGGCATAACGTGGCGCAAACATGACAAATTGCCGTCACCGTGGAAGCTTCCCGGTGATGGCCGCGTTCCCGCCAGCCCGGTTCAGCAGGTTTCACTGCCATCCGGGCAGGTGCAATCGTCCTGACACAGGTTTGGGCTGCTGATCACAAACCCTTCCGCATTCTCCTGACGGACGTAATCGATCCCGATGCCGTTGAAATAAACCAGATGACGGGTTTCGAACACGATTCGTACGCCATCCTGCTCAATTGTTGTTTCGTTTTCGCGCAATTCATCAACAAATTCCAGCCAGTAAGACATCCCGGAACACCCGGTCATGCTAACGCACAGGCGCACGCCCATGCCATGTCCGCGCAAGCTCAGCGCGGCCCGCACGGCACCGACCGCTGCGGGCGTCAGACTGATCCCCATGACCATCCTTTATGCGTTGAAACAGCTATTGATTTATGGCATATGCCGGATTAATATCAGGCATACGCCAATTAAAAATGCAAGAGTAACCCATGCGCATCTGCTTTTCCATCCTCGATACCGAAAGTGAACCTCTGCTCATGCCCAAGCACTTTGGCGAATCGGCAAACTTTCTACTGATCGATAGCGACACGGGTGAAACATCGCGCCATCCAGCTAACGACCTGCCTTGCCGGGGCCCCTGCCGTTGTCATCGCCCGGCCAGTGAGAATCGCGTGTTTGATGCGGTGATCTGTCGCGCTATTGGTCATCGCGAACTATTGGAATTAAAGAAAAAAGGCATTTCCGTTTTTCAGACCACGGAAGCTTCACCCCACAGCGCCATGCAGCAATGGCGGGAAAACAAACTTCATTTGGCAGAACGCAGTATTTGCTTCAAAGGCCGGCGTAAACCAGCGCAACCCGCAATGGAGTCGGCGCACCGGACCACTTCAAACGACACCGCAGCATCACAAAGGATTGAATCATGAAACTCTGCATCCCCGTTCAGGAAAACATTGGCTTGCAGGCAGCGATGGAACCGCACTTTCCGCATGCCGACACCTTGTTGGTCTTTGATACCGAATCACGCCAATATCATTACATTGACGTCAACGCCAGCGAAGCGGTTTCCGCCGAGCAGAGCGCGGTCGATGCCGTGCTGTGCGGCAGCATCAATCGCCATACCCTGCGTAGTCTGCTTGACCAGCGCATCCAGGTTTTTGGCACCGACGCGCAAACGGCAATCGAGGCCATTACCCAGTTTGAAAATGGCGCGCTGGAAGCCGTGACCATTGCAGCACTCCATGGCCAAGGCGGATGTGACTGCCACGGCGAAGGCGCGGCAGAAGCACATGAATGTTGCGGCGGACAAAATCACGCCGATAAGGAACATGAATGCTGTGGCGGACACGGTCACGAAGGTGAAGATCATGAGTGTTGCGGCGGACAGAGCCACGGCAAAGGTCACTGCCATAACCACGCCCCCGGTTGAAAAGACCGCGCTGACAATATCGCGGAAACTATCTTCGCGAACCAACTCAAACCTGTTTCAACGAGCAGGAAGGTGTGAATGACGCCTTCCCGCTTTCAACCCGGTATCCATTCGATCGATGTCCGCATTGACATTCCCCACAGAACAAACAATATTTATACATTATATGAAATAATATATTGGAAATATTAGTAGCATTGGCTATTATTGCCGTCACCAGCATTCCGGGGAATATCATGACCTCCAGTTACAAAGATCTCGCCGCACAGCTCGGCTCCAAACTGAAAGACTTCAAGCAAGAAATTCCAGAAACGATGCAAGGCTTCAACCAGCTCGGCAAAGCCATCCACGGCGACGGTGCCTTGAGCGCCAAAACCAAGGAACTGATTGCCATGGCCATCGGCATCTCGGCGCGCTGCCAGGGCTGTCTGGCCTTCCATGCGCAGGCCTGCGTCAGAATGGGCGTAACCCGGGCCGAGTTTGAAGAGATGCTGCAAGTGGCCGTTTACATGGGCGGCGGCCCCTCGCTAATGACTGCGGCAGAAGCACTGTCTGCCTATGAAGAGTTTGGCGGGGAAAAAGCGGCAGGCTCCGCTACCTGATTTTACTTCCCGTTGAAACCCGCACAGCTCCGGCATCCGCCTGCCTCTACTGACCTAAGGAACAACCATGCCCTCTTCTCCTAAACTTCTGGTCATCGGTGGCGTGGCTGCCGGGGCATCCTGCGCAGCCCGTGCACGTCGCCTGTGTGAAAACGCGCAAATCACGATGATCGAGCGCGGCCCGGACGTCTCGTTCGCCAACTGCGGCCTGCCCTATTTTGTCGGCGGCGAAATCGCTGCGCGCGACATGCTGGCGGTGCAAACACCGGCTTCGCTGAAATCGTTATTGAACCTGGATGTGCATACCCGCTGCGAAGCCATCCGCATCGACCGCGCCAACAAACGCGTTGAAATCCGCCACCTCGATAGCGGCAACACGGAATGGCAATCGTATGACAAGCTGATGCTCGCACCCGGAGCTTCCCCGTTGCGGCCCAACCTGCCCGGCATTGACGATAAACGTATCCTGACCCTGCGCAACCTCGAAGACATGGACCGTATTGTCGCGGCCACGGATTCAGGCATGCGTGCCGTCGTCATCGGTGCCGGCTTTATCGGCCTGGAAATGACCGAGCAATTGCACCACAAAGGACTTTCCGTTCAGTTGGTGGAACTGCAGCAACAGGTTTTCCCGCAACTCGATGCTCCGATGGCCGCCTTGCTGGAAAGCGAGTTGCGCCACCACGATATCGGCATCACGCTGGGCGATGGCGTCGCGCGTTTCGAATCGGCGGAAAACCATGTGCGCTGCCATCTGACCTCCGGCAAAATTTTGGATGCCGATATGGTGGTGCTCTCGATCGGCGTCAAACCCGATACCGAGCTGGCACGCGCTGCCGGACTGACGTTGGGAGCACGGGGACATATCGTGGTGGACGAATTCCAGCGCACATCCGACCCGGATATCTATGCTGCAGGAGATGCGGTCGAAACCATTGACCGGGTGCTGGGCGACAAGATCGTCGTGCCGATGGGTGGACCGGCCAATCGTCAGGGCCGCGTTGCGGCCGATCATATGTTCATGCCGGGAAAAGCCCGCCCCTATCCGGGTTCGCTCGGCACTGCCATTGTCAGAGTATTTGCTGTTGCTGCCGGGATCACCGGCTGGAGCGAAAAGCGCCTGATGGCAGCGAATCGCGCTTATGAAACCGTGACGATCAATGATCACCAGCACGCCACCTACTACCCGGGCGCGAAACCGTTGACGCTGAAAATCCTTTGGGAACCGGAAAGCGGCCAACTACTGGGGGCACAGGCTACCGGCTTTGAAGGCATCGACAAGCGCATCGATGTGCTGTCCACCGCCATTGTCGCCGGCATGACGGTCGAAGACCTGTGCCATCTGGAACTGGCCTACGCCCCGCCGTTTGGCTCGGCCAAGGATGCCATCAACCTGGCCGGTTTCGCCGCGTGCAACCGGCGCGATGGCCTGGTCAACCATACCACCACCTTGCCAAACGACCCGCAGGTACAGATTGTGGATGTGCGGTCCAAACCGCTGGCCGAAGCCTTTCCGACGCCGGGATCGGTCATCAACATTCCGTTCCCGACCCTGCGCGCCAGCCTGGATAAACTTGATCGCAATCGCCCGGTCGTGACGGTATGTGCATTCGGCAAAATGAGCTATTTCTCGGCCCGCATACTCGCGCAACAGGGTTTCAATGTAACCAGCTTCAGCGGCGGTCTGAAAGCCAATATCGATCCGCGCTCGCCAGCCAAAATGCCCACGCCATGATCACTGCTTGATCTAGGTACCAGATGCAATAATGCCCAAGACCAAGACCTACTGTTTCTTCTGACTGTTTTGCATCTGCCGTATCAACTGCCAGGCCATGAATCCCATGGCCAGCACGCCGGCCACCAATACGCCCCAGAGCAACATTTTTTTCCAGTCGATCCCGGCGCCAAAGTGCTGCATTGCGTCAGGCTGGCTGGAATGCATGGCCGGCATGGAAGCGGGCAGGACTTGCGCTTCGGCGATATCCGGCGCATTGCTGCTGCCCAAGCCCGGCACCAGCGTCGTCAGCGGCAAAGCCGCATTCGTTGCCTGGGCATTGCCCACGGCCAATTGATAAGGCGGCTTACCCTCGGCGAGAAGAACCACCTGCTCGGGTTCGATGCCCACCTGCAATTGCGGGGCGGCAGGCTGGCTGCTGCGCCGGTCGATGCGCAGGATGAATTCCTTCAATAAACCGCCCGGCAAGGATATTTCATCGTGCAGCCATTCGCGCCCGCTGCCAGCGATGCGATAAGCCACGGTGCGGGTAATCCGGCCCCAGTGGCGGCGCTCGCGATCAGGCTGCAGGATTTCCAGTGGCCACAAGATATTGCCCGAGGGCAACAGCACGCGGATACGGCTGATTGGAAGCGCTTGCGGCAACAGGTAGTGGAATTCGCCTTCCTGTAACTTCAGCCCTGACTGATCCGGGGACAAAATGGCAGACCACTCTGTCGGAGGACTGCGCCAGTAGGCTGAGGTTTCTTCAATTTCGGCAGAGGTCAGTTCTGGCGCAGAAACCGGATCGCGCCAGAGCAAGCGCAGATAGCGCCCGGGCAAGCCATTGAGTTCGATGCGGCGGCGCTCGATACGTTCGCCGTTGTAATCCAGCCGCGCCAGTTGCACCTCACTGCGGACGCTATGCCAAGCTTGCAGGTCATCGCTCGCCGAGATATCCAGCAACTGGAAACCCGTCAATCCGCGCCAGTCGAGCGTCAACGCTTTCACATTGGCGCGATTTGCCAGAAGGCTGGCATCGAGCACATAGCCGCGCCGGACGGACTCAGCGCTCGTCGTCGATTTTGCGCCAGACTGCACTTCGACCAGGGTGCCATCATGGCCTTGCCGAACCCGCACGTTCAGTTCCGATTCATCGCGCAATCCGCCCGAAACTTGCGTCACGGAAGAGGTCAGCGGAAACCAATGGAGCGGACGACTGCGGGTTGTTTGCTCGCTTGAACCATATTGCAACGTCCGGGCAATCGGCACCGGCGCACCGTCGGCATTGAACACGCGCAGATCGCGCAAGTCCGGTTGCGCCGCATGCAGGTAGGCATCCAGCGGCAAGGTAATCCGTTGATAAGGGGCGCTGGCATCAATGGCCAGGGGCGCGCGCCAGGCAAACGCCTGCACAGATTCCGCCGCACCCGCCATGTCGGACCAGGCGCAAAACAACAAAATCAGCAGCTTCATGTTTGCTCTTCCTCGATTTTGGCCGGTGGCAGGGGGGCAAAGTACCCGACCACCAGCAGCAATACGCCGACGCCGATGAACGAAACAATGCGCTCCAGCCCGCCCTGATTGGAAAGCTCGATAAAGAAGAGCTTGGCAACCACGACGGCCACCAGTGTTGCGCCGGCAATCCAGACCCGGCGTTGCGCGCAACGATGCCCGGCAATCATCAACCCCAGCGCCAGCAGGCTCCAGGCAATCGACAGGCTCGCCTGCACCGGCATCGAACGGAACAATGCTTCGGAATGCCAGGCAATGCCACCGATATGATGATCCGCACGCAACACGGCCATCGTATACACCACAAAAGCCAGGCCCAGTGAAACCAGCTTGATCAACCCGGCTGCGCCGGCCAGCAAGGGTACTTCATCGCGCGCCTCATCCAGATGACACAACCATTGCCAACAGGCAAACAACACCAGGACCTGGGCAATTTCCAGCGGATTGGCAAGCGGGATAAATGGCAGCGGCGCGGCATCACCTGCCGACTGCAATGCGGAAAGCCCGACCCAGGCCAACAGGATCATCGCCAGCGGAAAAGTGGCAGAAAACCGGTACAAGCCAGGTTGCTCGCACATCGGCCAGCGTTGCGGAGGATCGCGCCGGGCGCTCCAGAACAGCCAGCAGACCAGTGGCAGCACCCAGCCCAGCCAGCGCCATGCACTCCCCGGCTCGGCCAGGCTCAACAGCAGATGGCGCATTTCCAGCGACAGCACCAGCAAGCCGGTCCACACCCCCAGTAAATGCAGCAGCCGTTCCAGGCTATTGCGCAACAGGTGGGCATTGCTCAACGCAACCAAGTGCGCCACCAGCACGAGCGCAAAAGCCAACCCGCCCCATTCGCCAAACGGCTGCCAGTGGTTCGCATAATCGACCAGCACGCTGCCTGCGGCGAGCGGCAAAATGGCACTCCCCAGCCAGACCGGAGCACTCCATTCTTTCCGACGAGCCACGCCATTACCCAGCAGCGCCGTCAGTGCCATCACGCCCAGGAAAACATGCCCGGCCTGGGCCTCTGGCAGCAAGCGGGAAAGCTCTGCCCACCACGCCAATCCCCACCACAATGCCGACCAGATCAACGCCGGCAAGGCAAGCAGTTCGCCATCGACTTCCAGCGCACCGGCCACGGGCTCGCGCCGCGCATAGGCGGCCAGCCGCCAAGCCACAAAGAAAGCAGCCAGGGCGATGATCGCGGGGGTCCAGAATCCGCTGTGGGCAAACGCCGGCAACTGCGTACCGGCGAACGTTGGCGCATCCAGAATGAACGGAAAACGCGCCAGGATGTAAGCCACGCCCGCCACCATTTGCAACGCCAAGGCAAACCAGAAAGCCGGCCACAGCGCAAACCACAAGGCCAACAACAAAATGGCAAATCCACAGCCCGCCCATACACCGGTGACAATCGCCCAAGGCAGGACAAAGAGCGCAGCCAACGCCAGGAAGCCCAGCCCAAACAGCATCAGCCAGCCCATGCGCTGTTCCAGTACGCCATCTCCGTTTTGCCGTGCCACACGCACGGCCAGGAACACACTGAACAAAGCCGCCAAGCCCACCAGAGAGGCCACCACCAATCCGCGCCAGCCAGACCCACCGACGGCAAGCACACCCAGGGTATCGGTTGCGCCACCGTGCTGCATGTCGAGCAAGAACACGGCGCCAGCCAGCAACTGCACGATCAGGGAATTGACCAGCCAGCCGCTTGCCTGCAAGCGCAAGCCGACGAACACCGTCACCAAACCTGCAGCAGCCCAGGCCACGGCGCAGCCCTCCGCCTTGAACACCAACGGCGCAATCAGGTAGAGAAACCATAATCCCAGCGTATTGAATAGCGGCCGCAAGTTTTTGTCCCAACAACCGGCATTCTTCTCATCCTGCAAGGCCATGCGCAGCGATAGCGCATTGCACAGAAAGGCCAGTCCCAGCAGCAACGTACCCAGCACCGGGCCAGAGAGCAGGGAATCCGTCCCCGGATGCAAATTGACAATCCACGCCTCAATCGCCCCGGCTTGCAGCAGCAGCGCAAATGCCCGACCCACGGCACGCCCCTGACGGTGACCCACCCAGTAGATACCGGCGGCTTCCACGGCCCAAGCAGCGGTCGTCCACTGCGCATCGAGCCCGAGCGGGATCGCCAGCGAGGCAAAGATCACGCCCAACGCCAGGAAGACTTCCACCAACATGCGCAGCGCCGCGTGTGTGCGGCTGTAAACCAGCCGGGCCAGCAGCATGTAGAACACGCCAAGAACCAGTGCGCTGAATGCCGCGCCATATTCGGTCTGTTTCAGCAGTGCGTATTGCAGGCCGAAGCCCACCAGCGGCGGGCCGAACAGCAAGGTGCCATCCACATAGCGGCCAAGGTTGCCACCCTGATTGCGCACCCAATTCCACCACTCGTTTGCAACCATGCCCTTGGGCGCAGCAGGATCGTCGATCAATACCCGGCGCGCAAACAGCAAGCCGATGCCGACAAACATCAGGAAAAACAGGATCAGGAAGAATTGGCAGCTGGCATAATTTTCCGGTTGATACGAGCGCAGGCCCCAAGCCAGCCCGATCAGGAACGTACCAAAAAATCCAACCAGATTCAGCGGTCGCCAGGCTTTGAACCACGCCATGCCAAGAATGCCGGCATTAAGCAGTGCAAAATAGGAGAACAGCGCCACATGACTGCCACCGCCGGTGGAAGCCAGAATCGGCGCAGCAAAACCGCCGAGCGATCCGGCCACCGCCAGCGCCAGCGCATCTTGCGTGACCGCCAACACCGCAGCCAATACCGCAACGGCCAGCAACAGCATGAATCCGCCTTGCAGCGGCAATAACGGGTGCAGGCGCATCGCGGCAAAGATGGTCAGATACATCACCGCCACCGCCGCCCCCTGCATCAGCAATCCATAGGCCCGGCGCGTTTCGCGCAAGCGCCAGCCCAGCACCAGCGCAACCAGCGCGGTCGCGGCGACACCGAGATAACGCAGCTCGACAGGGATCACGACCCGGTCCGAGGCATACCGCAGCAGGAATGCCAGCCCGAGAAACACCAGCACCACACCTACTCGGACCAGCGTATTACCGCCAAACAGCCAATCTTTCGCCGCAGTGAACATGCGCTCGATGGCATTGGGACCTTCCGGATCACTGACTGGCACGGGCTGCCGCGGCGAAGTAATGCGTACCGGTTCTTCCGGCTTCCATTCATGGATCACGCGGGGCGCAGGCTGAGCGGCAGGCTGCTCCATCGCCGGAATGGGTTCTTCCACCTCGAATACCGGCTCGAACACTGCTTCCGTTTCTATTGCCGTTTCGATGGGAAGGACATTTTCGGCCACATGGGAAACCGATGGCTCGGCGACCGGGGTATTCATTTCAACAGACTGTTTCGGCGTGCCGGATTCCAGCGCAACAATCCGCTCCCGCAACTGGGCCAGCTCGCGCTCAAAACGCTTTTGCTGGTTTTCCAGCAGCGTTCGCAATTGGCCAATTTCCTGTATGGCTTGGTCCAGCCCTGTACGCTTATCACCGCCACGCAGTAGCAGCCAACCGATTACGCCCCCCAGCACCATGCCGGCAAACGGGGCATGGCTGAACGAACCGATCCACGCGCCAAGCAAAACCGCCAACACCATCCCCAATACAGCCATTCACGTTCTCCCATCGGGAATTGGAAACAAAAGCCTGTCAATCCATAGGCAAAGAAGCCAAGGCAAAACTCAGCTGTCCCTAGATACCATGTAAATAACAAAGAGGGGAAGAACTCGCTTAGAAAGACCGTAAGATATCCACAAACCATCGGCCAGTGTCTTATCCGACAGACACTCTGCAAAACTCGGTTCGACTTTGGTTTATCGATATCGGTTTGCCGGAACGGCAGCCCTACTCAAAACGGAAAATCTGTTTCAACGGTGCTTTTAACTTCGATGCAGTCGAGGTACGGCGCTTCTTGATGGAGGTATATTCATGGATCGCCAAGCCGCGTTGCTTGATTCGCGCCTCAACCCGATGGTGCCCGGGGAAGAACCCTTACTCAAGCGATTGAATGAATGATGTCTTATTGGGATAAGAAGCTGCATTCGTGATCCCAAAATTCACCGTCATTAATCTTTTATCGCATACGCCGCTACATCCTTGCTCACACGAGCATCTGGGCAAACTCATTCTGCCGCCGGGCAGTATTGATGACTGGAAATAAAGTCAGCCGGGGAGCAGGCTGTTATCGGCCCAGACTGTGTAAAAACAAAATTCAAACCGACATTTTCAGTCGGCCTCTGCCTGCCAAACTTGGCGGCGATGAAGTTAACGCTTGAATGTTGTCATTCAGAAGCAAAAAAAGCCCTGTCAGGCCTTCATTGCCGC
>JARLJJ010000276.1 GCA_031291275.1 Formivibrio sp.
TGCAGCCCAAGAGCACCTGGAAACAGCGCGGCATCGCCCTTGTGGATGCACTGTGGGCGCTGATGCTGCCTGTGATCATTGTCGGTGGCATGCGCACTGGATTGTTCACGCCAACTGAAGCCGCTGCCGTGGCCGCTGTCTATGCGCTTTTCGTCAGCCTCTTCATCTACAGGGAAGTCAAGTGGCTTCAGGTCATTCATCTATCAGTTGCCGCGGCACGTACGACCAGCACGGTGATGTTCCTGTGCGCCGCAGCGCTGGTGTCATCCTACATGGTGACGCTCGGTGACCTTCCGGCGCAGGTGACTGGCTTCCTTGGTCCCTTGATGGGATATCCGCGTTTGCTGATGTGCGTGGTCATGCTGCTTTTGCTGGGAATCGGAACGGTGATGGACCTTACGCCAACGATTCTGGTCATGGGGCCGGTTCTGATGCCGATCATGACCATGGCAGGCGTCGATCCGACCTATTTCGGCGTGATGTTCATCCTGGTCGGTACATTGGGCCTAATTCACCCGCCGGTGTGCACGGTGCTCAATGTGGTTTGTGGTGTCGCAAAAATTTCGCTGGAAAGTGCCACAAAGGGTATCTGGCCATTCCTGCTCATAGAAACGGTCTTTGTGTTTCTCTTTGTTATGTTCCCTGAGATCGTCACCAGACCGATGGTCTGGTTTCATTAACCGAAGCAGTAGGAGGATTTATGAAGCGCACAATTAAAACACTAGTAGCTGTTATGGCACTCGCCAGCCTCGCAACCGTCAGCCATGCAGCGGACTACAAGAGCCGGATCGTCCGGTTTGGTTACGGTCTGAATGAAGATAGCAATCAAGGCAGAGCTGTCAAATTCTTTGCTGATTCGGTTGCCAAAGCGACAGGCAACAAGTGGAAGATCAAAGCTTTCGGTTCGGCCAGCCTGGGTAGCGATCCGCAAATGCAGAACGCCCTGATTGGCGGCGCACAGGAAATCATGGTCGGTTCCACCGCGACCCTGGTCGGCATCGTCAGTGATTTCGGGGTCTATGATCTACCGTTTATCTTCGCTAACGAAAAGGAAGCCGACGCTGTCCTGGATGGTCCGTTTGGTCAAAAATTGATGGCAAAACTGCAGGAAAATGGGCTGGTCGGCCTGGTTTACTGGGAAAACGGCTTCCGTAATCTGACCAATTCCAAGCATCCCATCACGAAGATGGAAGACATGCAGGGGGTCAAGCTGCGCGTGATGCAAAACCCGATCTATATTGATATGTTCAAGGGCTTCGGGGCCAATCCAGTACCATTGGCCTTCTCTGAGCTGTTCGCCGCGATGGAAGCCAAGGCGGTCGATGGTCAGGAAAATCCGATTACGACTATTGAGTCTTCGAAATTCTATGAAGTGCAGAAATACCTGTCGCTGACCAAACATGTCTACAGCCCGTGGATTGTGCTAGCCTCCAAGAAGTGGTGGGATGGCCTCTCGGCTGATGAAAAGAGCGCCGTAATGAAAGCTGCCGTGGCTTCTCGCGATTTCGAGCGCAAGGACAGCCGCGAAGCATCGGCTAAGGCGCTTGGAATTCTGAAAGCGAAGGGTATGCAGATCACCGAAGTTAGCGATAAGGAATTGGAGCGCATGCGCGCCACCACGACCCCGGCTGTGACCAAGTTTGCCAATGATGGTCATCAACAGGTAGTTAAGGATCTGCAAGCAGAAATCGCCAAGATTCGTAAATAATTAGAGTGTTTTCCAGCTCTGGCAGCTTATCAACTGCCGGAGCTGGGTATAACCACTTAATTGCGATAATCCTATTGTCGTTTCTATTTTTACTCTTGCAACTCTTTTATCTTTCCCACGCTATCTGCTGTGGGGGTGTTACCACCACGCTATGATTGTTTCTGTTCACTTAACGACCAACAAGTGCTGTCATTTCGCCGACGTGTTTTGCATGGGCAACGATAAATATGTGCTTCGAACTACTACGATTTAGCATACTCCCGACATTTCTTTTAGCGCACTCAAACGAGTCTAGGAAAGTGAACTGGATTCAAGATAAACTTATCAAGATATGCCGTTATTTAGTCATGGATGGTTGAGCTTACTGTCTTAGGCCTAATCGAACATTTAAATTAATTACAGCTATTTTGTCGACTTGCTGACGCATTGACAAGTAACTGTTCAAGAAAAGAATAGAGAAAAGCGCGGTGAGTAAACGAATAACAAAAACAGATAAACTGATCCAGTCGTTTGGGCGGGAAATCACGCACGGTATTTTTGCTGCGGGAACAGCCCTGCCCACAGAAGCCGAGCTGTGTGAAAAGTTTGCAGTTTCTCGCAATGTGATGCGGGAAGTGATTCAAGTGTTATCGACAAAGCGGTTAATTGATGCGCCGCCTTATCGCGGCTTGTTGGTGATGCCGCGTGATCAATGGAATTACCTTGATGCAGATGTTCTGGAATGGGCTTTGGAAAAAGACGATGACCCGCTACTGATCCATTCATTGATTGAAGTGCGTAGCGCTATTGAACCTTTCATTTCCCGGTGGGCCGCTGAACGTGCAACTGCAGTTGATCTGGTTGTCATGGAAGAAGCGCTGAATCAAATGAAAGCCAATCCTGACAATCGAGAAGTATTCATGGAAGCAGATATTCGTTTCCATCGAGCTGTTGCATTGGCCTCGCATAATGTTGTTATCCAGCAGTTGAGTGATGCGATCAGCGCATTGCAGCGCGCAATTTTTGATCACACTTATCTGGATGATGTGAAGCACATGGTGTTGACGATCAAGGAGCACAGCGATCTGTTCGATGCTATTCGTCTTAAAAATCCGATAGAGGCTGAAGCCCAAGCGACGGGAATGATCGAGCGCACAGCAAGCCGAGCAAAAACCAAACTGGTATTACAAGAACAAGAGAATAATTAACCAGAGGCAAACCCCCGGCTTTGCCGGGGGACTCACCAAGGTTTGACCTTTACGACGGTCATCGTGACGCTTCTATCTCGACCAAGAGCAGGAGTTTCACAATGAAAGAATATCAGAGCCTGAGTCATACGTGTTGGGACTGTAAATACCATGTGGTGTTTATTCCGAAATGGCGGAAGAAAAAGGTGTTTGGCATATTGCGACGGCAGTTGGGCGAAATTTTCCATGCGCTGGCCAGTCACAAGGAATCACGGATTATTGAAGGGCATGTCACGATTGCGCGACGATTCGGGTGACAGAGCAATTTTACGGACGAGGTATTCTGGGCTCGCGGCTATTTTGTTTCGACGGTTGGCCTTAGATGAAGAAATGGTCAGGGCGTATATCCGACATCAGGAAGAAGCCGACGAACGTTACGACCAGATGACGCTGGAAATGTAGTCAGCCGCCTTGGGCGGTTCACGGGGTAACGGCGCCTTTGAGGCGCTCATCCAATAAGCCCCCGGCTTTGCCGGGGGTCACTTAACTAATCGCCAATGATCAACCCTGCTTATGCAGTCGCCAATATAACTAAGTACTTTTTAAAACCCTTCCAGCGGTAAACTGTTGATTCAGGTGCATCTTTGCAGGGTGCATCCGACTCCTGACCAGACAACATCAATGCGGCAATCCCACCGACCCCACCGCGGTCTGTCGAATTGCCAGATTGATTTTTTTCATAGTGGAGTAGTTCAACATGGCAGTCACCAACCTCAAGGAGCTCAATGAGCTAGTTGCCCGAGTCAAGCAAGCCCAACTGTCGTACGCCGGTTTTAGCCAGGAACAGGTGGACGAGATCTTCCGCTGCGCTGCACTCGCTGCAGCCGATGCGCGTATCCCGCTCGCCAAGCTGGCCGTCGCCGAGACCGGCATGGGCGTGCTCGAAGACAAGGTCATCAAGAACCACTTCGCGTCCGAGTACATCTACAACAAGTACAAGGACGAGAAGACCTGCGGCATCCTGGAAGAGGATAACGTCGGCGGCATCATCACGATTGCCGAACCGATCGGCATCATCTGCGGCATTGTGCCGACCACCAATCCCACCTCGACCGCCATCTTCAAGGCACTGATCGCCCTGAAGACGCGCAACGGCATCATCTTCAGCCCGCACCCGCGCGCCAAGGGCTCGACCTGCGCCGCCGCCAAGCTGGTGCTCGAAGCTGCCGTCAAGGCCGGCGCACCGGCCGATATCGTCGGCTGGATCGACGCGCCGACCGTGGAATTGTCCAACCAGCTGATGCGTCACCCCGATATCAACCTGATCCTCGCCACCGGCGGCCCGGCCATGGTCAAGGCCGCTTATTCGTCCGGCAAGCCGGCGATTGGCGTTGGCGCCGGCAACACCCCGGTGGTGATCGACGAAACCGCCGACATCAAACGCGCCGTGGCCTCGATCCTGATGTCCAAGACCTTCGACAACGGCGTGGTCTGCGCCTCCGAGCAATCGGTGATCGTGGTCGACAGCATCTATGACGCGGTCAAACAGCGCTTTGCCAAGGTCGGCGGTTATCTCTTGAACAAGAAAGAAACCGAAGCCGTGCGCAAGGTGATCCTGACCGAGGGCCATCTGAACGCCGATATCGTCGGCCAGTCCGCCGTGACCATCGCCGGCATGGCCGGCCTGACCGTGCCGCCGTACACCAAGGTACTGATCGGTGAAGTCACCTCGGTCGGGACCGAAGAAGCCTTCGCCCACGAAAAACTCTCGCCGACGCTGGCGATGTACCGCGCCAAGGACTACGCCGACGCGGTGGTCAAGGCCGAAGCGCTGATCGCGCTCGGTGGCATCGGCCACACCTCGGTGCTCTACACCGACCAGGACCAGCAAGCCGCGCGTATCCGCCATTTCGGCGATCGCATGAAGACCGCCCGTATCCTGATCAACACCCCGTCCTCGCAAGGCGGCATTGGCGACCTGTACAACTTCAAGCTGGCGCCGTCGCTGACCCTCGGTTGCGGCTCCTGGGGCGGCAACTCGATCTCCGAGAACGTCGGACCGAAGCACCTGATCAACAAGAAGACTGTCGCCAAGAGGGCCGAGAACATGCTGTGGCACAAACTGCCCAAGTCGATCTACTTCCGTCGCGGTTCGCTGCCGTTCGCCCTGGAAGACCTGGCCGGCAAGAAGCGCGCCGCCATCGTCACCGACGCCTACCTGTTCAACGGCGGCTTCTGCAACGAAGCGATCCGCATCCTCAAGCAACTGGGCATGACGGTCGAAGTGTTCCATGAAGTGCAAGCCGATCCGACACTGGAAGTGGTGCGCAAGGGCGTGCACATGATGAATGCCTTCCAGCCCGATGCCATCATCGCCATTGGCGGCGGTTCGCCGATGGATGCGGCCAAGATCATGTGGGTGATGTACGAACATCCGGAAGTGCACTTCGAAGATCTGGCGCTGCGCTTCATGGATATCCGCAAGCGCATCTACACCTTCCCCAAGATGGGCGGCAAAGCCGTGCTGGTCGCCGTGCCGACCACCTCGGGCACCGGTTCCGAAGTCACCCCGTTCGCCGTGGTGACCGACGAGAAGACCGGCGTGAAGTACCCGATTGCCGATTATGAGCTGACCCCGCACATCGCCATCATCGACGCCAACCTGGTGATGAATCTGCCGAAAAGCCTGACCGCCTTCGGTGGCGTCGACGCGATCACCCACGCGCTGGAAGCGTATGTCTCGGTCATGGCCAACGAGTTCTCCGATGCCCAGGCCCTGCAAGCATTGAAACTGCTCAAGCAATACCTGCCGGCCTCGTATGCCGAAGGCGCCAAGAACCAGAAAGCGCGTGAACAAGTGCATAACGGCGCCACCCTGGCCGGGATTGCCTTTGCCAACGCCTTCCTCGGCGTGTGCCACTCGATGGCGCACAAGATCGGCGCGGAGTTCCACATCCCGCACGGTCTGGCCAATGCTTTGCTGATCTGCAACGTGATCCGCTACAACTCGGTCGACATCCCGACCAAGCAGACTGCGTTCAGCCAGTACGACCGGCCGATTGCCAAGTGCCGCTACGCCGAAGTGGCAAGTGCGCTGGGCTTCAGCGGCAAAACCGACGACGACAAGATCGACCAGTTGGTTGCATGGCTCGATGCCTTGAAGGCTGAACTGGGCATCCCGAGTTCGATCCAGGGTGCCGGGGTATCGGAAACCGACTTCCTGGCCAAGGTGGATTCGCTGGCCGAGGAAGCATTCGACGACCAGTGCACCGGAGCCAACCCGCGCTTCCCGCTGATCTCGGAATTGAAGCAGATGTTGCTCGATAGTTTCTACGGCCGGCCTTATGTGGAAACGTATCTCATCGAAAAGGCCAGCGCGCAGTAATCAGACGACCAATAGTCACCCAAGTGACACTCTCTCCTCGAATTCGCCGACGGTCCTCCCCCGTCGGCGTTTTTTTTGCGCCCGAGCTAAACAACTTGCCAAGAGGCAACTGTTACAATTAAGCGCCAATGGAAAGCATCCCTGAGAACCTGCAGAACAAACGCTGCCACTCCTCCTGATACGCTACATACTGATTAGGGCGCTCAAACAGGGACATGGGTCCTGGACATTGAATGGTCTGTTGGTTTCTGAATTCTTGTTTTATCCCTTTCTCACAGATCGAGGATGGCAATCCTGATGCACCCAGTCATGTTCGTGTTGCACAGAAATACCCCTTTTTCTATTCCAGACACGCCTTCTTCCGCCTTGCAGCATGGGCTGGCTATCTTTGCCCGCGATTTCTCCAAGGTCTTCGGGAATGTGCCGAGCATCGTAGACTCTGGGCAAGCCCAGGTCAGAATCGTTTATGCGAATCCAGTCCCGGTTTTTGAGCCAGAGTCATTCAACATCTCCTTTGCCAATGAAGCGGACCAAGCGGTTGTTACGCTAACCAGCGCGGATGATCTCGGGCTGGTGTACGGCCTGCATTACCTTGGGGTCGACCCGTTCTGGTTCTGGAATGAACGGGAACCACTTGCACGCGACGCCATCGAAATCCCGATCAACAACTACCATTCACCGCAAGCCAGGGTGCGCTATCGGGGTTGGTTCGTTAATGATGAAGTCTGCCTGATCGGCTGGACCGACACCTACCCGCCCCCCCGAGAAATCTGGCAGCCCGTATTTGAAACGCTGCTGCGCTGTGGTGGCAATCTGGTGATTCCCGGCACGGATCTGCCCCGTGCGGGATGCCACTGGCAGCTCGCTGCCGAGATGGGTCTCTACGTGACACATCATCATGCGGAACCCTTGGGCGCTGAGATGTTCTTCCGTATCCATCCCGATTGCGAAGCCAGCTACGACCGCAATGCGGCCTTGTTCGAAGCGCTCTGGCTGGAAGCCATCGAGCGGCAAAAAGACCGTAAACTGGTTTGGGTACTGGGCTTTCGCGGGCAAGGCGACTGCCCGTTCTGGGAGCAGGACCCCTCCTACGCCACGCCGGCACAGCGCGGCGAACTGATCAGCCGAGTGATCCAACGCCAATACAAGATGCTGAGCGAGCGGGTCCCCAACCCGCCTTGCCTGACCTATCTATACGGCGAAATCACCGAACTCTACCGCCAGGGGCATATCTCTTTGCCAGAGGGCGTCATCAAGATCTGGTCGGACAATGGCTATGGCAAGATGGTGTCGCGTCGGCAAGGCGATCACAACTTGCGCGTACCTTCATTGCCAGTTGCTGGCGATACACCTCCGCACGGCCTGTATTACCACGCCACGTTCCACGACCTGCAGGCTTCCAGCCATCTGGTCATGTTGCCCGTGGCGCCGGCGATAATCGCCAGCGAGTTGGAAAAAGCGTTTGCCAGTGGCACCGATGAAATGCTGTTGCTTAATTGCGGCAACATCAGGCCGCACCTCTTCACCCTCGATCTGGTCAGTCGCCTGTGGCAGCAAGGCCATGCGGATGCACAAACTTGCTTGACGGATTTTTCCAGGAAATACTTTTCCTCGGCGCCACAACAGGCCGCAGCCTGCATGCAGCGTTACTTCACCGCAGCGATTCAGTACGGACCGCACGAGGACGACAAAGCCGGAGACGAGTTCTACCATCATCCCGCACGCTCCCTGATCGGACACCTGATGCGAAGCGAGACCGATAACCCTGCTGATGATCTGCGTTGGGCAACAGGATATGTGCCATTTCCTGAACAGGTAACGTGGTTTCTTGGGCGATGCCAATCCGCGACAAGCCAATGGTCACAGCTTATTGCCCGGTGCCAGCAGACAGCGCAACAACTCTGCGCTGCAGAAGCCCGGTTTTTCCGGGATTTTCTTCTGTTTCAAGTGCAATTGCATGATTCAGGTTGCCGGGGACTGGCACTGCTGTGCCGGAGCATTTTGGAACATCTTGCAGGTCGGCATCCTCAGGCATTCGTGCTGGCATCCCAATCGCTGTGGGCCTACCAGGAAGGATTGGAAGCGATGGCCGAGGCCGAGCACGGTAAATGGAAACATTTCTTCCGCGCGGATTGGCTGACCAATATCCGCAGCACCCTGTACACGGTGGATGCGCTACGCAAATATCTGCGCATGTTTGGGGATAACCCGGATTATTTCCTCTGGCACAAAGAATTCTTGATGCCGGAGAACGAGAAGAAAATCTACCTGGAAAACACCCATCGCAACCCGCCTGGCGACGATGACTTGGCGCGGAGTTTGCGTGTGCGGTTTAGTCTCTGAAATACTTCAGAATAAAGAACACGCTGGTGGCTGCAACTTCGCTGGTGTTGTCTCTCACGGTTTAGTTGTCCCGGAAGCCATCAGATAGCGTTTAATGATTGGCACTGCGGCCGGGGTCCGCTGCAAATACTCATCCAGCAACGGTTTGGTTCGCTTTTGGATTTCTGATCGCATGGATGCTGAAACCGGCACGATCTCCATCCCTTGCGCCGTCAATTTTTTCACACTGTCTATGTCGGCTTGGGCGGAAACAGCCCAGAACTCTGGCTCCAACCGAGCCGCAATGGCCTCGATGGTTTTTTGGTGTTGGGACGGGATTTTTTTCCAGGCATTCAGATTGATGTTGATCATGCTGCTCGACCAGGTGTGATTGGTCGGGTAGATGTATTTAAGGAATGAATCTCTAACTGGTTGGCAGTTACAGTATGGCGAATGGACAGATTTCGCTGATTATGCGGCAGACAAAGCAGGTGCAGAGAAAGCACTCTCGCTGGCGATAGCGGAAATGACATCACACATTGAATACAAAGGGAAGTAAGCCACCGCCAAATGCATTTAATCCAGCTTGCTTTCAATGACAAAAAAGCCGCTTTCGCGGCTTTTTGATTAACTGGCGCGGTGACAAGTACCGTGCAAAATCGTAACAAATCTGGCGCGACGTTACCGTTATCAGAACTGGCCAAAATCACCGTCACAAATGAAAAATACTTGACCATAAAACCAAGTATTTTTCAATTTTTTGGCGTCTCCACGGAGTTCCGTACTATTGGCTGGTTACTTCCAAACCAGCATCGCCAACATTCGGCTTATGTCATTGTTCGAACGTTTGAAATCTTAAGTTTTATTATGTTCATGCGAATCAGGCCAACCATCACGCAAAAAAGCCAAAACTACGGAATGCCAAATCTATCACCAGAAACATGGTAAATCAGTTCGTACATCAATTTGATAATGGTAATTGTTTACGCTATTCTGGGTTGAACCGCTGTCGGGGCTAAGCGCCTGCGCTGGCGGAATTCGACTCTCATCTCAGCCTATCCGGAGCTTTGGTATGTCCTCTTCTCCAGCCCTGTTCCTCGCTGCTTCCCAAGCCGATGGGCACACCGGTTTTACCGATCCCGCTCACTGGTCCGCGCTGATGGCCAAGGCTAATGCGGACTCCGATGCATTCTGGGCGGAGCAAGCCCGCGAACGGATTGGCTGGTTTCGCGATTTTTACCAGGTTAATGGTTCCAGTTTTGCCGACGGGTATATTTCCTGGTTCCTTGGCGGCAAGCTCAATGCCAGCTGGAATTGCCTGGACCGGCATCTGGAAACACGCGGCGATCAGATGGCGATCATCTGGGAATCCGATACGCCGGGCGTGGGGCGCACACTGACTTATCGCCAACTGCATGCCGAGGTCTGCCGCCTCGCCAATGCCTTGAAGCGTCTGGGCGTGCGCAAGGGCGACCGGGTCGCGATCTATATGCCGATGGTGCCGGAAGCGGCAGTGGCAATGCTAGCCTGCGCGCGGATCGGTGCCATCCATTCCGTGGTATTTGCCGGGTTTTCCGCCGATTCGCTGCGCGACCGGATTCAGGATGCCGATTGCGCCATCGTCATTACCGCCGATGAAGGGGTACGCGCCGGCAAGCGCATCCAGCTCAAGCGGATCGTCGATGAAGCGGTGCCGCAGTGCCCGGGTGTGCGGCATGTGGTGGTGTTTTCGCGCACGGGGACCAAGCAGTCCTGGGTTGAAGGGCGCGATCTGCACTGGCATGACTTGCTGGCCTGCGAGCGACCGTATTGCCCATGCGAGGAAATGGATAGCGAAGATATCCTGTTCCTGCTCTATACCTCGGGCTCGACCGGCAAGCCCAAGGGGCTGGCGCACGCCACCGGCGGTTACATGGTGCAGACCAGCCTGTCGCACGCGCTGGTTTTCGATGTGCGGCCCGGTGAGGTCTATGCCTGCGTGGCCGATGTGGGCTGGATTACCGGGCACAGCTATGTGGTCTATGGCCCACTGGCCAATGGCTGCACCACGCTGATGTTCGAGGGCGTTCCCACCTGGCCAGATGCCGGCCGTTACTGGGAAATGGTCGAGCGGCTGAAGATCAACGTGTTCTATACCGCACCGACCGCAATCCGCGCCGTGATGCGCGAAGGCGATGCCTGGCCGCGCAAATACGATCTGTCCTCGCTGCGGCTGCTGGGTTCGGTCGGCGAGCCGATCAACCCGGAAGCCTGGCTCTGGTACCACAAGCTGGTGGGCCATGAGCGCTGCGCCATTGTCGATACCTGGTGGCAAACCGAAACCGGCAGCATCATGATTTCGCCGCTGCCCGGCGTGGTCGACCTCAAGCCCGGCTCGGCCACCTTTGCCTTGCCAGGTATCCGCCCGGCCGTGCTCGATGAAAAAGGTCAGCCGATCGAGGGTAACGGGGTGAGCGGGTTACTGGTTCTGCCGCACTCCTGGCCCTCGCAAGCGCGCACGATCTGGGGCGATCACCAGCGTTTTCTGGATACCTACCTGCGTCCGTTCCCCGGCTATTACTTCACCGGCGACGGTTGCCAGCGCGACGAAGACGGCTACTACTGGATCACTGGCCGAGTCGATGATGTGATCAATGTCTCCGGGCACCGGATGGGCACGGCCGAAGTCGAAAGTGCGCTGGTTTCGCATCCGGCGTGTGCAGAAGCTGCCGTGGTCGGTTATCCGCATGAAATCAAAGGTCAGGCTATTTTTGCCTATGTGATCCTGCGCGAAGGCTATGAAGAATCGCCCGATTTAGTGGGTGAACTCAAAAACGAATGTCGCCATCACATTGGCGCGCTCGCCATCCCCGACCGGGTCGTGGTGGTACCGGGCCTGCCCAAAACCCGCTCGGGGAAAATCATGCGCCGCATCCTGCGCAAGGTTGCCGCCGGCGAGCTCGATAGTCTGGGCGACATCACCACGCTGGCCGATCCCGCTATCGTCGATGTGCTGGTGGAAAAGGTCGCGCAGTCCGAATAGGTAGCGCCTTTATCGAGAGGGATTTGCTACGACTATGTGCCAATAGAAAACTTCTAGGGTAGTTTGAAGAATGAACTGGTTCACCCTCAGCGTTACCTCTCCCAGTTGGAAACCGAAACTTCGATTCAGGAATACATCGAAACTTTCTATAGCCATCAGTTGCGCCTTGGCTATTTGGCAACGCCCGCGTTTGCACAAAAATTCAGCGAACAACAGGTTTGTGGTCGAGATGGGCGCGTCTATGACTGTCAGGATATGTCACGAACTGGTGATCTGTACCTGGGATGCCGGAACGGCGGGTGGATTGTTTTAACTTGGGTGAATTTCAGTGACAAAAAAGCCGCGAAATGCGGCTTTTTGATTAACCAGTGCAGTGACAAACATCGTGCAAAATCGTGACAAATCTGGCGCGACGTTACCGCCATCAAGTACAGGTCAAAATCACCGTCACAAATAAAAAATACTTGGCCGCAAGACCAAGTATTTTTCAATTTCCTGGCGTCTCCACGGTCAGGCCCATCTATCCCCGGTGTGTTCGTGTGGGAGCGTACCAGACTAAAAAGAGCGATTAAAACCACATAGGCTTCAGTTAAGCGATCCCAGCAGCTTTTGCCTGTGACGCCGCAGCCATAACCATGAACAAAGCCGAAGTGTAGCGCGATGAACCACTAAACGTACCAAGGATAGGTTGCATCACTTGAATACTGAGCAGAAATCTTATAGGTTGAATTGTTCTGTATATCTGTATGGAGTTCCTGTGCTCGAATTTATTGAAGGTTTTTTGAAAGGTGCTCGCGAAACTCCGCGGGGTTACTTTGCACCGGCAGTTGCAATCTGGCAGCTACTGGTGATGACTACGGAGTCCTTACTTGATGACTCTGCGGACAAATAAAAAACCTCTGACTGAGACTTCTGTATTTTTTTGACTAACCTACCAAGTTTGAAAGACCAAGCCGGATATTTCCAAAGGGTCGGATTCTTGTGTGCGCCGACAATAATGAAAAAGCAGAAAGAA
>JARLJJ010000277.1 GCA_031291275.1 Formivibrio sp.
CGGGACAGATGGGGCGGCACGGGTGGTCGGGTGGCTGATCATTGCCTTCTGGTTTGGCAAATGTGGGAATGCGAGGAACATTAGTGCCGCCGTGCGTATCGACACATCGCCCGCTATTGACAGAGTGCCGGGGGGGGGGGGTAAACTTCCGTCATCCGCAGGCAATGGTTCCCCCCATTAGGCTGGTGAGGGGCATTCCCGATCCAGTCATGTCAAGTTGTTGCGACACGGTTCAACGGGCAGTCGAAGCGAAAGAGGCCTTCGATGAAACGATTTGCGGTACTCTTAGCTGTCGTGCTAATCCCTGGCGTAGCGTGCTCTCAACTTCCCGTGTATTACGGTGCTTTGTATGGGATGGTAGCAGATGACTTCACTGACAATTGCGGTGTCTTTGGTACGCCCACAACCGGATTGCTCGGTATAGTCGCCGCGGCTGGCGGAGGCATTATTCAGTTACCCCTGGGGCCCAAATTTACCAAGCTGTCTAGTTGCGACTTGGTGCTGCCAGCCAATGTCATCATCGCTGGTTCCGGTGCTCCCGGTTGGAACACCGGCGCTGTGCCCAAACCGAGTTCCGGTCTGCACATGATCAATAGCAGCGCCGTGGCGCACATTCAATGCCTATATGCAGGTACCTGTGGCCTTCAAAATCTAGAGGTACTTGACGACGCGACCAGCACGACATTCATGTTGTATACCGCATCGGTTCCTTATTTGGATCATGTGATATTCGTAGGCATGACAGCCGCAAATAGCTCCCCTACTAATTGCGTCCACTCAGGGCCCTGCCCCGTTAACGACGGCATTTACTTTGGCGTTGCCGGACAGATAAACTGTGCCCCCGGTCCCAACGCGAATCCTCTTCTTCCACCCAACTCCGACTTCTGCGGCTACGGGGACAACCACATCCAGGACCTGTATTTCCAGAACATCAAGAAGTGGATGCTTTTGAGTGAAGATGCTAACGGTATTAACGTTCGATATATCAGGGGGGATTTTACCGATGCAAATAAGCCCAACTATGCGATTGAGCTTCATTCCAGCGACTCAATGCACCCAACTTACGGCAATACCTTCGTGGCCGTGAACGCAGAACAGAATACATACGGTCTTGCCAACAGTACGTTCTGCGCCTACCAAGGCGTATTTGGACTTACTGGTAACGCCGTAGGCAACCTGATCTCTTACGAAACATCCGACGTGGGCGCCTGTCAGCATGGAACCTATATTACCGACACCGGCTCCGTTTGGAATGACATAACGCAGATCGACACGTTGTACATGAATGGCACTCTGATTAGTCCTGCTGTTTTTGATGTGAACGGCGCGAGCTATTCGAATGGCATATATGATATGCCTAACAAGACGCTTTATAGGCAGACTTATCTCGGAGGTAACTTAGGCACTACGTCAAACCCATTCAACTACCTGCGCTTGGCTGTTGGTATTGATTCCCCCTCCAACGTTACGGGCATACCGAATGCGGACAAGTTTGGGGGCATAGTCGGGCTCAGCAACACCACCGCCAGCACATTCGGTGGCACGATGGGCACGAACATATATTATCCTTTGTTCTCCGATACTTCTGTTACTGGCTCTCCCGCCGTGCCGTTCACTGTATTTCCCCTTGAGGCATGGCTTGGTCAGTTCACCCTTAACACCAGCAACAACAATGGTAGTGCGCCAATGCAGATGCAGCCCATCTACTTCAGCGGAGGTTCAGCGCAGGTCTCTCCTATCGTGTTCAGCATTGCGCCTGGACAGGCCCCCGGGACTCCTGTTTCGAATGCCCCGCCGTTTTACGTGTCTGCGGGAAATCCGATCAGCTTCCAAGCTGTTAACACCCCAGCCCCGAATGGCTCGACTTTCGCCACAGTGAATGGCTTTGCCGCCAGCCTCATAGGAACTGCAGATACGGTGCTCGGAACGTACTATAGCGGGACAGTGCCCGGCGGCCTAACTTACTACACCAGCTTTTCCCAGAAAACAGGGTGGACCAACAGTGGTCCCGAGAATCTTGCGTACACGGTGATGCCGTTTGCCTACACTGTACAGGGCCTGTGCGTTTATACCAGCTCATCTCAGCCTGTCAGTAATCCGCTGACAGTCAAACTGCGCCAAAATGGCGGTTACCCGTCACCCCAGCCTGCAGTTTCGATTCCTGGCGGCGGTGGCAGCGGTACGTGGTGTGATAACGCGCATCACCTTATGGGATCAGCAAACGACTGGCTTGACCTGGAATTAAAGAACAACAACACGAGCGGTTCGAGCGCGAACATCGTCAGCATCGCAATGGATATTACGCCAGCAAGTCCGGCTACTGGAATGTTTGTCTTCGGTTTGGGAGGCATAGGCATCATGCCTACTTCCCCTGCAGACACCTACTTCGCACCATTCGGCGGAAGCACCAATTTGACAACCACACACGTCAATGCGGAAGTGGCAGTGCCGCGAGCACTTACCGTCAAGAACATGCACTGCTATGTGACAGCGTGTCCAGGCTCCGGCCTTACTGTGACGATCAGCGTGTACCAGAACGGTGGCCCTCCCCCAATGGGCTCTTTGAGCGTGAACTTTGGGCATAGTTGCAGTCCCCCTAGGGACATTACTGATTTGAGTGGATCGATAGGATTTCTTCCAGGCCAAACCATTGAATTGCATGTAAACCAGGGTGGTGCTGGTCTCGGCGGCCCAGAGCTCGCCTCTTGCACGATGGAGCATGATTAAAGCGAATTTGGCCCCGCAATGGCAGACAGTTCGGAGCCCGACGGGATTCAGAATTTCGAAGGAGATGGTTATGACAAATTCTGCACAGTTTATGAGTGCGGCGCGGCGCGCCGTTGTACCATGGATGGCACTGCTGCTCGTGACAGCTTTCGGATTGACGATTCTAGCAAGCCCAGCGGCACGCGCGC
>JARLJJ010000278.1 GCA_031291275.1 Formivibrio sp.
AAACAAGGATGCGTTTAACTGTTTACCGACAGGATTCTTTGACTATGCATTTTTCAAAAAACCGCTTCATGGGCTGCTTGAGCATCATGCTGCTGGGTCTGGCCGGCTGTGCCCAAATTCCCGCCGATCAAGATGCCCTCGCACAGCAGGACGTGACGCGGATTGAGCTTGCTGCAAACATAAAACTGGCGCAGAGCGGCTGGCCCAAGGCGCAATGGTGGACCGGCTATGCTGACGAACAGTTGAACCGGCTAATTGCCCAGGCGTTGAACAAGGGGCCTTCGCTGCAGGTTGCCGCGGTGCGCATCGCTTCGGCCCGGGCGGCGCTCAAGCTGGATTCGGCCGATCAGGGAGTGAATGTGTCGCTCGATGCGGCCAGCAACCGCCAACGCTACTCGGCCAACGGCCTGTACCCGCCACCGATCGGTGGCGGCTATTTCACCGAATCCACGCTGCAGGCCAAGGCCAGTTATGACTTCGACTGGTGGGGCAAACATCGCTCCGCGATCGCTGCGGCCGTGGGCGAGGTCAACGCGCGGCAAGCGGAATATGCGCAAGCGGAACAAACCCTGGCCGCTGCCGTGGCGCAGAGTTACTTCAACCTGCAGGCCGGCTGGGCACGCCTGGCCAACTTGCAGAAGATTCGTACCGCGCAGCGCGATCTGGTAACGGACAAGATCAAGCGCATTGCGCATGGACTCGCTTCCATCGATGAGCAGCGCAACGCCGAAGCCGAACTGGCCAATATCAACCGACAGTATGCAGCGCTTGAGGCGCAATGCGGCCGCGAGCTTGAAGCCTTGCGGGCCTTGCTCGGGGCGGATAACCATGCCTTGGTTGAGTTGGCGCCGCATGCGTTGCCGGCAATGCCGCCGGCCCTGCCCGCGAACCTGGGCATCGAATTGCTGGCGCGCCGTCCCGATCTGCAAGCTGCACGCTGGCGCGTTGAAGCCTCGCTCAGCAAGATCGACGTAGTCCAGGCGGCGTTTTATCCGGATATCAATCTCACCGGCATGATCGGGCTCGATTCCCTGTCGCTGGATACGCTGCTGTCCGCGCCGAGCCGCACGCTGTTTATCGGGCCGGCGCTGACCCTGCCCTTGTTCGATAGCGGCCGCTTGCAAGCCCGCCTTGGCGTGGCCCGCACCCAGCGCAATGAAATGATCGCGGACTATAACCAGTCCGTATTTGTAGCAGTGCGCGAAGTGGCACAGGCAGGAATCACGGTGCAGGGACTGGAAATCCAGACCCGGGAACAGGCCGCAGCCGCGGCTGCTACCTATGCCTTGCTGCGTAGCACCGAAGCGCGCTTCAGGCAAGGCGTGGCGGATCGCAGCACCTTATTGGCTGCTCAGCTAGCCGCATTCGAACAGGAAGATGCCAGCCTGCAACTGAAGAATCAGCAACTGCTGAGCGATGTGGCCTTGATCAAGGCATTAGGGGGCGGTTATCGGGCGGGACAAACCGCGCAGACCTCGGCCCTCAAACACTAAACTGGAAGACGGAAAATGACGACAACAAACACTCCGCTCAACACGAACGGCATCAAGCGCAAATGGCTTTTGCTGGGTTCCACTCTGCTGTTTATTCTTGTTGCCATCGGCAGCAGCATTTATTACCTGCTGGTGTTATCGCAACAAGAACAGACCGATGATGCGTATGTTGGCGGCAATCAGGTCATGCTGACTTCGCAAGTGACCGGCAGCGTGCAGGAGATTGGTGCCGACGAAACGCAACTGGTCAAGGCCGGCGCGGAATTGATCAAGCTTGATCCGGTGGATGCCGAAGTGGCGCTGCGCCAGGCCGAAGCGCGGCTGGGGGTGACAGTATTGCAATTGCGCGAACGCTATGCCGCCATCGGGCAATACGCGGCGACGATCCAGCAACGCAAGATCAATCTGCAAAAGGCCGAGGATGATCTGGCCCGGCGGATGCCGCTGGCGGCCGACCATACGCTTTCGGCCGAAGATATCACCCATGCCAAACAGGTCGTTGAAGATGCGCGGGCCGCGCTGGATGTTGCGCAGAAACAGGCCGCTGCCGCGCAAGCCGGGCTGGTCGGCGTCGATCTGACCAAGCACCCGGACTTGCTGGCGGCCAAGGCGGATTTTGTCCAGGCCTGGCTCGCCTTGCGGCGTAATGCGATTCTGGCGCCTGTGTCCGGCTATGTGGCCAAACGCAATGTCCAGGTCGGCGCGCATATCACGCCGGGCATGACCCTGTTATCGATCGTTCCGCTGGACCAGTTGTGGGTGGATGCCAACTTCAAGGAATCCGATCTCGGCAACATCCGCGTCGGCCAGCCGGTGAAGGTCGAGGCCGATGCCTATGGCAGCAAGGTGGAATATCACGGCAAGGTCGCCGGCTTGTCGGCCGGAACGGGCAGTGCTTTTGCCTTGCTGCCGGCGCAAAATGCCACGGGGAACTGGGTCAAGGTGGTGCAGCGTTTGCCCATACGTATTTCGCTTGATCCCAAGGAATTGGCGGCGCATCCCTTGCGCATCGGGCTTTCCACTGTGGTGACGATCGATACCCATCATCGGGATGGCACGGCATTGGGCAGCGCCATGCCGCTGGTACCGGTCTATGCTACCCAGGCATTGAACCAACCGATGCAGGAAGCGGACGCCGCGGCGCAAAGCATTATTGCCAGGAATCTCGCCCGGTAGTTTGGCGCGCGTGAACACATTCACTGAAGAGGCAGATATGTACCGGAAGATATTGCTGGCCTACGATGGCACCACGTTTTGTACCGGTGCTTTGGCGCAAGCGACCGAGCTGGCCAGGCTTTGCCAGGCGGAACTTCACTTGCTCAGCGTCGTGACCATCGGTGGCGGCATGGCCATCGCCGAGGCGGTCGGCACCGAAGACGTGATGGGCCAGGCCCAGCAGGATCTTGAGCGCAGCGATGCAGCGATTGCCGAACCGTTGCGCCGCCAGGGCATGACCGTAGTCACTTGCGTTCGTTATGGCCAACCGGCCGCCGAAATTGCCGCCTATGCCCATGAAATCGAAGCCGACCTCGTGGTGCTCGGCTATTCCGGCAAGGGCCTGCTCGCGCGCTGGTTCCAGGGGTCGGTCGGGAGCAAGTTGATGGACCACCTGCCCTGCAGTCTGCTCGTGGCGACATCCTCGCGCCATCAGGGCACAGAGCCTTCGCCCGGCAAGGCCTGATCCCGCTTGGCGCCTTTCGTGTCGGGTGCCATAGAAACTGAAAAATTCAGCCGTAATAGAGGATAAGGTTTCAGCGCAATGCCAGAGGCGGGAATGTGCCCGAGCGGACGGACACCACCGAGACAAACTACGAAGAAAGCCCAATTGGTGGGTTCAAAGCGAAGCGTAACCCACCAAATCATGGTTGCCGAAGGCTAAGCAAAGTTCCATCGCCACTTATCCGGCGCACTGCGCTACGCTTCGAGTGCGCCCTACGGCCCTGAAAAATTCAGCCGTAATAGAGGATAAGGTTTCAGCGCAATGCCAGAGGCGGGAATGTGCCCGAGCGGACGGACCCCACCGAGACAAACCACGAAGAAAGCCCAATGGTAGGGTGGGTTAGCCTCAGTGAGGCGTAACCCACCGAATTCCGATAGCCGAAGGCTAAACAAAGAACCACCGCAATCCATTGAAATGGTTTTGTGTTTCAAACATTGCCCCGCGCGGGTTCCCGATGGGAACGCCGCCCTACGAAACCCGGCCTACCTGGCTGTGACCATGAGGCATATCAGGAATTAATGAGTCAGTATGCTGTAAATCTGTCTGGGATAAAGGGCGGTTCAATCCAAATTGGATGTGTGCAACAAAGCCCCTCCCTTTTATCAAATCCCTGTAAACAAATAGCGCCATAACAACATTTTTCTTTTTATACAAACGGAAAGAACGGAAACATGAAAAATCATTTGCCCACGGTAATGCGTGTCATCTGCTGGATTGGTATAGGTTTACTGGTAATTTCAGCAGGCGCGTTCTTCTTCTCAGTGCAATTCACGCAATCGCCATATGCAAAAGGTATTTCTTCGGCGTTTGGGTTTCCTGCCCCCTCAAATATGGATGCATATACGCAATTTGTAAGCAAATTTGTAACATCCATAGTGATTAAGATGGCTCTGTGGATAGCAATATTAGTCAAACTCAGTGGCCATAAAGTAACGACTGTACGCATCTTGGCGGGAGTTATTGCTTTGTACAGCCTTCCGCTCCCAATCCTCGGAGGCCTAGCTCTTCTCATCTCCTTTTGTCTGAGTACTAAAACAAGCACTGAAAACCAGTAAAGAGGGCGGGTTAGAATTGTTTCGAAGAAATTGGTCCAACCCCCAGTTTAATTACTCACTAACCAGGGGCGCCAACCAAAAAAACCTTTCGGGGTTTTTGATCATCTGCGGCATTGGTTTTTCACCAACCTGACGCATTTTTAATTTTCTATATCATTCGACATTTAGTGCTCTGCCCGCTGTTCCCGGCGGTGGCTGATTCTCAGAGTACCCTTTCGGCCATATTCTGCTGCTCGATCAGTGTGCGCAGCGTGTGCGCGCCGGGTTTGCCGGCAAACGCGCAGGACGGCTGATCCTCGGCATGACTGCCGCTGAGCAGGGAGCAAGCGCTGAACAATTCGCTTACCCAGTCGACGAAAGCGCGCACCTTGGGCGAGAGATGGCGGTTGTGCAGATAGACCACCGAGATCGGCATGGTCGGCAGGGTCAGCCGGGGCAGAATTTCGATCAGGGCGCCCGATTCCAGATGGCGCTGCACCATGAAGCGCGACGGCATGATGAGGCCTAAGCCCTGCAGGCCGCAATCCACATAGGCATCGCTATCGTTGACCGAGACGCTGCCCTGCATCTTCAGCTCCACCGTTTCGCCATCGATGATGACTTCCCAGTCGTAAATGCGCCCGGTCCGGCTGGAAAAATAATGCACGGCCCGGTGTTGCTGCAGTTCTTCAAGATTGCGCGGTTCGCCGTGACGGGCCAGATAGGCGGGGGCCGCGCACAGGATGTGTTGAAAAATACCGATGCGGCGCGCCACCATCGACGAATCCTGCAGCTCCCCCACCCGGATCACGCAGTCAACCGCTTCGCCGGCCAGATCGACCGGCCGATCTCCCATGCCGATCGCCAGCTCGATTTCCGGATAACGTTGATGAAATTCGCTCAAACGCGGAATCAGGATCAGCCGCCCGATCGAGGCTGGCACGTCGATGCGCAAGCGTCCCTTGGGGGTCTTGGCCACGGCATGGAACGAGGATTCGGTGTCTTCCAGATCGGTGAGAATGCGCCGGCAATGCTCGTAGTAAGCCGCGCCGTCGGGCGTGAGGGAGATTTTACGGGTCGTCCGGTTGAGCAGGCGTATCTGTAAATGCCGCTCCAGCCCCTGGATTGTGGTGGTCACCGTGGTGCGCGGCAGCCCGAGATTATCGGCGGCAGCGGTGAAACTGTTGGCATCCACCACGCGGGTAAACACTTGCATTGCCTGAAAACGGTCCATGGCGGCTCCTTCCTGCTTGCACAAAACCTACCTGATTTTCTCGGCCCAGATGACGACATTGTTCCGATTGTTCGACTAGTGTTGCCGAATTATATGTCTTTATCCTGATGTACGAAACACCCATGATTCAGGCATTCCCGAACAGATGCGACGAATGGCTATGGGCGCTATTCGTCCTCAAGTCTCTGTTTCCCCTTTTTTCCAAGTCAAACAGCTTGAGGAGATCAACATGACTCAATCGCGCAAACGCTTTGTCCTGACCGCCGCCAGCGCCGCGGTGCTCATTGCCATCGGCAGCTTCGCCGCGCTGCATGTCTATGCCAACAATGCCAAAAACCCGCCTGTCACCGCGCCGCAGGCCATGGCCGTCGAAGTCGCCACCGTGGTCAGTCGCAACATCACCGACTGGCAGAGTTATTCGGGCCGGCTGGAGGCGGTGGACCGCATCGAAATCCGTCCGCTGGTTTCCGGCACGCTGACGGCCGTGCACTTCAAGGACGGCGCGCTGGTGAACAAGGGCGATGTGCTGTTCAGCATCGATCCGCGTCCGTATGCCGCCGAGGTGAACCGCGCCAAGGCGCAACTGGAAGCCGCGCAGGCACGCGCGGCCTATACCGCGAGCGATCTGGCGCGCAGCGAACGCTTGCTGGCCGACAACGCCGTTTCGCAGCGCGATCACGACGAGAAGCAGAATGCCGCACGCGAGGCCGCCGCCAATCTGCAGGCGGCGCAGGCGGCGCTGGATTCCGCCCGGCTGAATCTGGGCTATACGCAGATCACCGCGCCGGTGAGCGGCCGCGTCTCGCGCGCCGAAGTCACCGAAGGCAACGTGGTGGCGGCGGGCGCGTCCTCACAGCCGCTGACCACGCTGGTGTCGGTTGCGCACATTTATGCCTCGTTCGATGTGGACGAGCAAAGCTTCCTGAAATTCATCAATCCGGCACGCAGCCGCAAGGGCGAAGCCGGCGCCGTGGTTCCTGCCTTCCTCGGGCTTGCCGACGAGACGGGTTTCCCGCGCGAAGGGCGCATCAGCTCGGTCGACAACCGGCTGGATACCTCGTCGGGAACGATACGCGTACGGGCGGTCTTCGATAATCCGGACGGCCTGCTGCTGCCGGGGCTGTATGCCCGCGTGCGGCTGGGCAGCAGCACGCCGCACCAGGCGCTGCTGATCGACGAAAAGGCTATCGGCACCGATCAGGACAAGCGTTTTGTCCTGGTGCTCGACGAGAACAATCGCACGGCCTATCGCCAAGTGCAGGTCGGTGCGCTGCAGGACGGACTGCGCGTGATCGAGCGCGGACTCACGGCCGGCGAGCGCATTGTCGTCAACGGCCTGCAGCGTACGCGGCCCGGCGAGGTGATCAAGCCGATCGACGTTGCCATGACCACGGCCGTGCCCACGCCGCCGCCAAATGCCGGCGTAGCGGCGACCGTTGCCGACAAACGCGTCGCCAAGACGCACGGCTGATCACAAGGAAGCTCCCTCCATGAATATCTCGAAATTTTTCATCGACCGCCCGATCTTTGCCGGCGTGCTGTCGGTGCTGATCCTGCTTGCCGGCGTGCTGTCGGTGTTCAAGTTGCCGATTTCCGAATACCCGGAAGTGGTGCCGCCCTCGGTGGTGGTGCGCGCGCAATACCCGGGTGCCAATCCGAAAGTGATTGCCGAGACCGTTGCGGCGCCGCTGGAGGAATCCATCAACGGCGTGGAAAACATGCTGTACATGCAGTCGCAGGCCAACAGCGACGGCAACCTGACGATCACGGTGAATTTCGCCCTGGGCGTCGATCCCGACAAGGCGCAGCAACTGGTGCAGAACCGGGTGGCGCAAGCGTTGCCGCGCCTGCCCGAAGACGTGCAGCGCCTCGGCGTGACCACGATCAAGAGTTCACCCTCGCTGACCATGGTGGTGCACCTGATCTCGCCGGACAACCGCTATGACATGACCTACTTGCGCAACTATGCCGTGCTCAACGTCAAGGACCGGCTGGCGCGCATCAAGGGCGTGGGTGAGGTCGGCCTGTTCGGTTCCGGCAACTATGCGATGCGGGTCTGGCTCGATCCGCAGAAAGTTGCCCAGCGCGGGCTGACCGCGAGCGATGTGGTGAATGCCATCCGCGAACAGAACGTCCAGGTGGCGGCCGGCGTGATCGGCGCCTCGCCCAGCGGGGTCGATGTGCCGTTGCAGTTGTCCGTCAATGCGCAGGGACGCTTGAAGAGCGAGGCCGAGTTTGGCGATATCGTGCTGAAGACCTCGGCTGATGGCGGGGTGACGCATTTGGCCGATGTCGCACGGATCGAACTGGCCGCTTCCGAATACGGTTTGCGCTCGCTGCTCGACAACAAGCCTGCCGTGGCGATCCCGATCTTCCAGACGCCGGGCTCCAACGCGCTCGATGTATCGTCGCAAGTGCGCGATGCAATGAAGGAACTCTCGAAGGATTTCCCGTCGTCGATCGAATACCGCATCGTCTATGATCCGACGCAATTCGTGCGCGCCAGTATCAAGGCCGTGGTGCATACCTTGCTGGAAGCCATTGCGCTGGTCGTGCTGGTGGTGATCATCTTTCTGCAGACCTGGCGTGCCTCGATCATTCCGCTGCTGGCCGTGCCGGTGTCCATCATCGGTACCTTCGCGCTGATGTTCGGGCTGGGCTACTCGATCAATGCCTTGTCGCTGTTCGGCATGGTGCTGGCCATCGGTATCGTGGTCGATGATGCCATCGTCGTGGTGGAAAACGTCGAGCGCAATATCGCTGCCGGGCTGAGCCCGCGCGATGCCACCTATCGTGCGATGCGCGAAGTCAGCGGCCCGATTGTGGCCATCGCATTGACGCTGGTTGCAGTGTTTGTGCCGCTGGCTTTCATGACCGGCCTCACCGGCCAGTTCTACAAGCAGTTTGCGGTGACCATCGCAATCTCGACGGTTATTTCCGCCTTCAATTCGCTGACCCTGTCGCCGGCGCTGGCGGCGCTGTTGCTCAAGAAGCATGACGCCGAACCGGACTGGTTGCAGCGTGGCATGAACCGCTATTTCGGTTGGTTTTTTGCGGCTTTCAACCGCTTCTTCGGCCGCGCCTCAAACCGCTATGGCAAGGGGGTAAGCGGGGTGATCGGCCGCAAGGCGTCGGCTGTCGGAGTGTATGTGGTGCTGCTGGGACTGACCATTGGGTTGGCGTACATCGTGCCGGGCGGCTTCGTGCCGGCGCAAGACAAGCAATACCTGATCGGTTTCACGCAACTGCCCAGCGGCGCTTCGCTCGATCGCACCGAGGCGGTGATTCGCCGCATGGGTGAAATCGCGCTCAAGCAGCCGGGCGTGGAAAGCGCCGTGGCTTTTCCCGGCTTGTCGATCAACGGATTCACCAATAGTTCCAGTGCGGGGATTGTTTTCGTCACGCTCAAACCGTTTGAAGAGCGCCATGGCAAGGCGTTGTCGGCGGGGGCCATTGCCGGGGCGCTCAACCAGCAGTTCGCCGGTATCCATGACGCCTTCATCGCGGTCTTTCCGCCGCCGCCGGTGCTCGGCCTGGGTACGGTGGGCGGCTTCAAGATGCAGATCGAGGATCGCGGCGCGCTCGGCTATGCCGAACTCAACAAGGCGGCCAACGATTTCATGGCTGCGGCGAGCAAGGCGCCCGAACTCGGCCCGATGTTCTCCAGTTACCAGATCAACGTACCGCAACTCGACGTGGATCTGGATCGGGTCAAGGCCAAGCAGCAGGGCGTGAAGGTGACCGATGTGTTCGACACCATGCAGATCTATCTCGGTTCGCTGTACGTGAACGATTTCAACCGCTTCGGCCGGGTTTACCAGGTGCGTGCCCAGGCCGATGCGCCGTATCGCGCCCATGCCGAAGACATCCTGCAACTGAAGACGCGCAACGACCATGGCGACATGGTGCCGCTGTCGTCACTGGTGAAAGTGACGCCGACCTTTGGCCCCGAGATGGTGGTGCGCTACAACGGTTTCACCGCCGCCGACATCAACGGTGGTCCGGCGCCCGGCTATTCGTCGTCCGAAGCCGAGGCAGCGGCCGAACGTGTCGCGGCGCAGACGTTGCCGCGCGGCGTGAAGTTCGAATGGACCGATCTCACCTACCAGAAGATTCTCGCCGGCAATGCCGGTATCTGGGTGTTCCCGATCAGCGTGTTGCTGGTGTTTCTGGTGCTGGCCGCGCAGTACGAAAGTCTGACCTTGCCGTTGGCGGTGATCCTGATCGTGCCGATGAGCATCCTGGCGGCACTCACCGGGGTATGGCTGACCGGGGGCGACAACAACATCTTCACTCAGATTGGCCTGATGGTGCTGGTGGGACTGGCGTGCAAGAACGCCATCCTGATCGTGGAATTTGCCCGCGAACTCGAGCTGCAGGGCAGTACGCCGTTGCAGGCGGCGATCAACGCCAGCCGCTTGCGTTTGCGGCCGATCCTGATGACGTCGATTGCTTTCATTATGGGCGTGGTGCCGTTGGTGACCTCTAGCGGCGCCGGTTCCGAGATGCGCCACGCCATGGGCATCGCGGTGTTCTTCGGCATGCTCGGCGTGACCCTGTTCGGGCTGTTCCTGACCCCGGTGTTCTACGTATTGCTGCGCACGCTCAATCGCAAACATGCGCTGCACTCGGCCAGCGTGCATGAAGCACCGGTAACGGTTGAGCAAGCTCAACTCTGATGATCGAGAACAAAAAATGAAATCACAAAACAGATATCTGACCGCTATCCCGTTGTTGCTCTCGCTGCTGGTGCTTGCCGGCTGCGCGTTGGCGCCGAAGTACGAACGGCCAGAGGTCGCTGTCCCGGCGGCCTTCAAGGAAGCGGCGAGCGATCCTGCCAGCATGGAACAGTGGAAAACCGCGCAGCCCGCGGAAGCGCAGGCGCGTGGCGAGTGGTGGAAGGTTTTCAATGACGCCACGCTCGATGAACTGGAAACGCAGGCGGCCACGGCCAACCAGAGCCTGAAGGCCGCAGCGGCGCGGCTGTTGCAATCGCGTGCGCTGCAGCAAACGGCACGTGCCGGATTATTTCCGCAAGTGAACGCGGGCTTTGGCCCGACGCGCCAGCGCCCGTCGCCGGCGTCCCAAGGCTTGCCGGCGGATGCCGACACGCAAGCCAGCACGCTGTGGCGGGCACAGGCGGGCGTGTCGTACGAGGTTGACCTGTTCGGCCGCGTCGCAGCCAATGTGGACGCTGCCCAAGCGACGGCGGAGCAGAACGAGGCCTTGTTCCGTTCCGTGCAGTTGGCACTGCAGGCCGATGTGGCTCAGGGCTACTTCCAGCTGCGCGAACTGGATGCCGAACGCGCGCTGTTCCTGCGGACGGTCAGCCTGCGCGAAGCTACGCTGGCGCTGGTGCAAAAACGCTTTGACGCGGGCGACATCAGTGAGCTGGACCTGGCGCGGTCGCGGACCGAGCTCGCTTCCGCGCAAGCAGAATTGCAAGGCAGCAACCGGAGCCGAGCCACGGCCGAGCATGCGCTGGCCATTCTGCTGGGCAAGGCACCGGCCGAATTTGCCCTGGCGCCCAATGCGCTCATGCGTATATCGATCAGCGTGCCTGCTGGCCTGCCTTCCTCCTTGTTGGAACGCCGGCCGGATATTGCCGCCGCCGAACGCGCGATGGCTGCGGCCAATGCGCGCATCGGCGTGGCGCGGTCCGCGTTCTTCCCCAATCTCACCCTGACCGGTGCGGCGGGGGTCGAGTCGGGACAACTGAGCAATTTGTTCCAGTGGTCGAGCCGCACTTTCCTGCTCGGCCCGATCGCCGGCACGATGCTGTCGTTGCCGATTTTCGATGGTGGCAGTCGCCAGGCCGGGGTTGATCGCGCTCGCGCCGCCTATGAGGAAGATGTGGCCAACTACCGCCAGACGGTGCTCAATGCGTTCCGCGAGGTCGAAGACAACCTTGCCACCTTGCGCATCCTGGCTGAGCAGATGCGTGCGCAAGACGACGCGGTGAAATTCGCCGCACGCGCGGCACAACTGTCGCAGACGCAATATCGCGAGGGCTTGATCAGCTATCTGGATGTGATCGATGCAGACCGCAGTGTGCTGGCGCAGCAGCATACGGCGGCGCAGCTGGATGGAGAACGCGCACGTTCGACAGTGGCGCTGATCCGTGCCTTGGGCGGAGAGTGGGCCAAACGCTGAGACGTTGCGCTTGGCCTATTGGGGGCGCTTGTGCCCGCTGACATGCGCCCCGGCATCGGCCGGCAGCGGCAGAATATCGAACAGCGCGATCACGGAAAGCACGGCCATCACCACGAAGGCAATGCGGAAATCTGCGAGAGCCAGCGCGGGGCTTTGGGCTGGAAACCAGGTCGATGCAATCTTGAGGATGATGGCACCAATCGCGACACCCAGCCCGGCGCTCATCTGCACGAAAATGCTGCTGAGCGTTGACGCGCCATTCATGCGTTCGGGCGGCACGTCGGAGAAACTGAGTGTACTCAGGCCGGTGAACTGCATGGATCGGCACAGGCCGGTAAAAAACGAGACGGCCACGATGATGACGGTGGGCGTCTGTGGCGTGAGGAAGGCGCAAGCCACAAATCCCACGGCCACCAGGATGCCGTTTACCAGCAGGACCTGGCGAAATCCCCAAGTCCGCATCAGCCAGGTCGTGGCCGGTTTCATGCAAACATTCCCGGCAAACAGGGAGAGCAACAGCATGCCGGAGGTCGTGGCATCAAGTCCGAAGGCGAGCTGGAACATCAGCGGCAACAGGAACGGTGCGCTGTTGATTGCAATCCGGAACAGCGATCCCCCCCAAATGGCGGTGGCGAAGGTGGGAATATTCAAGGCCGCAAGATCGACCAGGGGATGGGGCGATCGTTTCAGGTGCTGAACGGCCAGGAACATGGCGGCGAAACCTACCAATCCGGCAATGACAACCTGCGGCAGATCGAATGGCGTATGGCTGGCCAGATCACAGGCAAACATCAATGCGCTGCAGCCGATGCCACTGAGCAGGAATCCTCGAGTATCAAACGGACGTCGCCCGCCCGGTTCGCCCTTGACCAGGCGCAGCGTCAGCAAAAATCCGATCAGCCCCAGCGGAAGGTTCAGCAGGAAAATCCAGTGCCAGCTCCAGTAAGTGGTGATGAAGCCGCCCAGCGGCGGGCCGAGCACCGGCGCACCCAACGCGGGCCAGGTCAGCGTGGCAATTGCCCGGACCAGACCCGCCTTGGGCGTGGTGCGCAGTACGACCAACCGTCCCACTGGCACCATCATTGCGCCGCCCAGTCCTTGCAGTATCCGCGCGCCGGTAAACGTCCACAGGTCGATGCTGATGCTGCACAGCAGCGAGGCAAAGGTAAACAGCAAAATGGCGCCGCCAAACACCTGTCGCGGTCCGAAGCGGTCGGCCATCCAGCCGCTCAGCGGAATGAAAACCGCCAGTGCCAGCATATAGGCACTCACGCCGGTGGAAAGATGAATCGCCTGGGTGTGAAAGCTTTCCGCCATCATCGGCAGCGCCGTTGTGATGACGGTGGAGTCGAGCAACTCCATGAAAAATGCCCCGGCGACGAGCCAGACCAGCCAGCGGTTTTGCGATGAAGGAGATTCGGCGGATGGGGTGGACATGGTTGGCAACGCGAAAGACCAGTCGCGAACTTTACGCTTGGCAAGAGGTGCAAGGGAAGGAGAATATGGAGGAATTGTTGCCAGTCAAATGATGGGTAGAAACGCAATTCCGATTTGATCGCAGCGCCTTGTCGGACCGAGTGCAGAGAAAGGCCGGCATGCTGCAAGTGGCAGGGGTAAACTTTATATGATGAGTAAGCATAAAAATTATCCATGCCGACTGAGCGCATGACCATGACGCATTCTGACCGGACTCGCACCCCCCCAACTATTCCTCCTGTTGCCGCGCGGCGAACCTTGCGGACCATCGCCGTTTTTGAGGCGTTCAAGGGGCTTGCTGCGTTCGCCGCCATGATCGGTGTGCTGGACCTGATGCATCACAATGTGCGCCACCTCGCGATCGAACTGATCGGTTACTTCGGCATGAATCCGCACGGGCACTACCCTGCACTGATTTTGCGTTACGCGGATCTTCTGCCAAATGCCAACGTGCACGCGCTGGTGCTGCTGGCCATTGGCTACATCGCCCTGCGCCTGCTTGAGTCCTACGGGCTCTGGAACGCTCGGACCTGGGCCGAGTGGCTGGGTGCGCTTTCCGGCGGGCTTTATATCCCGCTGGAGATCAACCATCTGATGCACCGATTTTCTGTCATCAATGTTGCGGTACTGGCGGGCAATATCTTTGTGGTTTGTTTTTTGCTGTTCCAGTTGTGGCAAAGGCGTGCGAAAAAGGCCATCTGCCCATAGTGGCGGCCAATGTAATGCAGCTTGGCTGCCAGTCTATTTGAAGGTTCCGGCAACTTTACCCAGCATGGATAGCCTCATAAGAGAAGGCATGCCGCTATAACTGAAACAGGGGCATGGCGTCAGCAGACGCCGGGAAGCCGATCTTCCTGGCGTTTTCTGATGGGTTTCTATGGACATGCCAACGTCTAAACATTTCAGGACAAGGATCGATGACTATGCTGATTACATTCAAATCTGCCGCGAGCGGCGATGTGCTCATGTTCGAACAAAATGCGCAGGACTTGCTCCGCGTACTGGGAAAACATCCGAACGAAGCCAAGGGCATCGTCACGGTCGAACAGTTGCCCGATGCGATCGCCGCCATTAAGTCGGCCATCGCGGCGGACAAGGCCGCGAATCGGGGACCCGTGGAAATGGAAGATGAATCCGGAGAAGAAACCGAATCTGGCGATACGGTTCGCCTGTCCATGCGAGCGCTGCCTTTTTTGGAACTTTTGGAGCGCTCACTCAAGGACGAAGTGCCGGTCACTTGGGGCGTCTGATTTCTCCTGCATCTCGCATGCTTTGCCCGGGATGGATGCCATAGCGCGCGTTCTGCCCGGTTGCCAATCCGAGTACCTCTACACAGGAACATGAACATGTCTTTAGCTTGCGACAACTTGCCGATCACGATGCTGGCCATCGACATCCGGCAGCCCGGTGGGCCGGAAGAACTGGTCGCCGCAAATCATCCATTGCCACCGCTCAATGACGGGCAGTTACTGGTGCAAGTTGCCGCCGCCGGGGTAAATCGCCCCGATCTGTTGCAGCGGCGCGGCGTCTATCCCCCGCCGCCGGGAGCATCTTTGGTTCCGGGCCTGGAAATCTCGGGCAAAGTTGTCGCCGTGGGGAAGGGTGTGTCGCGCTATCAAGCGGGGGACCGCGTCTGCGCATTGATTGCCGGGGGCGGTTATGCCGAATATTGCGTGGTGCATGAAAGCAATGCGCTGCCGGTCCCGGCAGGATTAAGCCTGCTGGAGGCTGCTGCGTTGCCTGAAACCTTTTTTACCGTCTGGGTGAATGTGTTCCAGCGCGGGCATTTGCAGGCCGGGGAGACGGTGCTGATTCATGGCGGCACTTCCGGCATCGGCACCGTGGCTACCATGCTGGCCAAGGCCTTTGGTGCCCGCGTGATCGTCACGGTTGGCTCGGCGTCGAAATGTCAGGCAGTGCTGGCGCTGGGTGCGGATGCCGCCATCAATTACCACGAACAGGATTTCGTTGCCGAAACCCGGCGGCTCACGGCCGGACAGGGCGCCGATGTGATTGTCGACATCATTGGCGGTGACTATGTGGCGAAGAACTATGCCGCGGCGGCCATGAATGGCCGGATCGTGCAGATCGGCATCCAGAACGGGGCGGCGCGCGAGCTGGATCTGATGCCGATGCTGAGCAAACGGCTGACCCATACCGGCAGTACCCTGCGCTCGCGCAGCGTGGCGGAAAAAGCTGCCATTGCGCAGGAACTGGAACAAAAAGTCTGGCCACTCTTGGCGGCAGGGCAGATCAAGCCACAGATTTTCCGGACCTTTGCGCTCAAAGACGCTGCTCAGGCACATGCGCTGATGGAGTCCAGTGCGCATGTCGGCAAGATCATGCTGCTGACGCCCGCGTTTGAATCCCTGGAATAGACCCGGCGGCTGATTTATTTGCCCAGCAGTACCGGGAACAGGTGTCCCAAGCCATCCGCCATGATTTCCACGGCGATGGCGGCCAGCAGCAAACCCATCAGCCGGGTGGCCACGTTGATGCCGGTCTGGCCCAGCACGCGCGAGATCGGGGCGGCCAGGCTCAGCGCGCCCCAGGTGATCAGGCCAATGGCGATACTGCTGCCGGCGATGGTCAGGTATTGCGTCCAGTGGGTCGCTTTTTGTGCATAGATGATCACGGTACTGACCGAGCCTGGGCCGGTCATCAACGGAATCGCCAGCGGTACCACCGCGATATTGGCTTTGGTTTCCGCTTCCTGCAGTTCTTCCCGCGTCTGGCGTGCCGGACCCACCTGGGCATTCAGCATTGAAACGGCCACCAACAACACCAGAATGCCCCCGCCCACCTGAAACGAAGCAATGCTGATACCGAAAAAACGGATCACTTGTTCGCCCAAAAAGCCGGAAACCAGCAAGACCATTGCGACGGCAATCGAGGCGAGCTTGATGGTTCGCCTTTTTTCATCCTCGTTCTGGTTGGGCGTGAGGCTGATGAACAGCGGGATGGCGCCAATCGGATTGACGATGACGAGCAGGGAAATAAAAGTTTTGAGTGTATCCATGGCGGCAGTATACCCATCGTTCTTGCCACCCGCTGGCGGCAAGGTTTGAGGGGGTATGTCTATGCTGATGTTTCCGGGTTGCCCACACGGGTGGCGAGCACTTCATCAACCCGGTTTTTTTCCATATCCATGATCTCGAAGTGCCAGCCACCCCAGTTGAAGGATTCGGTCTTCTTGGGAATGCGGCCCAGATGGACCAGCACGAAGCCCCCGATGGTGTGGTAGTTGCCCAGGTCTTCCTCGGGCAGTTCCTTGATGCCGAGCAGTTCTTTCATTTCGTCGATGGCCAGCAGTCCGTCAAGCAACCAGCTGCCGTCGGTTCTCTGCAGGGCCAGCGGGGTTTCTGCCGCACCGGACAGGACATCGCCAACCACGGTTCCCATCAAGTCGGAGATCGTCACCAAGCCTTCAGTGGCGCCGAATTCATTGGCAACCAGGGCGGTTTGGGTCTGGTTGTCCCGGAAGAAGTCCAGGAGGCCGATCAGCGACAGCGTGCCGGGCACATAGTGCGGGGGAATCGGGGAGAATTTGCCGAAATCCAGGTTGTTGCCATTGAGCACTTCCTGAAGCAAAACGCGGCTTTCCACAAAACCCAGCGCATTGGAGATGCCGCCCTTGCAGACCAGAAAGCGCGATACCGCGCGTTTTTGCAGCACTTTCATGTTCTCGTCTTTGGACAGGCTCAGGTCGAGGCAGGCAATGTTGGCGGCCGGCGTCATGATCCCGGCCACCCGCCGGTTATCGAGACGGAAGACGTTGCCGAGAATTTCGCTTTCGGTCTGGTCAATGTTGCCTTGTTTGCGCCCGGCTTCAATGAGAAAGCGGATTTCGTCTGTTGCGGTAGCCTCGGCGGAGCCCTTGAACGGGAAAAACTCAAGAATCCAGTCCGCAGTTTTGGATATGACGACGACCAGTGGGTGGGCCAGGCTAAGCAAAAAGGTGATCAAACCGGATAGCGCCTCGGCCACGGCTTCGGGGTGCGCCAGGGCGAGACGTTTTGGGATGACTTCGCCAAAGACGATGGAAAAGAAGGTGATGACCGTGACCACCATGCCGAGCGCGATGCCATAGGCCAAGCCATCGACGATAGGAAGAACAGATGAAAGCCAAGCCTGCAGGCGAGGCACCCAGAGTGCTTCCCCATAAACCCCGGAGAGCATGGCCAGCGCCGTGATGCCAAGTTGCGTGGTGGCCAGCAGGCGGCTGGCATGCTGGCGAAAGCCGATGACCGCGATGGCTGCCTCTGAGCCCTGTTCGGCCCGCATGGACAAATGCGTGGTCCGGCTTGCGCCCACTGCCATCTCGGCCATGGCAAGTACGCCGCAACCCAGAATGAGTGCCACAAGAATCCAGATTTCCATGGAATATCCTCAAATCAATTCAAGCGAGTCATCACCCCGTGCACATACTGGGTGAATCGATAGGGCCATTCTACCGGTATTGATGACAGGGCACGGAGAGGAGTTTTATGCTGACGAGGTTCTGCCAAAGCTTGAAATGTCTGCCGGGACTAAAGTATCGCCGATGCCCAGCGAGGGGCTTATCGTTCAAGCGCATCAGACTGTTTGAAACCTATACGACAGGTTCTTCCCGCAGGTCACGGAAAATCTTGCGCATTTCTTCACACAAAATTTCGTCATCCCAGGGTTTGGTGAAGTATTTGTAAATGGCTCCTTTGTTGATGGCATCGGTGATGTCATTGATGTCCGAGTAGCCGGAAAGCACGATACGGATGGTGCTGGGATAAAGCTCTTTGATGCGCGAAAGCAGTTCCACGCCAGTCATCTCTGGCATGCGCTGGTCCGAGAGAATCACATCGATACGGTTGAGCGCCATGAGCTCCAGTGCAACTGCCGCGCTGTTGGCACAGACGATGCGATAGCCTTCATGGTGAAATATGCGTCGCAACGCGTTGATGATATTGGGTTCGTCATCCACCAATAACAAGGTCGGCTGGCTATGATCACCGGTTGAAGAGAGCGTAGGCTCCAGCTTACGGCCATCGCGCAGCATCTGGCCAGCTTGCTCCGCAGGCACGGGCCGGCTGAAACCATAACCTTGTATTTCGTCACAACCATGGCGTTGCAGGAAGGTCCGCTGTGCTTCGGTTTCGACGCCTTCAGCGATCGCGCGCATCCCTAATTTGTGCGACATGGCAATGGTCGCCAGAACGATAGACGCGTTGACCGGATTGCTGGTGATGTCGCGCACAAAAGACTGGTCGATCTTGAGCGCATGGATCGACAGGCGTGACAGGTAAGCCAGCGAGGAATAACCGGTGCCGAAATCATCCAGCGTCAACTGCACGCCCATGCTTTTGATCTGGTCGACAATGCCGATGGCGACAGCGGCATCGCGCATCATCATGCTCTCGGTCAATTCCAGCTCGAGTTGCCAGGCATCCAGCCCGGTCCGGGCCAGTAATGCGGCAATCTGCTCCGGCAGCGTTTTCATGTGGAAGTGGCGCGCGCTCATATTGACCGCGACACGCACGGCCGGCAGTCCCGCGTTGCGCCAATCGCGCATCTGCTTGCACGCAGTTTCGAGAACCCATTCGCTCAAGGGAATAATCAAACCGGTTTCTTCTGCCAGCGGGATGAACTGAACCGGTTGTACCAGTCCGCGTTCCGGGTGATTCCAGCGTACCAGTGCCTCGAAGCCGACAATCTCCCGGGAAACCAGACTCACCTGCGGTTGATAGTGGAGAACCAGTTCGCCGTGATTAATGGCGTGACGGAGTTGGTTGATCAGATCCAGGCGGGCGCTTTTCGAGTTTTCTGGCCCGCCTTGATAGAACATGAAGCGATTGCCCCCTTCGGCAACCGCCGCTTGTTTGGCAATGGCGGCGGAATACATCAGCGAATCGGCATCGCTGCCATCGCCGGGGAAAACGGCGATGCCCATGCTGAAAGTCAATTCGGCTTGCATTCGTTCGGCTGAAAGCAGTTCGGAAATGGCGCTTGCAAAACCCTGTACGGTTTCAAGATGTTGCTCATCGATTTGGCTATCGCGCAAGATCAGGCCAAATTCATCGCCGGAAAGCCGTGCCAGAATATCGCCCTGACGGATGGAATCTCTCAAGGCTTCGCCAACCTGTTTCAGAATGCGATCACCTTCCTGCTCGCCGTGTTTTTCATTGAGTGCCCCGAAATTGTCGATATCCAGATGGATCAGAGACAGCGATTGGTGGGTGCCAATGACCTCCTGAATGGACGCTTTCAATCGGCTAATGAAATGCGGACGATTAGGCAGGCCGGTCAAGGTATCGAAGGAAGAGAGCCAGTCGACGCGTTGCTGGATGGCGTGTTGTTCGGATAGATCCGTGGCGCTGGAAAAGAAATGGCTGATTTTTTTGCCGGATTTCAATGGCGTGATATGCAGATGCTGCCAGAAAAGCTCGCCATTTTTGCGGCGGTTGAGCAGATCGCCATCCCAGACGCCCCCTCCTTGGAGGGTAGACCAAAGCGCTTGATACACGGAATGGGTAGTGAGTCCTGATTGAAAGATGCGGCAATGTGCGCCCAGTAATTCATCAAGTGCATAACCGCTTATGTGCAGCAGCGCCGGGTTGGCATATTCAATGATGCCATCCAGATTGGCGATCAATGCGGCATGGTCGCTGGCTTCCAGCGCTTGCCTGAATAAATCGGACGAATCATTCAATGGATCATTGGTTTTGTTCATGCCAATACGCCTTCCCGGTGCAATGGCAGCCAAACTTTGAAGCTGGTTCCCACGCCCGGTTCGCTGCTGACATCAATATGGCCGCCATGTTTTTTTACGATGTCATATGAGAGTGAAAGCCCCAAGCCCGTCCCTTTGCCAATGGGTTTGGTGGTAAAAAACGGCTCGAAAATGCGGTGCCTGATCTCGGGGGGAATTCCCATCCCGCTATCGGCCACTTCCACGACGATAAAGCCATCTTTTAACTGAGTGCGCAAAGTGATCGTGCCGGATTCTTCAATCGCATGCGAGGCATTCACGATCAGATTTAAAAATACCTGATTGATCTGCGAGGCCAGGCAATTGATCTCCGGGATATCGCCGTATTCCTTGATGATCTTGGCCTTGTATTTGACTTCGTTCCAGACCACGTTAAGGGTACTGTCCAAGCCTTGGTTCAGATCGGTATCAATCCACTCGGCCTCGTTTACATGCGAAAAATCTTTCAGGTCCTGGATGATTTTGGTGACCCGATCCAGCCCTTCGCGTGATTCCAGCAGCAAGTCCACCACGTCCTGTTGCAGGAAATCGAGCTCTACGGTTTGCTTGATGGCGCGCAGTGATGCAAGTTCCTCGCCCGGCGGAATCAAGGGTTCCATTTGGGTATAGGCATTCAGTACCATGAGCAAGCGCTCCGTGTAGGTTTTGAGCGTGCCCAGGTTTGAGCTGACGAAGCCAATCGGGTTGTTGATCTCATGGGCTACGCCGGCAGCCAATTGGCCGATGGCTGCCATTTTTTCCGATTGCAATACCTGATTTTGGGCCAGTTTCAGCTGTTGATTAAGTACCTGCAATTCTTGCTGATTTTTGAGCAGATAGGCGTTGGCGACTTCAAGCGCCTGCATGCGTTCATTGACTTGTGTTTCTAGCGCCGAATTTTGCTGATGCAGTTGCTTGTTTTGTTCGGTGACCACTTCATACAAATTAAACAGGGCATCCTGCATGGCAGACAGGCCGTGATCCTGGCTGTTTAATTCTTGCCGAAGGGCGTCTTCGGGGCTCATTCCGGACCGGATTCGCATGACTTGGCGTGTCATGGCGTGATCGGTGCCCAGGATATGAAAGCCAAGCCAGGAAATCAGATAGCGGTACAACATTTCGAAGTCGGCACGCGGATTTTCACTATGCGTCTTGGCCATCAACGTGACTTCACGTGCAAATTCGGCGTGCTCTTTCCGGTGTTTGATGGTGTGACCACTATCGACAGCAAACTCCGCCATCAATTTTTCTTCATCGGCAAAGTGCTGATGTGCATAGTCAAAAAGTGTCGTGTACAGATTTTGCAAATTAATCTGGTCGTCTTGCGATTCAATTTCGCAGGTGCCCAGCGTATTGATCATCTCGACCAGTTTTTGATGTTGTGCATCAATATGTTCAATACCGGTCTCAAACCACGTATTCCAGGCAAATACTTTCATTGGGCTCTCCCACTATCCGTGGATTGAGGCCCCAGTACCCGCATGACTTCTTCTGGTGTGGTCATGCCACGGGCGATTTTTTCGGCCGCATCGTCATGAATGGATCGCATCCCCTGCTCCTGGGCCAAGCGCGTGATTTCCACCAGTCCGGCACCGGCGGCGATTCTTTCGCGCAACAGGCCATCCAGGGTCAATACCTCGTATAGACCGATGCGCCCTTTATAGCCAGAGCCATTGCAGCGCGGGCAACCTTTTCCGTGCCGGGTACGCTTCAAGGCAGAAAACACGGGACCGAGGAGCTTGAGCAAGGCAGGATCGGTATCGATTTCTTCAGCACACCCCTCGCAGACTTTACGCACCAGTCGCTGGGCAATAATGCCCTCCAGCGCTGAAGCCACCACAAACGGTTTCAGACCCAGGTCCAACAGCCGTGCCACGGTGGCTACTGCCGAATTGGTATGCAGGGTAGAAAAAACCTGGTGTCCGGTCAGCGCGGCATGGAAAGCCACTTCCGCTGTTTCAATATCACGGATTTCGCCCAACAGGATCACATCCGGATCCTGGCGCAGGATGGCGCGCAATACCAGCGGGAAGGTCAAGCCTATTTTTTCGCGGATCAGCACTTGCCCGGCCGTATCGAGGTAATACTCCACCGGGTCTTCGATGGTGACGTAATTTTTTTCTGCCGTGGCGCTGTGCTGCAATAGCGAATAGAGCGTGGTGGTTTTACCGCTGCCGGTCGGCCCGGTGGCCAGAATAATGCCTTGCGGTTTGGCCATCATGGCAGCAACCCGCGGCAAGTCATCGGCGGAAAACCCCAGTGCGGACAAATCCAGCACGGCAGAGTTGCGATCCAGTATCCGCATGACCATCTTTTCGCCGTTGATGGTTGGCAAGGTGGAAATACGTAAATCGACCACCCGGAAAGGCGTTTTCACCGTAATGCGGCCATCTTGCGGCCGTCGCCGCTCGGAAATATCCAATTCCGACATGATTTTCAGGCGGGAAACCAGGGACTGATGCAGGGTATGCGGAAAGTGGATCTTGTCGGACAGTACCCCGTCGATGCGGTACCGAACCACCACGTTTTTGGCGCGCGGCTGGATGTGAATATCCGATGCACCCAGGCGGATCGCTTCCAGAATGATTGCATTGGCCAGGCGGATTGCCGGTGGTTCCTCCGTGCCGTGCAGCAAGTCCTCCAGCGGAATGGCGGCATCTTCGTCAATGACTATTTCGACTGAGTCAAAAGGATCGTCCACACCAACAATGGTGGCCAGTTCCTTGAAGTCCAGCGGAGTTTCTGCACCGTACACTTCCTCGATCCGGGCCCGGATGGCGGCAATATCGGCCATGACCACGTTCAATGCCAGCCCAACAGTAAAGCGGATATCTTCGATCAGGCCATTGTCGAGCGGGTCGGCCATGGCGAGCGTCAGGCGACGGTTTTCCAGCTTCAATGGCAAGATCAACTGGCGTGCGCAAAGCTGACGCGGCAGCAAGCCGGCCACAGCCTGGTCGATCTGGAACTCGGGCAGAGCCACATCTTCGATCAACATTTCGGTATGCAGCAAGCTGCGAATCGTGTGCTCGGATACCCAGCCTTTTTCCAGCAAGGTGACAATCAATGGCTCGTGTTTTGTTTCTTGTACCCGTACCAGTTCCTGCAATTGGTTGCTGGTTAGCGCGCCTTTTTTATGCAGCATGATGCCAAGCTGACTGCGGTTGGTCACGGCCAGCCGGGTGAGCGCAACGATATCGCCTTCTTTGCGCTGATTTTCCTGCGTGAGTTTCTGGTTGCGTCGCTTGAGGTCGAACTGTTCGAGCGCCAGGGCCACGGTGACCAGCAGATCGTCGTCATTCCAGGGCTTGAGGATGAATTTAAAGACGGCGCCTTCGTTGATGGCACCCATGACCGCGCCGGTATCGGCCTGCCCGGTGAGCATGATGCGGATGGTATCGGGGAATTCGGCCTTGATTTGCCGCAGCAGTTCGGCACCGTTCATGCCCGGCATCTTGTAATCGCTGATGACCACCTGTACCGGACTTTTGCGCAGATGCATCAATGCTTCGCTGGCATTGCCTGCGCTGATGATTTCGTAGTTTTCCCGCCGAAAAACCCGGGTCAACGCCTTTGTTACGCTTGGTTCATCATCAACCAGAAGAATGCGGTAGCCCTCGGCAGGGATGACCGCCGAGCCTTCTTTGGCGAGTTTTCCGGTAAAAAGATTGGTGAAATCGCTCATGATGGGAATCTTATTTTGACGAGTGTGCCTTGCCCGGATCGGCTTTCGATCTCGATTTGCCCGGCATGTGCCTCAATCGTATCGCGTGCCACGGTCAATCCCAGCCCGGTGCCCGAGCCCACCGGGCGGGTGGTGAAGAAGGGTTCGAAGACTTGCGACAGACATTCAGGATCCATCCCCGGCCCATTATCCTGAATCGTGATTAGCCGGCCTGCCGAATCGATTTTCGAGGAGACCCGGATATCGCCGCCGGATTCCACTGCTTGAACGGCATTGTTCAAAATATTGAGTAATGCTTGGCTCAGACGCCCGGTCTGGCAGGCCATGGCCGGAAGCGGGGTTAAGTCGCTTTCCAGATTGACCTCGGCCGGTTTTTGCATGTTGATCATCGAGATGGCCCGGCCAAGGCATTGCGCAGGATCGACCATTTCCATTTCCGGAGAATCCAGGCAGGCAAACCCGCGCAAATCGCCCACGATTCGTTCCACGCGTGCGGTTCCCGCAATGCAATCGGTCAAGAGGTCATGGCTGTCCTGCAGGACGTAATCCAGATCGTGTTGTTGCCAAAACTCGGGGAGGTTGCCTGATTGATTCTTAAGCTGTGCCAGTGTCCCAAGGTAATGAGCCAAGGTATTCAGGTTGCTGCGCATGAAACCCAGCGGCGTGTTGATTTCGTGTGCCACGCCTGCCGCCAGTTGGCCAATGGCGGCGAAGCGTGCCGATTCATACAACTGGCGTTGGCGTGCTTCCAGCATGGCAAGCTGTTCTTGCACGCGTTGTTCCAATTCTTCGGACAGTGCCTTGTACCGGGCTTCCGAGGCTTGCAATGCCTCGAAATCGGCATCAATCACCTCATCATGCAGTTGACTTGAGGCCAGATAGCGCCAGCGTGCCGCGAGCAATTCGTTGATCAGTATGGCTGCGGCGGCCAATTTTTCCGGTTCAGCATCGGCCAAGAGATAGCCGATGGGTTCAAGCTCGACGGTCAGCGCTTGGCGTCCTGCCTGTGCGCTCGTTTTTCCCCACAGCAAGGCATGCTGGGCATCTTCGAAAGCAATTGGGCCAGGCAGCAGGGTCGCCAGAGTTTCGCCCAAGCGGGCGAAGTGCTGGGGGGTCAGCAATTCGGTCAAAGTCAATTCGCGCATGGGTCCAGTCATGGCGAAACCTCCTGGCTTCCGGTGGCGCCTGCCACAAAGGCTGATTTCGATAAACCCAGCAAAGTCTGGAATTCCATCTCTGGATCAAACCGGGTGTAAACCTCGCCGAGCAAGTCGGCAAAGGTTTCCACCACGCCTTGCTTGTTGAGTGCCGAGGCAAATTGCAGCGGCCAGGGTGCGCCTTGCCAGCGATCAACGATTTCGGCCTCGGTGAGGATGTTCGGCAGATCGCGTTTATTGAACTGCACGACCAGCGGCAAATCATCAAAATCGAGGCCGACGCGACCGGCGTTTTCCGACAGGTTCTGGAAGGATTCTGCGTTGTTGGTTTCTTGCGTGCGTAGCGAATCAGCGACAAACACGACGCCATCCGCGCGCGAAAGCACGGCTTTGCGCGTCGAGTCATGCCGGACTTGTCCGGGAACGGTAAACAGGCGGAACTTGATCAGAATGCCAGTGGGTGCCCGAAAACCCAGTGGAAACAGATCGAAGTACAGGGTTCGATCATTTTGCGTATCCAGGGTCATGACTTCGCCTTTCATTTCCGGACTCAGGCAGTCGTGCAGGCTCACCAGATTGGTGGTCTTGCCACTGAGCGCTGGGCCGTAATAGACCAGCTTGAAAGTTAATCGCGAAGAATCGGTTTCCAGATCGGGCATTTATGCCACCTTATGATTCATCCAGATCATCCAGAATCACCGAGCCATCCTCTCCCCAATTGACTTGGGTAATACCCGGTTCCAGGTCTTCCAGTCGGCGACGCTCCAACTCTTCAGCGGTAATCTTGCCTTTTTCGAAGCGTACCCGATCCGCCAAATGCTTGTTTTCCACCAGAAGCCGTCGGTAACCCAGCGCCTGACCAATGGCGGAAACCAATTCATAGTCGTTCCAGGGCTTGGACAGAAAGCGGTAGATATGGGCATCATTGATTGCGCTAATCACACTGTTCAGATCAGCATAGCCGGAAAGTATCAATCGGGCGGCATCCGGCTGTATCTCGAGCGTTGCTTTCAGGAAATCCACCCCGGTCATTTCCGGCATGCGGTAATCGGAAAGAAACAGATCGAAAGGGGTATGCCGCATGCGTTCCAGTGCGGCTTTGGCCGAGGTAAAGGTTTCCAGTCGCAGAGGAAAGACCTCGCCGTTGTACGTACAAGGGGTGGCACGCAGCAATCGTTCCAAGGATTTGAGAATGCTTTCCTCGTCATCCACCAGCATGATGTGAAACGGGCTCATTTCTTGTTCTCCTCACGAATATAGGCCGTCAACGGGTGACCTTCGATTGACTCCAGCTTGCGCAGTTGGTCAATCATGACGCTATCCAGTTTTTGCCCTTTGGCCAGTAACAGGTAGCCATCCGGGTGGGCCAGGTCGCGGTTCAGGATCATGCCCGGTTTAAGGCTGCTGGGCCGGGTGGGCAACTCGACGAATAGATCTTTGCGTTGTTCGTTCACAATCGCGGTCAAGGTATCGACCACCTTGGGATCGTAGCGTTTGCCCCGGTTATCGATCAGCCAGTTCAGCGCGTCGGCCGAGCGCATTGGCTGCTGTACCAAGGTGCCCATTTGCAGCGCGTCGTATTCATTGGCGACAGACAAAATACGGCAACCGATGGGGATAGCCAGGCCGGCCAACCGGTCGGGATAACCACTGCCGTCAAAAAGCTCATGGTGATGGCGAATTAACAACGCAGCACTTTTGAGTTGTTCCACCCCCATCAATACCTGCTGCCCTTTGATCGGATGTTTCATGATTTCACCGCGCGCATCGGCAGAAAGGCTGGTAAACGGGCGTTCGATCAACTCGTTGGATAAGCCGATTTTTCCGATGTCGTGCAGCAGCGCGGCAATCAGCACATCTTGCTGGGCCGATTCATCCAATTGGAGGCGAATAGCCAGTTCACGGGCATGATCGGCCACGCGCCGAGAGTGGCCCGCGACCTTGCCGCCGCGCAGTTCGATCAGGCTGGCAAATACCTTGACCGTGGCCATGAAGCTGCGCTTGAGTTCCTTGTGCGCGCTTTCCAGCATGCCGAAGGTCTGACGAACTTCTTCAGTGCGGGAGGCGACTTTTTGTTCCAGCGTGGCATTGAGATTCTTTAGCTCATCGTTCTGCGACTGGGTCAGTTGCAGCAAGCGAGCGTTTTCCTGCTCCAGTCGATTGCGCTCCAGGGCATCGCGAACGGTGAGCAAAATCTCGTTGTCTTCCCACGGTTTTGAGATGTAGCGGAAAATTTCGCCGCGATTGATGGCGTTGATGGTCGAGCTGATGTCCGCATAGCCGGTAAGCAGAATGCGCACGATATTGGGCCAGCGGGCTCGGACTTGTTCCAAAAACTTGGCGCCATCCATTTCCGGCATGCGCATGTCGGAAATCACCAGATCCACGTGTTCCGTTTCGAGTATCTGCAAGCCGGCAGCGCCGCTTTCTGCCAGCAGAATTTGATAGCCTTGCTGGCGAAACAGCCGGCGTAACGAGGACAGAATTGAAGGTTCGTCATCCACAAAAAGCAGGGTGATTTCTGCCAGCGATAGCTCATTCATATTGCTCTTCCTTTGGGGTCTTGGCGGCCGCGTGATCCGGCTTGATGGGGAGTTCGACGCGGAAAGTGGAGCCGACACCGACTTTGCTTCTTACCGTCAAGCTACCGCGATGCCTTTGCATGATGCTGTAGGAAAGCGACAGACCCAAGCCCGTTCCTTGACCAACAGGCTTGGTGGTGAAAAAGGGGTCAAAAATCTTGGTCAAATGCTCGGGGGGAATGCCTTTTCCCGTATCGGAAATTTCAACCCAGACCCGTTGATCCGTCACCCCGGTCTGAATCGTAATTTCCCCTTTCTTCTCGATAGCATGGCCGGCGTTCACCAGCAAGTTCATAAAGACTTGGTTGAGTTGGGAGGCCAGGCAAAATATTTCGGGCAGATCGCCGTATTTCTTGTTCACGGTACATTTGTATTTCAGCTCGTTCCAGAGAATGTTAAGCGTGGAATCCAGCCCGCTATGCAGATCAGCCCATTCCCAGCTCGATTCTCCGGTGCGGGAAAAATCTTTCAGATCTTGCACGATTCGCCGAACCCGGCTTAATCCTTCTTTGGATTCGTTGATCAGTTGCGGCAAATCGCTGCGAATGTAGGCGTAATCCTTGGCCTTAATAATCGCATCGATTTCTGCACTCTGCGGGCAATTCATGCCCATTTGTGTTTCAAGTGCTTGGTAAGCTTCGATGATGTCCAGCAGATCCGTTACATAACGCTCCATTGCGCCAAAATTGGAATGAACGAAGCCGATCGGGTTATTGAGTTCATGCGCCACTCCCGCGGCCAACTGACCGATCGCGGCCAGTTTTTCCGATTGGACCAACTGGTTGTGTGCGTCGTCCAGTTTCGTGTTGAGTGCCAATTGCTCTTTGAGGTTTTCAACGAGCGCACTCTCTGCTCTGCGGCGCCGGACAATCCGCCATAAATCATTGGCAATCAATTGCACGCTGTCTACTTCGTGCTGGGTATAAGGGGAGGCCCGGTTACCTACGCCCATGATGAGGCGAACCTTGTCATTGTCCGTTGTGGGGACGCTGATGAATTTGTTCAACGGGAAGTGCCCTTGCGGCAATCCCTTCGTGTCCTCTGCAGCTTGATAATCATTGCAGATGACGGGCTTGCGTTGAGCGCAACAGTCGGCCCATATGCCGGCCTTGTCGAGCGGATAGTGTTGATCAAATACCGCTTGGCAATGTTTCTGTGTCGTGGTGGACCAGGTGACCAGCTCGATACTTTGTTGATCTTCATTGACGAAGTGCAGGAAGCCGATGTTGCTCTCGGTGAGTTTTTCCGCCAGATCCAGGCCAAACTGGAGCAATTCTTTTTCTTCGAGTGTCGATTCCGCAGTCGCCAATGCCAATAAACCATTGGCGCGTTCCGCATCGCGCTGATGTTGCAAATCCATGTTGATTCGGCTGGTGATGTCCATATTCACACCAACCAGGCGGGTTGCCTCGCCTTTGGCGTTGCGATCAACCACGGTGCCCGTTCCGGCAATCCAGTGCCATGAGCCGTCGTTGTGCTGGAAGCGGTACTCCAAACCGACCCGATGGCGTTTCTCTGTCAATTGTATTTGCATTGAAATTCGACATTGACCACGTTCCTCCGGGTGCATTCGGCTGTACCACCAATCTAACGTGACCGGGAAACTCTGTGGTTCAAAGCCCAACTGGGTGTAGTAATTGTCACTCACCGATGCGTGACCTGTATCGAGGTCGACATCCCACATGCTGAGATTGGCTGCTTCCATCGCCAATAATAATTTGGATTGGCTCTCTTCCAGTGAGCGCATGGTTTCCCGACTGGCCTGCTCGGCATCAATCAGGTGGATGGCAAAAGCAATGTCACTGGCGACTTCATCAAGCAGCTCCAGCTCCGGCGCATCAAAAAAGCCCACCTGATTGGAATACAAACTAAACGCGCCGCGTATTTTTCCATTGACCAGCAAGGGGAACGCGGCAGAAGCCTGATAATCCAGTGCCAGTGCGCGCTCTCTCCAGAGGATCACGTTTGGATCATTGCAAATATCATTGCAAACCACATGATGCCCTTGACGCAAAGCGGTAACGGTAGGGCCCGTACTGTTTGAGTCAGATAAAGAAATGTTGAGGTATTCCAGGTAATTGCCGGATTCTCCCGCAGAAGCGACGGGATTGAGCTGGCCATCGGGCTGCAGTAACCCAATCCATGCCATGCGAAATTTTCCGTCACATACGGCAATGTCACACGCATCTTTGAATACTTGCTCCTGGGTGGTATGGCGCACAATGGCCTGATTGATATTGGAGATCACACGATAAAGCCGGCTGAGCGTCTTGATCTCTTCGCTGCGGCGAACCTGCTCAGTGATATCTTCTACCGTTGCAAAGTAAAGATTGATGGTGCCTTGTGCGTTGCGTTGGCAACTGACATTGACCCGCACATGGATGATCTGTTGATCTTTGCGGATATAACGCTTTTCTACCTCGTAGAAATCCCGCTCCCCCTTCTGCATCTGTTCGACCAGTCGTTCGGAGGTGTCCAGATCGTCTGGATGGGTAATGGCCATCCAGTTGAGTTGTAACAATTCCTCCTTGGAATAGCCCAATATCTGGCAAAAGCGTTCATTCATTTGCAGCCATTGCCTGGTTTGGGGCGAGGTGATGGCCATGCCGACAAAAGGCAATTCATAGAACTGCTTGAGCAGGAAAAGTTGCTCTTCTGTGGTGGCCAGAAGTTGCGCCGTTTTCTGCTGTTGTTTTTGCAGAAGAAAAAAGAGCAGGATGGCGGGCAGCGCAACAAAAGAAACATGCCCGAGCAATTCGAGCATGTTGGTCGAGATGCCGATTGATTCGGAAATGCGTGGTAACAACAGCTCTATGGCCAAAATCCAGATGGTGGCAATAAGCGCATACAGTGACGCAACACTTGCAGCACGATGGTCTGAATGTTTTTGTGAGGCTTGCTGGTCACTGGGAAAAATCATCGATTTCAGCCGGTTTTCTCGCCAAATTCCATTATGGTATTTATTTTTGGCCAGACAATGAGAATGAACTACATCTACCTTCTCAGTTCGAAGCCCTTAGGAACAGGCTTTTATAATGAACCGGTTAAGCCCGGGCGCGGTTTCTTTCCACGATTTCCAAGAAGGTAGAAACGTTTTCTGTACCAAAAACAGCTTTTAATTTTTCATAGGCCGGCGCCATGGCGGCTTTGAAAGGGGCCAAGTCGGGCGTGGATATTTTTACGCCAAGCTCGGCAAGCTCCTGCAGTTGTTGTTGTTCCTGGGCGCGCATGAGTTTACGCATCAACTGACCGGCTTTTTTTGATTCCTCGCGCAGGATGTGCTGCTGTTCCTGGGTGAGGCTATCAAAACTCTTTTTATTGATGATGTAGACCATGGAGCCATAGGAGTAGTTAACCAAGGAAAGGAACTTTTGCGTTTCATAGAGCTTTCGTGCATGAATGACCGAGACCGGGTTTTCTTGACCATCCGCCACGCCTAATTTCATGGCCTTGGCCAGTTGCGAGTATTCCACCAGCGCGATTTTTCCGCCCAGGGCCAGAATGGCGGTCTTGTAGGTTTGAATGGGAGGAACCCTGATTCTGAGTCCGTGCATGTCTTCAGGTTTCAAAATCGGGTGTTTTGAATTGGTGAATTGTCTGAAGCCCCATTCCCAACAACTTAGCGGTTCCAGGCCCTGTTGTTGCAGATCAGGGGTAACCCAGTCCATGAACTCGCCGTCCAGCACCCGGTCTGCGTGATCGCAATCATCGAACACAAAAGGCATGCTGACGCAGCCAAACTTTTTGCAATGCTCCACATAGCGGTCATGCGGCGGGAAGGACATATCAACCCGGCCATCAATCACCAGTTGTAAAAGTTCGGGCAGTTCGCCTAAGGCCCCTTTGGGGTAGATCGAAATCTGTACTTGTCCATGGGTGCGGGCTGCGACACTATTGGCAAACAGTTCGGCTGCGATGTGAGAGGGATGATCCTCCGCGCAATGGTGTGCCAAGAGCAAAGGTTTAAATACGTTCAATTGATCATCTCCCCTCATGCGGAAATTCGCTGATTCGTTTGTGGTGGTTTACCTAATTAATAGAACATAAACAGATACTCAAACCTCGATATGTAAGACAGTAACACTATTTTTGGTGTTATAAATGTAAGGAATGCTTTGCCTGAATGTGGCACGGTTTATTGCAACTCACAAGCGAGATGACTCATGAATCTTGATCAGGCAGTAACCACTCCCGCACAGAATCAGCTTATCCTGGACTCGCTCGCCGAAGGAGTTTACGGCTTGGATTCCAAGTATCACATCACATTTGTCAATCGAGCGATGCAAAATATGTTGGGGTGGAGCGCCGAGGAATTGATCGGCCAGGATTCGTTGCAACTGTTGCACAAAGTCAAGCCGAAGGGCTCGCCTTTCCCGTGCGGAGAATACCCGCTGAGTTGGGTTGAAGAAGGCGGTTCTATTTTCAATCTGGAAGAGCTGCTGAGTTGCAAAGATGAGACGGTACTGCCGGTCGAATTTTCTATGAATCCGTTGCCCGAGAGCCAATCGGGTACCGCGATGGTCGTGGTATTTCGCGATATTTCAGAACGGAAGGAAAGCCATCGAAATTTGGCGCAGGCTTTTCACGATATGGCGGAAATCAATAATAGCCTCGACAAGGCGCGCAACCAGTTGCAGCAATCGGAAAAAATGGCAGCCATTGG
>JARLJJ010000279.1 GCA_031291275.1 Formivibrio sp.
TAAGCTCGTCACCTCGATCCAGCTCGATAACAATGTGCACCTGTTTGCCAATGCCAATCATAAGGCGGGCTGCGATTGGAATACCTCGAAGAAGGTAGCGGGACTGTTGAACATTCCCTTCCGCAATCAGAGCTTGGCTAGTCTCTCGCATGAGTTCTTTGTGCGCCATTATCATCCGAAAGGCAAGAAGCAGCTCCGGGTAAATATTGCGCAATCGAAGAAGAAGAAGATTCTGGCGGAGCAGTGCCATCAGTGCAATGCTTGCGCTTTCGCCGTAGAAAAGGGTCAATGGGAATGCGATCATATTGTACCGATCAGTTGCGGTGGCGATGCGATTGCGCGCTCAAATCTGCAGATCTTGTGCTCCGCTTGCCATGCGGAAAAGAGCCGTAAGGAGGCGGCAGAGCTGGTAGCCAACATCGATAATTCCGCATCGTACTACAACGATCAGACGTTGAAGATTTTTGGTCAGCGCCCGATTCTGGGCGTGGCACACAACTTCATGAAGCCGGAGGAGTACACGAAAGATGTTAAGGCAGGCCGAAAGATTTTGGCCGGTCTGGATAACAATAAGTGCTACACCAATCTGCTACTGACAAATAAGCATGAATGGAACAGCTTCTCTGTGTTGAATGATGCCACGCCGTTTAAGAAGGAGGTGCATATGGTAGACGGGAAGTTTCAACGTGGTTTCTACTATGTCGAGACCAAGTGTGTACTGATTCAAGGCAACAGCTGGCTCAGTGTACCCGCATTGGAATACTTTCTAAAGGAGAAGCTGATTAAGCTGGAGCAGGTCAAGGCCTGCGTATTGAGCAGTCTCGGCCTCCCGGCAAACTACTTTGCCCGATTTGTCACCGGCGTACAGGAGGCAATTGAGGACGCTTCTATCTGGAAGCGCATGATCAACTCGCTGGTGGGTATTATGGGTACGCGCAAGGCGTATAATCGCAACTTCAAGATTCTGCTGAACAAGGAGGCCGCTGCCAACTACATCAACGAGAAGCGCCAACCGAATCAGAGCATCACCATCACACCGCATATGTTGGAGGAGGAGCAGAGCGAGAAGCATTGGACGAAGGACGGTCGCATGAAGAAACCGGACTACTACGAGGTGATGTTCAATACGGAGCGCCTCAAGGAGGAGTCGCACTTTCCCATTTACGCGCAGGTGATTCAGCAAGGTATCGTCGAGCTGCACAAGGCGCAGCGTCTCCTAGAAAAGCACGGTGGTAAACTGGTGCATATGAAGATCGATCAGACCGTGGCGCTGTTTGATAATCAGAAGCAGGTGGATGCCATGTGGGAGGAGGCTCGTCAGATCTGTTGGGATGAGGAAGGCGAGATTCCGAAGTATAAGCGCGCCGATGATATTCACAATACCGAGTTGGAGATGCATCTCAATGAGGAGCGTTTTGAGTGCAAGAGACCTGAGTATAAGTACAAACTGGATCCAGGTCATAACGATTTCAAATCGCTCGCTGCCGAGTTGATCGATTACAATAAATCATTTCAGCTGGATGCCGTCGCCGGCTGTGGTAAGACCACGCTACTGCAAGAGATCATCAAAGAGCTCAATCGCCGCGAGTTGAAGTGGTTGGCGATGACGCCCACACATAAGAGTGCAAAAGTGCTCTGGAGAGATCGCGCCAATCCAAAGAAGAGTGCACAGACCATTCATAAGGAGCTGGGTCGTTTGAAGTTTGAAGGCTGCGGTGGTTTCACGCAATTCCAGCAGTACAAATGGATCATGGTGGATGAGAAGAGTATGATCAAGGAGAACTTCTTCCTACTGCTCACAAAAATCAAGCGATATTGTCCGGATACACGATTCATTCTCAGTGGTGATTGGAAGCAGTTACCGCCGGTGATGGATCGTTGTGCCACCTTCAACTACAAAGATAGTTATGCCATCTGGGACCTGTGTGATGGTCGCAAGTTGAAGCTGAAGAAATGTCGGCGTACCGATGAGAAACAGCTGTTCTACTTTTACACACATGTGCATGAGGTGAATGTGGAGGAGTTTCCACATGAGGAGCATCTGCGTAATATCTGCTACTACAACTCCACCCGTAAGCAACTCAATCGCTATTGGATGCTGAAGGAGGCGCGTAAGCATAAGCAGCGCATGCTGTTGAAAGCGCATTATGTAGTGAAGCAGAGTCAGGACATCATCCTCTACAAAGATCTGCCCGTTATCGCTATGTGCACGCGTGGTCAATACGGTTTCAGTAATGCCGAGGAGTTTCGGGTACAGGAGTTCAATAGTAATACCGTGACGCTTCGCTTTGAGAATGATAATGCAGATGACGAGGTCGAGGAGATCAAGGTACCCACACGTGACTTCACACAATTCTTCGCACCCGCTTATGCCATCTCCTGCCATCGCATGCAGGGTAGTTCCATTTCAGAGAAGTTTACTATTTGGAATTGGGAGCAAATGGATGACACATTGAAGTATGTGGCTCTCTCACGCAGCCGTAAGTTGGAATATATCAATATTGCATCCGATGAGCAGTTCGAAGCTGTCAAGGAAAAGAACGAGCAATGAGAAATAAATACAAATCGATTTAGTATAGAACCGATTTGACTGGCATCCTGAACCAGGAAAGCAGAAGCAAGTAACATTCACCGTGAGTAAGTACGGTGACAAGGAAGTCAAGAGGCTGGCACTGCAAGCACAGAACGAGATGTATCCCGTAGAATGAAAATATATCAATAAGTAAGTACCTATTGATCAGCATGGAAGTTGATAAGCAACTCGAACAGTACTGGATCTCTCATGGCTATCCTGGAAAACAACGACTGTGGACTATTGTGAAGGGCAAGATAGACGGAGTTACGCTCAAGAAAGTTGAGGATTTCGTTGCCAGACAAGAAACTGCTCAATTGCACAAGCCAGCACCGAAGGATACCAAGTCCCATCATATTACCTCGGCTGGAAATAGACTTGACTACACCGCAGACCTGCTTGACTTAAGCAAGTATGCTCGCAACAATGGAGGCATGAACTGGTGCCTTCTGGTCGAAGACATCTTCAATCGCAAGGCATTTGCTGCACCATTGAAGACGAAGAGTCCAGCTGATGTTCTACCTGCACTCAATAAAGCCTTTCAGAAGCTGGGCAAGCCGCAGCTGACTCTCGTCACGGATAATGGTGGCGAGTTTAAGGGGGTAGTGGGAAAGAAGTTGAAAGAATTGCACATCGTACATCACACCGTGGAGGTGGGTGATCATCGCTCGCTAGGCATGATTGATTCGTTGAGTCGTTTTTTCAAAAATGCCTTTCATAAACATTTCACCCAATCACAGAACACAAACTGGACAGAGTACTTGCCGCGCCTGCTTGATGCCTACAATGATACGCCGCATAGCGGCCTGAAAGGTATGTCGCCACTCGAGGCAGAGAAGCGAGAGACAGATACGCGGAACATCACCTATGAGAAGGTGGTGATGGATCGCAAGCCATCGAAGTTTAAAATTGGCGATCATGTGCGAGTGCTGAAGCAGAAAGCTGTATTCGATCGCGGCTATGAAATTCGCTATTCACTTGCCACCTATACGATCGAGAAGATTGAGGGAAAGAACTATATACTGTCAAATCGCAAGGCCGTGAGGGAGCATCAGCTGCAGAAGGTGGTACCAAAATCTCAGGAGGTGCCTGTAATAGTGGAAGGCAAGGCGAGCGATGTGCCAGAAAGCTCTGCCGATCTGGAAGAGAAGAGAGATGTAGCACGCGAGGCGAAATTTGAGCATCAGACCGAGCAGATCTTGAAGCACCGCGAGGGCATTGAA
>JARLJJ010000280.1 GCA_031291275.1 Formivibrio sp.
CGAGATGAAACTCGTAGAACAGTTGACCTTGGTCACTCTTCAGACGGCCCATCATGGATCGACCTCGTCGCGATTCGCTTCAACACAACGGAATCACGCTTCGTGCCATCCCTCAACCGACTTTTACAACAAAATCTGCCATGAAGAGACTCATGCGCCGCAGCAAACAGCGCCCCTATTCGATCACCTCGTCGGCTCAACGGGCGAGATGAAAAATCAGAATTCTAGGGTGGTTCGTAATCCAAAAACCGCGGCGTCCTTGATCCTTTTTGTATGGCTTGGATCGTCTGGATCAGCTGCACCTCCGGCAGGATGAACGACATATTGAAATGTCGGTTGCAGCGTCCATCCGAGCCCGATCTCCGCTTGATAAGTCAATTCTAGCACGGCCTCGTAGTCACGTATCGGAACACCTAAGTTGCTAAAAAACTGCACGTCTCGATCATATTGCTGAGCAACGTCTGAAATCCTTATGTATTCAAGCGCCATTCCAAATGTGTCGTTCGGGCGCGAAGGTGTGACGCCCGAAAATTGCAAACCTCCATCAAGGTAGAGATCAACAAGATTGCGGTCCGAAGGAGCGACGGACGCGCGTGCAAAAAAGCCAATTCCTTTGTCCGATCCTGCGATGGCCCGCGCAAGGAGCTGCTCATAAAGTATGAAGACGCCGTGATTTGTTTGCAATTGGCCTGGCGCGCCGGAACCAAGCGGATTAGCCAGCGAAATACCTTGGGCCGTGAATCGTTGATCGTTGAATGAACCAGCGTGGTACCAGCCGCCAGCCTCGATTGCGGCGGGCAATGAGTTGCTCGTTTCGCCAAGATTAAAGCCATACCTGACCTGCGCAATGACCAATGGCGGGTCGTTGACGCGGAAGGCAAGCCCGTTTGGGTTAAGGAGCTGAGGATTCGCGGCTCCGGGCCCCGCAGCATTGCCATCAAAGATCGCCAGATAGGCGGTGATTGGATCGGAAAGCTGCGCCTTCAGGCGAATGCCGGGAACGGCGAGTGGTGGAGACGGGCCACCGCTTGGCAGATTGATCCCGAGAATAGCAGGCCATCCGACTGAGGAATTGATGAATATGTCATCGTATAGGCTATCAAAGAATTCGACGTCAGCCGCTTGCTGACCGACCCGAATTGCAATTCTGTTGTTTAACAGCGATTGCTCAATCCACAACTCGTAGAGTCGTGTAGAGGTGAGCGCTTCGATGTTGCTGACAAGCATAAGATTGCCAATGTAGTCCCGAGACAATCCCTGGCCATTGATCTGCAAGATGCTTGCGTGGACCTTGGCTCCCGTCCATCCCATCATCTTGTCCAGATCGAAATCGGCGCCGAGATCAAGGCGACCGGTTATGGCCCCGCC
>JARLJJ010000281.1 GCA_031291275.1 Formivibrio sp.
AAACGAATTAACGACTCGGGACACTAGCAGGCAAACCATATATCAGCGGCACGTCCACCTGTCTTCCTAGTTTCAGAACGAGCGATGCCTGATTCTTTCAATGCTGTGAGGGCGCGTTGCAGTTCATCACTCTTCTTATTTCGTCCGAAGTAGCTGGATACTTGAGTGAGAGACGCGCCTTTCGGCATGGTGACAAGATAAGAATATATTCTGTTTGCCGACGAATTATCTGCCGTTCCACCAAAACAGTAATCAACGCTGTCTTGACAATAGCGCCACACTTCAAGTGCCGCTTTCAGATGTGGAATGTCTACGTTATTGCAACCGTCGAGAATCGCATAGAGTAAGGCAATGCGGAGCGTCTGAGCCTCTGCCCTGGCACTCATGGCACCAGCTAGACCGGGACGGCCAGCACTTAGGCGGCTGTACTCCCTGGCCCACATAGAAGCCGCATCAGGCATCCATCCGCATTGACCGTAGTATGTGGCGATGTTGATTACATGGGCAGCTTTCGCAGCAAGCGACCGCAATGCGGCCTCGTCAACATTTCCGCCCCACGGTAGTTCCTGCGAACGTTTCGCGCATACCCAAAGGAATCTGTTGCCGAATCCGTTTGTTCGGTCTGTCGAAGTGAGCAACCGTTGCAATTCGTCAAGCGTGATGTTTCCAAAGATCGAAATATGAGGCTCCCTGCACACGTTCTTATTACTACGTGCCAAGGTACGCAGTTCGTCACCGTCCCATGACATTCTAAGAACTGCGCTGAGGGTATTGCCTTCGCGTCCTGCGGCCTGTAGAGCTTGCCCCATTTCTGATTCTGTAACGAGTAAGCGCTTGTCTACGATGCCGTTGTCAATCACCTTAGCGATAGGCAATTTACCCTGTTCATTCTGCGCATCATCAAAACGAGCATCGCGCACAGCCTCAATCAATCCTTCGCCAGATGATAGGCCCCCAAGCATTCGAGCAGACATTGTAGGATCAATCATCGTAGCGAATCGCTTCGCCTCCGCCATCACAGTTCCTTTTCGGCCTTTGCTTGTTTCAGCAATGATGACAGAAAACAAGTTGCCGTAGTGATGTGTCGGACCAACAGGCAAGTACGCGCCCCGTCCAACGAGTGAGCCCACGAGCGTAAGGAATGCCAGTAATAGTGCAGCCGGGTCGCCCTCTGTTTGCGGAGCGACCAGCCGTATAAAGTCACCAGCAATACCAATGTAAGCATCGCCGTTTAACGGAGCAGGCCATTCCTTCGCAGTAATAGCCTTCGCATTTTGCAATAGCCCACTAATGTCAATGCTTGGCACTTCGCTTGATTTCAATTTTCGCGGTTTCTTCATTCCCGCATTCAAGCCGCTTTCAATCGTTGCTTGTGTTTGGCTGATGCCGTGTTTTGCAACGTGTCCATTCTTAGCTGCTGCATCCAGCAACGCGAGGCTAACCGTTTCAGCATCAATCGAGCCATTCCCCACCAGCGTTCCGACACTGTGAGCGGATATATTCAGTTGATTGTTCCTACCCGTTCCCTCGACCATTGCCGCAAGTTTGGCGCATTCATCCGACAGAACGGAATTTGCATAATCGTGGTCACGGCCTGTCGCCATGTACGGCGCGGGGGCATCAGCACCCACCAGAGGCGCAACAGCGCAGAGAAACGCCTGTAGAGCATCGGCGGTGACTGGTGGAAGCATGTCCCTGCTGAATTCCGCTGGTGAGCCTTGAGGCCATGTGTAGGTTGCGCCGTTTGGATGCTGGCCGAATGCAACGAACTGTTGACCGCTCCCCAATGCCTCAACCTTGCCGCCCGTTCCATTGATACTGCGTTTCGATGGTTCGCCTTCTGCGGCCCGATACAGCATAAGCACTCTTGCGCTGTCGGATCGAACGCGCATCGGTGCGTTTCCAAGAAAGTGAATAGCCGCGCTGATAGCTCGCTTCGATATTGTTGAATCGTCAATATCCAGGTCCAACGCGATTAGACTGTCACACAGTATCCCGGTATTCAGCGCATCCGTTGTTGGCTTTGCTGTGCAGGCATCGGGCACACTCGCCAATGCTGATTCATGCCAATTCTTGCAATTAGGTCTTTTGCCTGCATTCGTAATAGCTTGCCCTGTCCACTCAACAGCACCAGGGGAGTAAACCGAAACCGGCCTAACTCCGTTCTTCCAAAGAATGCCACGAAGGGCCAACACTTCATCTTGCACCGATGGGGAGGCTATCAATTAATCGCCTCGCTCGCGCTCAATTCGACTTCCCGCTTTGCTTCATACGTTAGACACTCCGCACGATTCATTCCATGGTCGCGCACCATTCCCGCAAGAATAATTCCAACTTCTGCGTCTGACGAAACATTTAGATTGGCTGACTGGCTGCCACGAAATACAGGAATACGCGCATGAATTCCTGGAGCAAAACGAAACACCAAAACACGAAGAAGCGGCATCTTGCAGCGATCAAGAATGCTAACTTGCCAATCGAATTCAGAGGGATGCTCAATCCGTATAAATGAATTGCGCTTAGGATGCCTTGCAAATTCCCTCTTATCGCTTTCATAGGCCATCGGCTGAAATGTATCGGTTGGCGTGTCAATGTGCATCCATTCAAGTGCGAGTATTGGAGCAACTAGCCTGGATAATTCGTGAAGCCTGAGTTAGCGAAAGCCTTTTTGTGCTACAAACATGTTGTCAAGACAGTGTTTAAGGCACAGAGAAAGGCTTTCGCTTGACCGATTCTATCGCGACAGAGCGTTTGTTGTTTCCAG
>JARLJJ010000282.1 GCA_031291275.1 Formivibrio sp.
ATGGTGTGGGTTGTCCAGAACCCGGGGGCGGTATCGGCCTCCTAGGCGAGCAGATGGCTGCTCGCTAGCGTCAGGAGGGTGAAGGAGACGATTTTGACAACACCTTGCATGGAGATATTCCTCTGGCTGGCTCGGCTGCGATGATTGCAGGCGCTATTGCGCTGGAAGTGGAACCGCGTGGTTGCCACACAAAACACTAGATCATGGCCGTTGAGCAACTGAGTTTTTTTAGCGGCTTGAGGCTGATTTCGCCGGCCACCAGGGTGCTGATACCCGGGTGCGGGAATTTCGATCACTGCGTTTCAATGGTGAAACAGCGCAAAAAGCTGACTGCGGAATTCGATGTCTTCAGCCAGCAAGTGGCCGATCAATAATTGAGCGTTACCCCTGGGTTGCTGCTGCATGCGCATGAGCAACGGATCACTGTGCCGGGTGCGCCATTGCAAACTTGTTAACAAGTTATCTATCTGGTTCGGTCAGCGCAGGCTCAAACCATGGACATGGACAAAGAAATGGCAGATTTTGCTAAGGTGGGGCAGGTGATGCGATGCAACAATTATGAAGCTGTTCAGTATTCATTTCAGGCAACCTGTTACTCGGCCCACCAAGAACCCAAGAAAAGGGGTGCGAATATGCCATCTTCCTTGCACACCGGCGAAACTGACCTGATCGCGGAAATCAGCTGGAACCTCTCGGAAAATCGAGGTAGAGCAGACTCCAGAGCCAGTGTCCTCCCGCTTGTTGCGAAACTGGTCAACGCAGAATATGCCGCGTCATTTGTGTGGGATGAGCAGGCAAAACGCTCGGTCAACCGAGTCGCTCACAACATCAGCGAGCAGGCGCTCGATAGCTACGATAATTACTATTGTGACATGGACCTCGTCACCCCGGTCATGCGTGGGGCCGCAGCGGCGGCCAATGTGGACCGCTTCATTTCAAGAAAGAACCTGACCCACAGCGATTTTTTCGACGGCTTTCTGCGGCCATCCGGAATGCATTACGGCATCAATATTTTCTTTTTCGACCAAGGCCGCGACATCGGTGATCTGCGGATCTGGCGGGGCGCCGATGGGAAGCCGTTTTCGACACGGGAAGAGCGCCTGCTTGACGTGCTCAGCCCCTATTTCCAAAGGTCGCTTCGTGTTTGCAAGGGCACCCATGGGCCGCTGTCACCTCGTGAAACCGAGGTGGTCAGGTGGGTGGCGCAAGGGTCGTCCGATAAGGAAATTGCCCGTACTCTGGGCGTGGCGTTCACCACCGTGCGCACCCATATCACCAGTGCCATGAACAAGCTGGGGTGCCGTAACAGAACGCAACTCGCGCAACGGCTGCCGTGACGTATCCTCATTAATGAGGATGTCGGCCGGCGTGCCGCGCTCTATTGTTGACCCACGATATCGCGGGTAAACAAGGGGATGAGCATGTCTGAATGGCAAAGGGGCGCAGGAGCTGCCGGGGGTGAAACGGTGTCGTCGGCCATTGATCTGCCCGCCGATTTTTACACGTTGACGGGCAGTGAGGCGGCAGCGCTGATCAGCGAACGCAAAATCACCAGTCGCGCCCTGGTCGAAGGATGGCTGGCGCGGATAGAAGCCCACAAGGATCTGAACGCTTTTATCAGCGTGAATGCCGAAGCGGCCCTGCGCCAGGCACAGGCCTATGATCGATACCTCAAGAACGGTGGTGCCTGCCTGCCGTTGGGCGGCGTTCCTATTGCCGTCAAGGACAACATCCATGTGGCG
>JARLJJ010000283.1 GCA_031291275.1 Formivibrio sp.
GCCAGACGGTCTGAAGCCGATAAAGAAGTCGAAGGAGCACTACCATGGGATCATCAGTATTTTCGATCGGCCTGTCCGGACTAAATGCCGCCAATCTAGGCTTGACTACGGCCGGGCATAATATTGCGAATGCCAATACTGATGGGTATTCTCGTCAGCAGATTGTGCAGAGCGCAGCATCCGCGACGCTCAGTGGAAGTGGTTTTGCAGGAATGGGGGTGAAGGTTGATACTATTACCCGTAGCTATGATCAGTTTTTGACTCAGCAGTTGCAGACTACTCAAGCCAAGGCTAGCTACTATGACAGCTATTTGAGCCATGTTAATCAGATCGATAACCTTGTGGCTGATAGTAGTGCAGGGGTAACTCCAGCCATCCAGGATTACTTTTCTTCTTTGCAAAATGTGGCTACTAACCCGTCCGATTTACCATCGCGGCAAGCCATGCTCTCATCTTCACAAGTCTTGGTTAATCGTTTCCAATCTGTTAATCAACAATTGAGCGAACAAAGTGCCTCGCTTAATGGCGAAATTTCCAATGCGGTGGCCAGTATCAATTCATATGCTAAGCAGATCAGTGATATCAATCAACAAGTTGTACTGTATGGTGGCACGGGACAAACCCCCAATGATTTGCTGGATCAGCGCGACCAGTTGATGAAGCAACTTAATACGATGGTGAAAGCCACTTCCTTTGCGCAAAGCGATGGCAGCATTAATGTATCGATTGGGAATGGTCAGAATTTGGTGGTTGGAACAAACACGTTTACTCTCGCGGCGGTACCATCACCTGCTGATCCACAAAATCTCACTGTTGCCTATCAACAGAATGGTAATACTGTGTATTTGCCGGATAATTCCCTGGCAGGCGGTCAATTGGGTGCCGTGCTTGATTATCGTGACAGTTCACTGAATGTGGCGCAGAACAGCCTTGCACAGGTGGCAATGGGATTGACGACAATGATTAATGCTCAGCAACGTGCTGGCACGGATCTGAATGGCAACATGGGTCAAGATCTTTTTTCATACAATCGGCAAAGCAATTTTGATGTTTCACTCAGCGGTGCCAGCGTCAATATTTCTGCATCGAGCAGCGCGATTCCTACCAGTAATTTCAGTTTGGCCTACGATAGCAGCACCCAAATGTATACGTTGACCGATCTTTCTAAGCCTGCTGATTCAAACCATGTGAACAATAACATTCAGATCAGTTCTGTCCAAATGACAGCTGGCTATACTGCCTTGGGCGTGACGGTTCAGACCGCTGCTGTTCCGGCGGGTTCAGCAACTTCTGGTTGGTGTTTTCCTCCTGATATTGGTTACATCGCCCAAAATTCGGCCAATACGGGCAATGCCGATTTGAAAGGTTATATCAGTGATCTCAGCCAACTGCAGCCTAGCGATTACGAACTTGGTTTTGATGGAACCAATTATGTTGTAACTAGGTTATCAGACAATACCAAATCTGCTCCATCGAGCACTCTTCCTATTACTGTAGATGGCCTTACACTGGATTTAAAAAGTGGCACTATGAAAGCTGGAGATCGATTCACTATCCAGCCCTATCAGGGTTTTATTGATTCATTGAGCGTGCGTATTACTGATACGCGAGAAGTGGCGGCGGCCTCTCCGATGATTTTGACCGCCGGTTCAGGAAATACTGGGACGGCTACCCTGACCCAACCCGCTGTTGACACGCCTTCCACTGCAATGGCTGCTTCCTCTGTGAATCCGGCAGTGAAAAATCCGGTGAGTATTGCTTTCACTTCGGCCAGCAGTTTCAATGTTACTGACACTGTGACAGGAATTACGACGACTCAAACCTATACCGCTGGTCAGGCGTTGAGTGTTAATGGCTGGAGTCTGACCATGTCTGGACAGCCTGCTGCCGGCGATACTTTTGCTATTGCTCCCAATACTTCTGGTACTGCCGATGGCAGTAATGCCTTAAAACTTGCTGCTTTGCAGACGACCAAACTGCTTTCTGGTGGAACTGCAACCTGTGAGCAGTCCTATAGCCAGATGGTAGCGGCGGTGGGTACCAAGACCAACGAAATTAGCATTATGTCCAAGGCACAAGACAGCATGTTGACTCAGGCACAAACTGCACGTGACGGGGTTTCTGGCGTCAACTTGGATGAAGAGGCTGCCAATCTGTTGCGTTATCAACAAGCTTATACGGCTGCCAGCAAAGTGATCCAGATAGCTCAGCAGGTATTTGACGAAATTGCCCAAATTAACGCTTAGTTTGTTAAAACAGTAAATAGAAGGAACGCGATTATGCGTGTCGCCACTACCACACTTTATAGTATCAGTGTCAACGGTTTACAGCAGGAAACGGCAAATCAGGCGCGATTGCAGCAGCAGTTATCGACAGGAAGTAAAATTCTGACGCCTTCTGATGATCCGATTGCCTCGGCGCGAATTTTGGATATTAACCAGACTTCTTCTATTACTGCACAATATGCGGTCAATAGTCAGACTGCGGATTCCGCGTTGAGCACTACGGAGGCCACGATGACTCAGATTGTTAGCGTTATTCAGAATATGCAAACATTGGCTGTGCATGCTGGAAATGGTTCGCTGACTCCGTCTGATATGCAATCGATCAATAGTGAATTGCAAGGGAATTACCAACAGTTGCTCGGACTGGCTAACAGTACTGATGGCAGCGGTATCTATATGTTTTCTGGCTATCAAGGAGATACCAAACCCTTTACCGAAACTAGCCCAGGCAATGTTACATATAACGGTGATGATGGTGTCCGCAAGGTTCAGATTTCTTCCGGCCGACAAATTCCTATTTCTGACAATGGCAATGATGTATTCCGTAATATAAAAAATGGTAATGGTACATTTGCTACTGCGGCCAATGCTTCAAATGGCGGTACTGGCATTGTCGGTGTCGGTAATGTTCTTGATCCAACCAAATGGTCTGCTGCTGGATCTAAAGATTTTTCGGTCCAATTCTACTGGCAAACTAATCCAAGCGCTCCGACCGCGCCCACTATTACCTATGATTTGGTCGATAATTCCTCAGGAAAATCCTTGATAGATGGTGCTCCTAGTGCAGGACGTACCAGTGGGCCGCGTAGTTATGTTGCAGGGAGCGATATTGATTTCAAGCAATTACCTGGAGAGGCCGCGGTGCCCCCTTGGGATTATGGCGTTAATGTGAATGTGTCGGGCTCGCCGGTCGCGATTGACGCCACGACCAAGCTTCCTGTTGGTTCGCCGGGGGCTGCGGATTCCTTTTCGGTTAAGGCTAGTTCCAATGTAGATGTTTTTGCAACAGCAGGTGCCTTTTCTAACGCGTTGAGCAATTATTCGACGGACAGTACGGGTAAGGGGCCGGCAGCGTTCCAAAATCAACTCAATGGCGTAATGCAGGGCCTTAACAATGCACTTTCGCAAGTACTCAAGGTTCAGGCTTCCATTGGAGCGCGCATGAGCGAAACTTCGTCAGTGCAAAGCACGAATTCGGACCTGCAATTACAGTACAGTCAAACCATTTCTGGTTTGCAGAGTTTGGATTACGCGTCTGCGATCAGCGATTTTTCAATGAACCAGATGTTGCTGGAGGCTACGCGCAGTAGCTTTGCCAAGGTGCAGGATCTGAGTCTGTTCAAATATATCTAGCAGCGACAGTCGATACCGTGAAAAGGGTCTTTCCCTTTTGATGGGGCCTATATCCAAGCAATAGCATCGTTATTGCTTGGTCACGAACGAAATTTCATCGTTATACTTGCCTCCTCTACCGACGAAGCAAATCGCGAGCATGGCTAAACCCAAAACCATTTACGTCTGTCAGACTTGTGGGGCGACTTCGCCCAAGTGGCAGGGGCAATGTCCCGGCTGTGGCGAGTGGAATACCCTGACTGAAACTGCGCAAGAAGTGCTCTCTGCCAGTCGATTCCAGTCGCTGGCTGCCGATGGTGCGATCCGTCCCCTGAATGAAGTAGATACCGCGGAATTACCGCGTGTACCGACGGGTATTGATGAGCTTGATCGCGTGTTGGGCGGCGGGCTGGTGCCTGGTGGCGTGGTGTTGATAGGGGGCGATCCTGGTATCGGAAAGTCGACCCTCCTGTTGCAGGCACTGACTGGCATGGCACTGCAGTGCAAGACCTTGTATGTCTCGGGCGAAGAATCCCCGCAGCAAATAGCACTGCGTGCGCGGCGGCTGGATCTGGCGGCTTCCTCAGTCGCGCTTTATGCTGAAATCGGTTTGGAAAAGATCATTGGTGCCTTGGAGCGTGAGCGCCCGCAGGTGGTGGTAATCGATTCAATTCAGACCATTTACTCTGACGCGCTCACCTCTGCGCCGGGAAGTGTCGCGCAAGTGCGCGAATGTGCGGCGCAACTGACCCGCTTCGCTAAACGGACGGGTACCACGATTCTATTGGTTGGGCATGTCACCAAAGACGGTGCGATTGCCGGGCCGCGCGTGCTTGAGCATATTGTCGATGCGGTGCTCTATTTCGAAGGCGACACGCACTCCAGTTTTCGCTTGATTCGAGCGATCAAAAACCGTTTCGGAGCAGTTAACGAAATTGGTGTGTTCGCCATGACAGAAAAAGGTCTGCGCGAGGTCTCCAATCCGTCCGCGCTGTTCCTTTCGCAACACAGTGAACCCGTTGCCGGTTCCTGTGTGATGGTAACGCAGGAAGGGACTCGTCCTTTACTGGTTGAAGTGCAGGCATTGGTGGATGACAGTCATTCCCCGCAACCGCGCCGCCTGGCTGTCGGGATCGAGCAGAATCGACTGGCGTTGCTGTTGGCCGTATTGCATCGTCATGCGGGCGTGGCAGCGTTTGATCAGGATGTATTCGTGAATGCGGTGGGCGGTGTGCGTGTAGTAGAACCTGCCGCCGATCTTGCTGTATTGCTGGCAATTGTTTCATCATTGCGTGATCGGCCATTGCCGGAAAAACTGGTGGTGTTCGGCGAGGTGGGGCTGGCTGGCGAAGTACGCCCAGTGCAGCGCGGGCAAGAGCGGCTGCGAGAGGCAGCCAAACTGGGTTTTACTCATGCCATCATTCCCAAAGCCAACCAGCCGAGGCAACCCATCAAAGGCATGACAGTTACGGCCGTGGAGCGGCTGGCTGATGCTGTGGATGCGGCAATGTGAAAAACCTCGCATAAACGAACTTGAAATTTATGGCTGTGACCACATTAAACCAGTGAAGCCGAACAGTTTTTTGCTCAATCCACCGAGATTGCTGCAATATTCAGTATCCCAACCCCAAAACGAAGCTAAACCGGAGAACGCCATGAGCGAAAATATCGTACAAGTCAGCGATGCCACTTTTGATACCGAAGTCCTGCAAGCGACTAACGCAGTGTTGGTGGATTACTGGGCTGACTGGTGCGGTCCGTGCAAAATGATTGCACCGATCCTGGAAGAGGTGGCGGGCGAGTATGCCGGCAAGCTCAAGGTGGCCAAGCTTAATATTGATGAGAATCAGGCAACTCCACCCAAGTATGGCATTCGTGGTATTCCAACCCTGATGCTGTTTGTGGCTGGCGAGGTAAAAGCCACCAAGGTGGGCGCCTTGTCCAAGTCGCAATTGACGGCATTTCTTGATAGCAATCTATAATTAGATACCGGCAAGGTTCCGTTTGTCAGACTACTTCGACGGAACCTTGCAAAACACGTTTGACAGACGCGGCATTCCACTTTAATCTTGCGTGAATTCCCTGTGTGGCGGGTTCCTCTGCTACAGATTTCCGTTGTCCTTTCCGTTTAATATCCCATCCGTTCGTTATCTCTGACGGCATATTCGAGCCATGCACCTATCTAATCTAAAGAACTTGCACATCACCGAACTCGTAGAAATGGCTATTGCCAACGAGATTGATGGTGCCAATCGCCTGCGTAAGCAGGATCTTATCTTTGCGCTCCTGAGAAATCAGGCAAAGAAAGGCGAAAGCATATACGGCGACGGCACGCTGGAAGTCTTGCCTGATGGCTTCGGTTTTTTGCGTAGCCCAGACATTTCTTACCTGGCTGGTCCTGATGATATCTACGTTAGCCCGAGCCAGATTCGTCGCTTTAACCTGCATACCGGCGATACCATCGAAGGCGAGATTCGTACCCCGAAAGATGGCGAGCGCTATTTCGCTCTGGTCAAGGTGGACAAGGTCAATGCCGAGCCGCCAGAAAACGCCAAGAACAAGATCCTGTTCGAGAATCTCACCCCACTATTCCCGAACAAGCGTTTGTTCCTGGAGCGTGAGATCAAGTCCGAGGAAAATATCACCGGCCGCGTAATCGATTTGATGGCGCCAATCGGAAAGGGTCAACGTGCCCTGTTGGTTGCGCCGCCCAAGACCGGCAAAACTGTGATGCTGCAGCATATTGCGCATGCCATCACCGCCAACCATCCGGAAGTGATGCTGATCGTGTTGCTGATTGATGAGCGCCCGGAAGAAGTGACAGAAATGCAACGCTCGGTCAAAGGAGAGGTGGTTTCATCCACTTTCGATGAACCGGCAACCCGTCATGTTCAAGTAGCCGATATGGTGATCGAAAAAGCCAAGCGACTGGTTGAACACAAGAAAGATGTGGTGATCCTGCTGGATTCAATTACCCGTCTGGCTCGTGCTTATAACACCGTGGTTCCAGCTTCAGGCAAGGTCTTGACTGGTGGTGTGGATGCCAATGCCCTGCAACGCCCGAAACGCTTCTTCGGTGCTGCGCGCAATATTGAGGAAGGCGGCTCGTTAACTATCATTGCTACGGCCTTGATCGATACCGGCAGTCGTATGGATGATGTGATTTACGAAGAGTTCAAGGGGACGGGTAACAACGAAATCCACCTTGATCGTCGCATGGCAGAAAAACGCACTTTCCCTGCGATCAATATCAATCGTTCCGGTACTCGGCGCGAGGAGTTGCTGATTCCGCAGGATCAACTGCAGCGGATTTGGGTGCTGCGCAAGTTGCTGTACCCAATGGATGATATGGAAGCAATGGAATTCTTGCTGGATAAAATCAAGGCCACCAAGACCAACGCTGATTTCTTTGACTCCATGCGGCGCTGATAGTTGCCTTGTTCGAGGAAAGGGCGGATAATCCCGCTCTTTCGTAAAAGAGCTACTGCACAACCCAGTGGCCGCCTTAACTAGGAAACCCCAATGAAGACCGATATCCATCCCGAATACAAAGAAATCGAAGTGACCTGCTCTTGCGGCAACACCTTCAAGACCAGCTCCACGATGAGCCGTAACCTGCACATCGAAGTTTGCTCTGAATGCCACCCGTTCTACACCGGCAAACAGAAGATCGTTGATACCGCAGGGCGGATCGAGAAATTCAACAGCAAATATGCAATGTACGGCAAGAAGTAATAAGCCGGCATTTTATGAAAAAGGCAGCTTCAGGCTGCCTTTTTTGTTGCCGTCTGGCATTATCCCTCTTTGTTTTTCTGCCTGGCCCTATCCATGCTGACCTATGTTCCGCCCTCTGATCGCGCTGCCGCTGTGGTCTCACCGCAAAATGAAAAACCTTGGCTTTTAGTTCTGTTATGTATTTTCTGGTTGTTGCCCGGTTTGCTCGGTCACGATCCTTGGAAGCC
>JARLJJ010000284.1 GCA_031291275.1 Formivibrio sp.
AAGCCGGCTATCTGGCCCTGAACGTAATCGGGGTCTTTGTAAATAGGTTGATTCATTGGGGGTTCCTTTGTGGTTGATCGAAGTGTGGAAACCGAAATCTACCATATTGGAACTCCCGCCCGTTTTACGTTGATGTGTTGACCGCAGTTTACGCAGCAAAAACAACTTCAAAAACCACCACAAAGGGGAAATAGTAGTGGAGCTTCGACAAGCGTATTTATCGACAATCAGGGCGTTTAGCGGCGGCTGGGATGCCATCGCGGCGGCGTTGGGTATGAGCCGTGATGCTCTGGAAAACCGCATCTATGAGCGCAAGGGCCAGCGCTTGCACGTTGAAACAGCGATGCAGATGCAGAAATTCTCCGGCAAGACGTTCTTTGCCGAGGCCATTGCGACGGCCAGCGGCGGCACGTTCGTCGCGTTGCCGCACATCGATGTGATCGAGAACGATTCGATACAGTCGAAGTTCAACGAAACCTATTCCGAACTCGGGCTGCTGTTCAACACCTTCGTGGCCGCGTCGGAAGACGGCGTGATCGACGAAAAAGAACGGGCGCAGCTTATAGCGCTTGGTGAGGACATGCACCGCAAGACCGAGCAATTGCTGGGCCTGATGTTCAAGGTGTACTGCCCTAAGACCAATACAATCAAGACGCCGCAATGGCGCAGAGAGGTAGCCAATGGCTAGGCATTCCGCCCCGTGCCTGGGTTCGTTGGCGCACACATCCATCTGCATGCTGGTCAGCCTTGGCGGCGCTTGTCTCAAGGAAAGACTGAAGGCGCAGTTTCCCGACGAAAACAGCGATTCGTTCTATCGAAAAGTGACGGCACCGCTTGAGCGCTACGGCTACGCGCTGGCCGACCGCTATTCGTTGAAGGCAACGCAGGACGGAAAAGATTACGTCGCGGAATATTTCGGACAGACCGAACCGCCTGTGCCGCCCTATGTCGGCGAGATCGCGCAGCCGCGTGTCGCGCCGACGCCCAGGCCGCTCAATTTTGCCAAGCTCTACGGCGGCGGTTCACGGCGCGATGGCGCTAACGATCACCGCGACATACCGTCCGTGATGGGCAATCAGCGTGTGCTTCCAAACGGTGGAGTGGTAGCGGACGATGCTTGATTTTTCGGACGTACCAACCGAACTGCGCGAACGTCCGCAATGGCTGGTTTGGCGAGTTGAGCCTGGCAAGAAAAAGCCGAAAAAAGTTCCGTATTGGGTCAACGGGAAAATGCGTTGGGGCATCCAGGGCGACGATAACGACCGCAAGAAACTGGTAACGCTCGAAGTCGCGTTGCGCGCCGTGGCCACTAGTGCGACTAGCGATAAGCCGTATTCCGGGGTCGGCTTTGCGTTCTTACCGAACGACGGCTTGATCGGGATCGATATCGACAAGTGCATCGATCAGGATACCGGCGAAATTTCGCAAATGGCGTCCGATATCGTTGCCGCCTGCGCGTCGTATACCGAATATTCGCCGTCGCGCACTGGCTTCCACATCATCGTTTCCGGCTTCACGGAAACCTTCAAGTCGAACAAGATCGGCTTGGAGGTCTTTTGCTCAAGCCAGTTTTTCACGTTTACCGGCGAGCAATACGCGGGCATGCCGGACACGATCAGCTCGATCAATGACAAGACGCTGGCGCGGCTGCGTACGACCGTCAAGGGTTCGCCAAAAGCAGAGCCGGCCAGACCGGATCGTCCGCTATCCCCCCTTCCCCCTGGTGGGGTAGATGAGCGCGCCCGTCTGGAGGCCGCGCTGGCCGTTATCGATTCCGACGAACACGACATCTGGATACGTGTCGGGATGGGGCTATACAGTAGCCTTGGCGACGACGGTTTCCGGCTGTGGGATTACTGGTCATCGAAAGCGGACAATTACGGCGGCTCCGACGAGTGCAAGAAGCGGTGGGCGTCGTTTGGTAAGCGCGGAGCGCAAATTACAGCGGCGACCGTGTTCAAGCTGGCCATCGACCGGGGCTGGAAAGCCCCGCGCTCGGTCATGGGTCCGCCGATCAAGAACAAGCTCCCCGCGCCCCTCGGCAAAAATGTCTCTGAAAATTTGTCCGCCCCCCCGCCCCCCGGTGAAGAAGATATGGCCAGTGCGGGCCAAGGCCCGCAAAGTGAAGGGGAAAGTCTAGCGGGGGCGAATGCCCCCGAAACGGTCGCTGCAGGGCAAGGGGATTTGCCCGCTGTTGCTGATGCAGACGCATGCAATGATTTCCCGGAAGACCGTTTCTCCGATGCGATGCCGGATGTGAGTCTTGACGATATCCCTTACGGCCAAACGCCCGACTTCTTCGACCAGGGGGATGGGGGCAACGCGGGCGGCAAGGAAAAGCCGAAAAAAATCTATGGCCCAGAGCATTGGGACAAGGTTGCCGACGTGCTGGATAACTTCATCTTGATCTACGGCGACGACATGGTGTGGGATGTGCGCCATCGCATGTTGATGAAATTATCGAGCATGCGCACCATCGTGCAAAACCATGACGTGATGAAATTCTGGGGCGGCGATGCGCGCAAGTGGGTATTGCGCAAGAACATCGTATTCGACCCGCTGGAACGGCCAAGCCCGGCAACAAGCGGGCCGGCTGCGACGGTCAATCTTTTCCACGGCTGGAAGATGCAGCCGAAAAAAGGCAACTGTCTGAAAATTCAAACGCTGCTATTGCACCTGTGCGATGGCGACGAAGAGTTGGCGCTGTGGGTGTCGCGCTGGATCGCTTACCCGCTGCGCAACCGTGGCGCGAAGATGGAAACGTCGATCATCATGCATGGCGACGAAGGTTCTGGCAAAAACTTTTTCTTTGAAAAAGTGGTCAAGAAAATCTATGGCGAATACGGCTATGTGATCGGCAATGCGCAGCTTGAATCACAGTTCAACGATTGGGCATCGATGAAGCTGTTTATGGTGGCCGACGAAGTGGTGACGCGCAGCGAGTTGAAGCATATGAAGGGCAAGCTGAAATACCTGGTGTCGGGCGATACGATCATCGTCAATCCCAAAGGTCTGCCAGAGCATTACGAAGACAACCACATCAACTTCGTGTTTCTGTCGAACGAACTGCAACCGCTGGCGCTGGACAAGACTGACCGCCGCTACCTGGTGATCTGGACGCCGCCAGCGCTGCCAAAAGAATTCTATATCGACGTTGCGGCCGAAATCGATGCCGGCGGTATCGAGGCGTATTACGACTATCTGTTGAACGAACTCGACATGGGCGATTTCGACCAACACACGAAGCCGATCTATAACGATGCCAAGGAAAACTTGATCGAAAAGAGCTTGTCGCCGCCTGAGCGTTTTTACCGCGACTGGTCGCGTGGTTTCCTTCCCCTTCCGTTTATTACGTGCGCCGTCAATCAGCTATACGACGCGTACAAGGTGTGGTGCGAACGATCCGGCGAGCCGCGCTATATCTCGTTGACGCTTTTTAGTCCGAGCGTGGAACGGTATGCCGGCGACGTGATTGCCAAGAAACTCATCAAGTACGACATCGGTAACGATGTTAAGCAACGTAGCGTGTTTTTGGTTGGTACGCAGCCTGAAGGCAAGACGTTTGCCGAATGGGCTGAAGGCGCATGCGCGTCGTTTGGTCGATATTACGACGCCTATCGCAGCAGAGTTTCGCTCGATGTTGAGGGTTAACCCTTCACATGGACATAAACCCTTCACATCGCAAACCCGCATGGAATATAGGTTTGTGAAGGGTATGAAGGGTATGAAGGGTTTTTTTTGACTATACGCGCACACGCGGGAGCGTTGAAATAATGGATTGACGGAATTGGAGAATTTTTCTATAGAAAGCAGTAACTACCCTTCATACCCTTCATACCTATAACAAAATATAAAAATAAATAGAAAAAACAAAGAGTTGCGATGTTAAGGGTTATGTGAAGGGTATGAAGGGTAGTAAAAAAAGCAAGATTTAATATTCAAGGGCAAACAATGAGCAACGGCACAGGTAGAAAACTGATTTCCATCGATCCAGAACGGCGCAGAAACGATGCGCGCAGAAAGTCGGCACCTATTGAGTCCGTGGCGCTTGAAGGCTTCGTAGCTGTCGATTTGCAGCACAAGCCGCAAGCCGTTGAAATCAAGCCAGTCGTCGAAACGCTGTCGGAAAAGCGTTTGGCGAATTGGGCAAAGACGGTGCTCAATCACGGAGGCGATTCTAGCGGCGTTTGCGCGTTTTGGGCGAAAAGCTATATTGCGTTGCGCAACAAGGAACATGAAAGAATCGCGCTTGAATTGCAGCTAGTCGATCCGCAATCGCCATTGTGTTCAATCGACGCCGATCTGCTGGACGGTTGGCTGGTGGAAGCGGCGGTGCGGGCAATGACGAATTTCGACGAAAAACAGGCGATTCGCTATCGCTACGTTTGGAATTATCCAGATCATTGGATCAGGTCAAAGCTGGGAATTCGTCAAAACGCGTTGCCTCTTGTCATTGCTCGCGGAAAAAATAATTTGCGTTCCCTACTTGAAAAGCTCGACACGCCTGATAGAATTCGCTCCAACGCAACTGATAGAACTTGCTTCACTACATTCCACGCCGGTACTGATCCGCGCCTAGAGGCAATAGCCGTCCCTGTGGGGACGCTTGAGCCTCTAGAAAGCTGGTCTGACGAATTCCAGCGCCTTTTGCCACAAAACCCTGAAGCCCTGATTGACGAATAATCGTTGATCGGGGCTTTTTGCGTTTACCTCATTCTTGGTCACAGCATGATTACAGTCGATGTACGTGGCAGCATGGATAGCATCATTGCCGACCTATCGCGCAAGCAGCGCGATGTCGTAGAACCAGCAACTGTACGTGCATTGAACAAAGTGGCTGCACAAGTCAAAACCAATGCATCGCGGCAAATGCGCGATGCTGGCTATAACTTGAAAGTGAGCGACATCAAGCGAGCGTTGACAGTCAATCGTGCCAGCAGTGGCAACCTGAGAGCAAGTGTAGTTGCATCGGGTAGACCAATACCATTGATTCAGTATGGCGCGCGACAGGTATCAAGCGGCGTATCGGTCGATGTGCTGAATGGCCGCAAGGTAATCGCCAATGCATTTATCGCCACCATGCCAAGTGGGCATAAAGGCGTCTATGTGCGCGTTGGCAAGACGCACAAGAAAGTGAATAAGCGTGGCCGCGCGCAATGGAGCGGACTGCCGATCAAAGAACTATTCGGCCCCAGCGTGCCTAACGGGCTGGCCAACACAGCAGTGCAAGCAGCACTGCAAGACCTGATCGCACAGAAGTTTCCTGACATCTTGCGACAGCAGATCAAGTATCTATCCCGATAGATATGCTGGCACTCCGAGGCCAGCCAGCCCCGCCCAATTTTTCCGGGTCCTTGTTTGACCCCGCCCACTGCG
>JARLJJ010000285.1 GCA_031291275.1 Formivibrio sp.
AGTGACGGTTCGCAGTTTCGTATTCAACGTGCGCAGTATTAATAGTAATACCGCGAGCCTTTTCTTCCGGCGAGCTGTCAATTTGATCGTAACCCTTGGCTTCACCACCAAACTTCTTCGATAGAATCGTGGTGATCGCTGCGGTCAACGTGGTCTTGCCGTGGTCAACGTGGCCAATTGTGCCTACGTTTACGTGCGGCTTCGTCCGCGTAAATTTTTCCTTGGCCATGATATTTCCTTCTCGAGAACTAGAAATAATCAAACAAAGCGAATGGAGCCGATGATGGGAATTGAACCCATGGCCTCTCCCTTACCAAGGGAGTGCTCTACCCCTGAGCTACATCGGCACATATTGGAGCGGGTGAAGGGAATCGAACCCTCGTCGTAAGCTTGGAAGGCTTCTGCTCTACCATTGAGCTACACCCGCGCAAACAACTCGTGTCCCATACTGGCGACCGGAACATCTCTTCAACCGCATAAGCGGTATTTGGTGGAGGGGGAAGGATTCGAACCTTCGAAGGCTGAGCCGCCGGATTTACAGTCCGGACCCGTTGACCGCTGGGGTAACCCCTCCAAAAGAGAGGCGCATTATGGGCACAGAGACCCTGCATGTCAAACCATTTTGTACAAAATTCTTGAAAAATTTGCCGCACCCTGAAAATACACGCCAAAGGATCCCGGCATGCCACATCCACACAGTAATTGAATTATTTATAACTGCCGCCATCTAAATTCCACACTAACTTGCAGGGGCTTGTAAATGAACAACTGGCTGAAAACCACCGTATTGATGGCTTCGATCCTGGCTCTCTTTATGTTTGTTGGCGGGTTGATCGGCGGCAAAAACGGCATGCTGCTGGCTCTGCTCTTTGGTGGCGCAATGAATGTTTTTGCTTATTGGAATTCGGACAAGATGGTCCTGCACATGTACAACGCGCACGAAGTTGATGAACACACCGCCCCGGAACTGTATGGCATGGTGCGTGACTTGGCTGGTAGAGCAGGCCTGCCCATGCCGCGGGTTTACGTCATCGAAGAAGATCAGCCGAATGCTTTTGCCACGGGGCGAAATCCCGAACACGCCGCGGTAGCCGCCACGACAGGCATCATGCGCCTACTAAGTTATCGCGAGCTTCGCGGGGTAATGGCACATGAATTAACGCACGTCCAGAACCGGGACATTCTAATTTCAACCATCTCCGCCACCATGGCTGGTGCCATTTCCGCACTCGCTAATTTTGCGCTTTTTTTTGGCGGCCGTGATGAGAATGGCCGCTCGGTCAATCCCATTGCGGGCATTCTGATTGCCTTATTGGCACCTTTGGCTGCTTCGCTAATCCAGATGGCCATTTCCCGCGCCCGTGAATTCGGCGCCGATGCAGGCGGGGCACAGATCAGCGGCGACCCGCTGTCACTTGCAAATGCGCTAAGCAAAATCGAAGCTTATGCCAGCGGCATCCCAATGTACGCCGCCGAAGTCCATCCCGAAACCGCACAAATGATGATCATCAACCCGCTGACAGGAGACGGGCTTTCCAACCTGTTCCGCACGCACCCAACCACAACGGAACGCGTGGCTCGTCTGCACGCAATGGCCAGCGGCCAATTAAACTATTAATAAAAACAAGATCGGGCAAGAAACGGGCGGGTGAGAATATTCCGCCCTCCTCTTAATAAGCCACTACAATTGTTTTTTTACCGCAAAGTGGCAAGACACCTTCGCATGTTCCTTACTCAAAAATACGCCAGTACCATAGTCGCTACCGTACTGACAGGCCGCAACCTTGATGAAACCCTGGCAACTCGCTGGAGCGCTACACCTGATCTCACCCCTCAGCAACGGGGCGCCATCCAGGACATCTGCTTCGGCACGCTGCGCCATCTCGGATTATTAGAACAAATACTGGCACAACTCCTGCGCGCCCCTTTGCGCGAGCCGGAGTTGCGCGCACTTTTGCTGACCACGCTCTACCAGCTCCAATTTACTCGCGCCGCCCCTTATTCCATCGTTGATCACGCAGTCAAGGTGGCAACCCACACCGGTAAGGGCCAGGGCAAAGGTCTGGTTAACGCCGTGCTGCGCAATTTTCTGCGCAACACGGATGAACTCATCAAACAAGCCAGCACGACAGAATCCGGTCGTTTTTCACACCCGGACTGGTGGATTTCAGCCATGCGCACTGCGTATCCGGAACACTGGGAAGAAATTCTCACCAGCAACAACCAACATCCGCCTATGACCTTGCGTGTCAATCGCCGCAAAACCACCGTCTCCGACTATCTGCACTTGCTTGGCGAGTCTGGCAATGCCGCCACGGCACTCGGGCAAGATGCCATCCTGCTCAAACACCCGATCGGCGTAACCCAGCTTCCCCACTTTGCCGACGGATGGGTTTCTGTACAGGATTATGGCGCGCAATATGCAGCTCACCTGCTGGACCTGCAAGACAATATGCGCGTACTGGATGCCTGCGCCGCACCTGGCGGTAAAAGCGGCCATATTCTGGAGCTAGCCAACGTTGATCTGCTTGCCGTCGATATCGACAACACTCGCCTCAACAGAGTAAAGCAAAACCTTGATCGAATTGGCCTCTCTGCCAAACTCGCCATCGGTAATGCAGCGCAACCACAAGAATGGTGGGACGGCCGACCATTTGACCGCATTCTTGCGGATGTCCCTTGCTCTGCAACGGGCGTGGTGAGACGCCATCCCGACATCAAATGGCTGCGCAGGCGCGAAGACTTCGCTGGTTTTGCCCGTCAGCAAGCAGAAATGACGGACGCCCTCTGGCCCCTGCTAGCGAAAGGTGGAAAACTGCTATACGCTACGTGTTCCGTATTCCCGGCCGAAAATACCGAATCGGCAACTGCTTTTGCTGCCCGACACCCGGATGCTGAAAAATTGGCATTGCCAGTTTTGTCTTCAGTCAACGGCCAACTACTGCCCACCCCGGAGCACGATGGTTTTTATTACGCGCTTTTCCGTAAAACTAGCTAGGCTATTTCGCCTCGCCATGCTTGCGGCATTTCTGCTGGCGGCAGCCCAAGGGCACGCCAGCGGCATTGAGCCACAAAAGGCTGTTGCCGTTTTTTCCGACAGCCACATCGAAATCTCCAGTCGTTTCAACATCACGCTATCGCCTGCGCTAGAACAGGCACTGCAAAGCGGTTGGGCCCTGCCCTTCCAGTTTGAATTTCAGCTCACCCGACCGCGGATCTATGCGTGGGCCTATCAGATTTCCGACTGGTTCGGCCCCACTGAAACTTTTACGCAACGACTTTCTTATCAATCGCTCACCCATCAATACCGAGTCAATTCCGGCGGGCTTTCGCGCAACTTCAGCAGCTTGAACGAAGCGCTTTCTGCACTTGGTATCATCAGCGGTTGGCGGGTACTTATCGACTCAAACGTGGTACATGATGGCAAGGATTTTGCCGGCCGGGTACGCCTTAAACTTGATTTATCCCAGTTACCCAAGCCCTATCAACTTGCCGCCATCGGCCAACCAGAGTGGCATCTTGACTCTCCGTGGATCGACCTTACCGTGGCAAGCGAGAGCGAGGCGGTCCAGCCATGAAGCGTCATGTATTACTCTTGCTTGCTTCAATCGGCGCGATTGCCATCTTTCTACTGGCCACCGCCGCGGGCAACGCCTCGGCATTTTCCCAGTATTTTGACTCGCTCTTGTGGTTCAATCTGTTATTACTGACGGCATTGTCACTATTGGTAGGCGCTCGTTTCGTACAACTGCGCCGCCATGTGCGTAGCAAGGTGTTCGGCTCGCGCCTGATGCTGAGAATGGTGTTGATGTTTGCTTTGGTCGCAGTACTGCCAGGAACGTTGGTATATACCTTATCAGTTCAGTTCCTGAATCGCAGTATCGAAACCTGGTTCGATGTACATGTCGATAACGCACTCGAACGTGGATTAAATCTTGGCAACAGCGTCATTGAATATCAGCTCTCTGACCTTGCTCGCAAAGCCAAACTAATCGCCTTTGATTTACGGGATGATGACGGCCTCTCAAACTACTCCAAACTATCACGCCAGCGCGAACAGTATGGCGTACAGGAAATTTCACTTTTTGACGATAACGGCCTACTTCTGGCGCATGTCGGCAATGAAAACGCCAGCTTAATCCCCCCTCAGCCAGATCGTAAAATCCTGCGGCAAGCATCGCGTGATGCCTACCGCATCGTAGAAAAGCCCGCCAACAAGGGATTGACTATGCGGGTTGTGGTTCGAATACCCAGTGTAAACATCAGTCAGAAAATACGGTTTCTGCAACTGATCCAACCTGTACCCAGCCAACTGGCAACCGACGCTGAAATCGTCGAGCAAGTGCGCAACGACTACAAATCTCTGTCACAGGCGCGGCGCGGCTTGAAAATGATCTATAGCCTGACGCTAACCGTCGCACTACTCATGGCATTGCTCGGCGCATTGGTGCTGGCCATCTATCTTTCGGACAGGATCGCAGCACCGCTGTCTCACCTGGCAAAGGGTACCCGCGCGGTCGCCCAAGGCGACTTCAGTCAACTGCAACCGATTGTGAGCCGCGACGAACTCGGCATTTTGACCCATTCGTTTAACCGCATGACTCGGCAACTATCCGATGCACGCAACACGCTGGAACACAACCAAGCTGAACAATTGGCTGCAAAAGCCTATGTTGAGGCCATTCTTGGCTCCCTTTCTGCAGGCGTTCTCTCTTTTGATGAGCATTGGCAACTGCAATCCATCAACCAGAGCGCACTTTCTATCCTGGGCATCAACCCGGAGCAATTAGGCAGTACCGCCCTGGCCGAGTGGTCGCGCTCATTTCCCGCCCTGGCGCCTTTCTGCGAACAAGTTTCTCACGGATTCGTCAGCGGTACGGATACCTGGCAAAGCCAGATCGAACTTGCTGGCACGCCCCGTGTACTTCTGGTACGAGGAACACGCTTGAGCACCGGTGACGACGATCCCGAACATCGCGGCTACGTGTTAGTCTTCGACGATGTTACCGACCTGCTCGCCGCACAACGTGATGCAGCATGGGGAGAAGTTGCACGCCGTTTGGCCCACGAGATCAAGAACCCGCTAACACCTATCCAGCTTGCGGCAGAACGACTTGAACACAAGCTTGCCGAGCGGCTGGATCCGCAAAGCGCAGAGTTTTTGTCCCGCAACACCCAGACTATCGTCAAACAGGTGGGGTCACTCAAACAAATGGTGGACGCTTTCCGCGACTATGCACGCAAACCCACCGGCAAGAAAAAACCGCTCGATCTGCAGCAACTGATCAGCGAAGTTCTGGTTCTGTACGAAGCGGCGCCAGTTATACGCAGGGATGATGTAAACGGGCCGCTATTAGTCCGCGGAGACAGCACGCATTTGCGGCAAGTCATCCACAACTTGATGCAAAACGCGCAAGATGCCATTCAGGAGGCAAGTAACAAACAAATTTTCGTACACACCGAACGTGACGAGCGCTGGGCTCGCCTTGTTATTGAGGATAGCGGACCGGGTTTCAATCCGGAATTAATGCCTCGCATTTTTGAACCTTATGTCACCAGTAAAACCAAGGGAACCGGATTGGGACTCGCCATCGTTAAGAAAATTGTGGAAGAACATCAAGGACACATCCAGATCGGAAACCGGGAAGCCGGAGGCGCATTTGTTCGCCTGGATCTGCCGCTCTGGGAGGAAGAAATAAATGGCTAAGCATGAAATTTTAATTGTCGACGATGAAATCGGCATTCGCGAATTGTTATCGGAAATTCTGCAGGATGAGGGTTATGCCGTTGCTTGCGCTGAAAATGCCGAAGCAGCGCGCCGCTATCGCAACCAGAGCGAACCCAGACTAGTGCTGCTCGATATCTGGATGCCTGATACTGACGGGGTCACTCTCTTAAAAGAATGGTCACGCAATGGCCAGCTCACCATGCCCGTGGTCATGATGTCCGGCCACGCCACCATTGATACTGCAGTGGAAGCCACCCGCATCGGCGCACTGGACTTTCTGGAAAAGCCCATCGGCTTGCAAAAATTGCTGGCGGCGGTCAAGCGCGCCTCAACGCACCGGATCGCCCCCGCACAGACAAGTCGTGGACTTTCCGCCTTGGGCAGTGGTCCGTTAATCGGTGAACTGCAAGAGGCACTGGATCATGCGGCCAAACAACACCTTCCCATCCTGCTGGCGGGAGAACCCGGCGTCGGATTTGAAGCTTGTGCCCATTACCTGACGGTACCAGGCGCCGCATTTGTCGCACCGCACTCCCATGAAGAGTTAGCACTCGCCCCGCAAGAACTGCTCAACAAGGCCAGCAACGGGACGCTATTCCTGCGCGATATCGCCTATATGGAGCGCAAGGCCCAGACAGGCTTGCTGGCCATTTTGCCCAAGCTCGAAAAAAACAAGGTTCGCCTGATTGCCGCTTGTAGCCGCCCCCTCAATCAACTCAATAGCCAGATTGATGCAGAGCTGCAACGCCTAATCACGCAACTCATCGTTCCCGTCCCTGCTTTACGCCAGCTTGCCAGCGATATTCCATCCTTGGCTGAAATGCTGCTGGCGCAAACCGTGACCACCAACCGGCTCGGCAACCGCAGATTCAGCCCAGCAGCCCTGCAGCTCTTGGCACGCCAAAGCTGGCCTGGCAATCACGATCAACTGGGCAATGTGGTCCGAAGTCTTGCACTTACCGGCCGGGATGGCGAGATTGATGTCCCGGCAGTAAGTCGTCTACTCGCGCAACTGGCGCCGCTCACAGGCGACGATGAAGCCACTGCGGCACCCACGGCGCCCCAGCAAAACACGCGCTTGTTCAATATGGATCTTCCCTTGCGTGAGGCGCGCGATCAGTTTGAACGCCATTACTTGGAAAGACAGATCGAACTCGCCAACGGCAATATGAGCCGCGTTGCCGATCGTATTGGATTGGAACGCACCCACCTCTATCGAAAACTCAAACAACTCGGCATTCAGGTACAGAAAAAGGGCAAAAGCAGTAGTGACGAATAATTCGGGTGGCGAGCATTCAATATTCCAATGATTGAGCGCTCGCCTCGGGAGATGAAAGCCGGATAACGTGCCCAGCCAAGCGGGACAGCACACCTATTGATGTCCCGAACCGGATAGGGCATAACCATGCGCATCAGCCAACGAGATGTGTTTTCAACCCTATCCCGGCAAGTCTCCTGCCGAACCATTCGGCTCATCCCGAATTTGCGTACTGAACCTTAGCATGCACACCTTCTTAACCGGATTCCTTCTTTCGCTCTCACTCTGCCTCGACATTGGCATTGTTAACGTGGCAATCATTGATGTCAGTCTTAAATACGGGCCTCGCCCGGCACTCTGGCTTGGGCTTGGCTCTTGCTTCGGCGATCTGACCTACGCGACACTGTCCTTGATTGGAATGGGATTTTTGCTGCAATTCCCTTTGGTCAAATGGGCGACATGGCTGCTCGGGGGAAGCTTGATGATCTATCTGGCCCTGAAGATGGCCATAGAGGCTTGGCGGGATGCGCAACGCGCAGCGGTTACACACCCGTCCCTACCCGGCAGACGTGGGCTCTTCGGACGAGGATTGGTACTTGCACTCGCCTCGCCATCAGCCATTCTCTGGTTTGCCGCAGTGGGAGGCAGCCTGATTGCACAGGCGACCGATGGATCTGCCTTAGCTGCCATTCACTTTTTAACCGGCTTCTTTGCCGCCGGCCTGGCTTGGTCCATCTTTATCGCCTACAGTGCCAGCCATGGCGGCAAACTGCTGGGACAGCACTTCGCACAGGGGTGCCACCTGCTTTCCGCGCTACTCTACCTCTGGTTTGCCGGGTTAGTACTGCACAACGGCTACCAGACCCTTTGGCTTAATATATCGACCCAATAGAAAAACCCCGGAAATTCCGGGGTTTCATCTAGCCCAAACATGGCACAAAGGCAGTTACTTTCCACCGTCGCCTCTTCTCAGTCTTACTGATCCACCTCAATCTTGCCCCGCCCACTGTGCTTGGCACGATTCAGCGCATCCTCGGCCCGCAGTACCATCGCCCGGCCATTCTCATCTTCTTTCAACGCCGCCATCCCTGCAGAGAAGCCAATTTCAACCCGCTGGTTTTTATACATCAGCGGCGTCTTGGCCGTGACCAATTTAAGC
>JARLJJ010000033.1 GCA_031291275.1 Formivibrio sp.
CCCGGATTGGCGTTTGGCGCAGGGCCGGTGAACGGCGGAGCGTCTGGTGACCCCATTGCTGTCCTAACTGGGACATGGCCTGCTGGGGCTCAGACGGCTCAGGGAGTAGTGAGCGTGCCTGGCTCGCTCACGCCTGGCGTCTATAAAGAAATCGAATTGCACCTGAAGATGGTGAGGTCTCCCGTTAACAGCAATTGGAGCGGTTACGAACTGAATTGCAGCATGGTTTCGACCGCTCAGTACATGCAAATTGTTAAGTGGAATAACGACGGGAGCTACGCGTACATCGGCTCACAAGGCACCGATTACTGTCAGAACGGAGATGTGCTGAATGCCACGATTGATGCTAGTGGAAACATCAATTGGTATAAGAACGGAGTGCTAGAAGCCTCGGCGACTGATACGACTTATCAGACCGGAAATCCCGGGATAGGCGCATTTGACAACTCGGATGCGAACTGGAGTGAATTTGGGTTTTCGAGCTTTAGCGCAGCGGACAACATCGGAACCGGCTCGGCCAGCTCCGCTTCGTCCCTGACGACGATGGCAGATAAGCTGGTGGCCTCCCAGTCGGTGGCCAGCAAAACTGCGACGCTCACGCTCGACACGACCACTAGTACAACCAATGTTTTGCCCTATCACAATAACAATGCACCTACCAGACAGAATCTAAACGAAACTATCCCGACATCTACTAACGTGAATTCTGCCGACTTTGGCAAAAGTGGGTTCCTGCCCGTCGAGGGTTTGGTGGATGCCGAGCCATTATACATCTCGAACCTAATGGTGTCAGGGGCGCCACATAATGTGGTGGTTGTCGTAACTAGGCATGATCTTGTCTATGCCTTTGATGCCGACACCTTCGCATTGCTGTGGCAAGTTACCCTTCTCGGCGCGAATGAAACGCCGAGTGGTGACCGAGGTTGTAGCCAAATCACCCCTGAAATCGGCATCACTGCAACACCCGTAGTCGATTTGAAGGCGGGACCTCATGGCACAGTCTTTGTCGAGGCAATGTCCAAAGACAATGAAGGAAATTACTACCAGCACTTACATGCTCTGGACCTTAGCACCGGCTCTGAGCAGGGCGACGGCCCAGCGATTATCAAAGCTAGTTTCCCCAATTCAGCGGCATTTCTCACGTTTGATCCCGCACAGTACAAGGTGCGAGCCAGCTTGCTGCTTTTCAACGGTGTGATCTATTTGACCTGGGTTTCGCGCTGTGACAGCACGCCGTCCAATGCCTGGGTAATGGGTTATAGTGAAACCACGCTACAGCAGGTCAGCGTATTCACCTTCGCGCCCAATGGCATTGAAGGTTCGGTGTGGACGTCGGGCGCCAGTATGGCTGCTGACAGTTCGAAGAACATCTACTTCCTTGCTGTCAATGGTAGATTTGATACAAAGCTGTCCGTCGACGGTTTCCAGGCGAATGGGGATTATAGCAATGCCTTGACAAAGCTTTCGGCCAGCAGAAATTCCCTGAATGTGGCCGATTACCTCACCACGCACAACACTTTGTCGGAATCAAACGCCGATCTGGACTTGGGTTCCGGTGGCGCACTAGTGATTCCGGATCTGAAGGATGCGCTGGGGAATATCTGGCATCTGGCCGTAGGCGCCGGAAAAGACGGCATCATTTACCTGGTGAATCGAGACTCCGTAGGCGAGCTCAATCCGGACAATGACAATGGCATCCACCAGGAGATCGATTCGAACGGACTGGGCTGGGTTCGAGCGGTTTTTCGGCGATGCCGGCATGCTTCAGTCACACCGTCTGGTACTGCCCCGTGAACGATAGGCTCACGCCTTTAGTGTCAGCAATGCCCGGCTCGTGACCCGGCCAATTTCGCAATCGTAGGTTGTCTTTGCTTACCTTAGAGCTATCCGGAGTATGGATAACCTGGGCTTTTTTGCGCTCATTCGTAAGCGTCATCCGGGGGTAAGCGTTCGGGTTTGCTTTCAATTACCCACAAGCAGGACAGTCGTCGGGTAGGTCCAGTACTTGCTGTTGCTTGTCTTGGTCAACGGCGCGAGTCGCATGCCTTTAAATAACGCAGGAGTATGGTGAACTGCCGCTATGACGAAGCGGCAGGAGCTGCAACGCTCACGTAGGGTTGATTACGCCACTGCTTCCCAGACCAAGACCTGGATCGATCGCGACCTCGCCGGTAGCGAGTTCCGAGACGCCCGACTCAACAGGCGATTTAGAAAACTTTTCGAGCAGCTCTCCGATGGCACCGGCGAGAGCATTCCTTTGGTTTGCCAAGATTGGGCAAATACGAAAGCCGCATACCGTTTCCTTTCCAACCACCGCGTCACCGAAGGGGACATTTTGGCGGTGCATTTCCAATCCACACGAGATCGGTTCGCCGCGACCGACGCCACAGTTTTTATCCTTCACGACACGACGCCATTCAACTATCACCGCGAAGATACCCGGTCCGTCGGCATCGTGAAGCAAATTCCCGTCGGCAAGTGTCTCGATGGGCGCCTGCAACACTACGTCGTCTGTGGCATTCTGATGCATTCCAGTCTGGCGGTGACCATCGGGGGACTTCCGTTGGGGCTGGCGGCCATGAAGTTTTGGAACCGGAAAAAGTTTAAAGGCTGCAATGCACTCAAGAAGAAAATCAATCCGACCCGGGTGCCGATCGAGAAAAAAGAAAGCATCCGCTGGCTGGAGAACCTGAAACAGTCCACATCGCTTTTCAATGACCCGCAGCGCTGCGTTCACATCGGTGACCGCGAGAGTGATGTTTACGATCTCTTCTGCGCCGCACAGGCGGTGGGCACCCACTTTCTGGTGCGCACCTGCGTGGATCGCCTTGCGGGAGACGGAAAACATACCATCGCGGACGAGATGGACGAAGTACGCATCAAAGGGCTGCACCGCATCGATGTCCGGGACAAGAAAGGCAATCTGTCAAAAGCGATCCTGGAAATCAAGTACCACCGCATGCGGGTTCTTCCTCCGATCGGCAAACACAAGCAGTATCCGGAACTCATGCTCACCGTCATTCATGCACAGGAACGGGGGACGCCGCAAGGGCGGGAGAAGATCGACTGGAAATTGATCAAGGACTTGCCAGTGAACTCCCGTGAAGAGGCCATTGAGAAACTCCGATGGTATTCCATGCGCTGGAAGATAGAGACCTTCCACAAAATCCTGAAATCGGGCTGCAAAGCGGAGGAGTCGCGGCTAAGAACAGCGACGCGGCTGGCCAATCTGATCGCGGTTTTCTGCATCCTCAGCTGGAGGATTTTCTGGTTGACGATGATGAATCGTGCGCTGCCGGATGCTTCGCCAACATTGGCATTCACCGCACTGGAAATTCGCCTGCTCGACCACCTGGCGAAAGGAAAAGGAGAGCAAGTAGAGAAAACCTCGGTTTCCTCGTACCTCGTTCAACTCGCTCGCCTGGGAGACTATCTTGCCCGCGCGGGTGATTCCCCGCCAGGCAACAAGGTCATCTGGAAAGGCCTGTCACGTCTCACCGACGTTGAATTTGGCTCTCTCATCGGAGCAAAACTTGTGGGTAATTGAAAGGCAGACCGTACGCTTACAGTCGATCTGCGTTTCATGGCAGAACTCCAGTAATGGTCACCAGCCCTCGTATTGCCCGAGGGCAAGTTTCGTACTGTACCAAAACTGTTCCCGGTACCAGTGGATGAGCGTACCGATGATTCATATTCTATGATCGCATGGAAATCGTGAGTGACTGACGATGGGACCCACGGTGCCCCCCGCTGCCCGACCCGGGTAATGTCAGTGCGTGATGGCCAGCGTTCCAAAGTGTACAGTACGACTTCTTGAGACTCACTAAGATGGTCTGTCGGCGTGGATGTGTCGATTCGAAAGTCTCGGGGAAATGGTGCCCGTCACTGCCAGCAACCAGGAGAAAAGATGAAATCGGCAAAAAGGTCGTCGCTATTGGTGTGTTCTGTGGCGATGGTGATCCTCGGGAATCTATGGGGAACAAACGCTCAAGCGAATCCAGCAGTGACTGAGAGTCCGTCTTCCCTGAGTTTTGGGTCGGTAAGTGTCAATACATTGAGTGCCCCCCAAGCGTTCACGGTAATGAATACGGGGTCCCAAAAGATAACCATAGAGAAGGTGGCGAGCAGCAGAAGTCAATTTAATGTCACGGGCCCCTCACTGCCGCTAACAGTGTATCCCGGGCAAGGCGCGTCATTTCAAGTCGTGTTTGAACCTACAACGGTAGGGACTTTTTCTGGGACCATTCATGTTTCCCTCAATCGGTACTCGCGTGGGGTAGAATCGGTTGCCGTGTCGGGAACCGGCCTGGCCGCAACAGACCCCGCCGTTACTTTACAATCGATCGCCGTGACACCTGCCAGCCCGTCGATCAGTCAGTCGCAGACGCAACAGTTCACCGCCACGGGCACTTACAGCAACGGGAGCACCAACAACATCACCACCACGGTTACCTGGGCTTCCTCCAACACCGCCGTTGCCACCATCGGCGCTAGCACTGGCCTCGCGACTGGCGTCACCGCGGGCACCGCGCAGATTACCGCCACCCTCGGTAGCGTCGTCAGTCCCAACGATGCCCTCACGGTTACGGCGGCCACTCTGCAATCCATCGCGGTGACGCCTGCTAGTCCGTCGATCAGTCAATCGCAGACCCAACAATTCACCGCCACGGGCACTTACAGCGACAGCAGCACCAAGAACATCACCACCACAGTCACCTGGGCTTCCTCCAACACCGCTGTCGCCACCATTGGCGCTAGCACTGGCCTCGCGACTGGCGTCACCGCGGGCACCGCGCAGATTACCGCCACCCTCGGCAGCGTCGTCAGTCCCAACGATGCCCTCACGGTTACGGCGGCAACTTTGCAATCCATCGCCGTGACGCCTGCCAGCCCGTCGATCAGTCAGTCGCAGACCCAACAATTCACCGCCACGGGCACTTACAGCGACAGCAGCACCAAGAACATCACCACTACGGTTACCTGGGCCTCTTCCAACACCGCTGTCGCCACCATTGGCGCTAGCACCGGCCTCGCGACTGGCGTCACCGCAGGCACTTCGCAGATCACCGCAACACTCGGCAGCGTCATCAGTCCCGGCGATACCCTTACGGTTACGGCGGCAACTTTGCAATCCATTGCCGTGACGCCTGCCAGCCCGTCGATCAGTCAGTCGCAGACGCAACAGTTCACTGCTACCGGCACTTATAGCAATGGGAGCACCAACAACATCACCTCCACGGTCACCTGGGCCTCTTCCAACACCGCTGTCGCCACCATTGGCGCTAGCACCGGCCTGGCGACTGGCGTCACCGCAGGCACTTCGCAGATCACCGCAACACTCGGCAGCGTCATCAGTCCCGGCGATACCCTTACGGTTACGGCCGCTAGTTTGCAATCCATTGCCGTGACGCCTGCCAGTCCGTCGATCAGCCAGTCGCAGACGCAACAGTTCACTGCCACGGGCACTTACAGCAATGGCAGCACCAACAACATCACCACTTCGGTCACCTGGGTCTCCTCCAACACCGCCGTCGCCACCATCGGTGCTAGCACCGGCCTCGCGACCGGAGTCACCGCAGGCACTTCGCAGATCACCGCCACCCTCGGCAGCGTCGTCAGTCCCAGCGACTCCCTGACCATCACGGCGACGACGAGCAACTCTTACACCACCAACTTCCCGCTCACCGAAAATCCCATCTCAGAAGGCGGCAACTGGACGACTGGGTCTAACGTGAATAACAACATGCAGACGACACCCGGATTGGCGTTTGGCGCAGGGCCGGTGAACGGCGGAGCGTCTGGTGACCCCATTGCTGTCCTAACTGGGACATGGCCTGCTGGGGCTCAGACGGCTCAGGGAGTAGTGAGCGTGCCTGGCTCGCTCACGCCTGGCGTC
>JARLJJ010000286.1 GCA_031291275.1 Formivibrio sp.
AAGCCGGCTATCTGGCCCTGAACGTAATCGGGGTCTTTGTAAATAGGTTGATTCATTGGGGGTTCCTTTGTGGTTGATCGAAGTGTGGAAACCGAAATCTACCATATTGGAACTCCCGCCCGTTTTACGTTGATGTGTTGAACCCAGTTTACGCAGCAAAAACAATTTCCAAAACCACCACACAGGGGGAAAAGTAGTGGAGCTTCGACAAGCGTATTTATCGACGATCAGGGCGTTTAGCGGCGGCTGGGATGCCATCGCGGCGGCGTTGGGCATGAGCCGTGATGCTCTGGAAAACCGTATCTATGAGCGCAAGGGCCAGCGCTTGCACGTTGAAACAGCGATGCAGATGCAAAAATTCTCCGGCAAGACGTTCTTTGCCGAGGCTATTGCGACGGCCAGCGGCGGAACATTCGTGTCGTTGCCGCATATCGACGTGATCGAGAACGATTCGATCCAGTCGAAGTTCAACGAAACCTATTCCGAACTGGGGCTGCTGTTCAACACCTTTGTGGCCGCGTCGGAAGACGGCGTGATCGACGAAAAGGAACGGGCGCAGCTTATGGCGCTTGGCGAGGACATGCACCGCAAGACCGAGCAATTGCTGGGCCTGATGTTCAAAGTGTACTGCCCAAAGACCAACACGATCAAGACGCCGCAATGGCGCAGGGAGATCGCCAATGGGTAGGCATGCCGGCCCGCGCCTGGATTCGTTGGCGCACAAATCCATCTGTATGCTGGTCAACCTTGGCGGCGCTTGCCTCAAGGAGCGATTGAAGGCGCAGTTTCCCGACGAAAACAGCGATTCGTTCTATCGAAAAGTGACGGCACCGCTTGAACGATACGGGTTCGTGCGGGCCGACCGCTATTCGTTGAAGGCAACGCAGGACGGGAAAAATTACGTCGCGGAATATTTCGGACAGACGGAGTCGGCCCCGCAGCCCTATGTCGGCGAGATCGCGCTGCCGCGTGTCGCGCAACCGCACAAGCCGTTGAATTTCGCAAAGCTCTATGGCGGCGGTTGCCGGCGCGATGGCGCTGACGATCACCGCGAGATTCCCTCGTTGATGGCTGGCCAGCGGATACAGAGGGATTCCAAATAATGATTAGAATCTATCCAGAGATGACGTGTTGCAAGGCTGGTCGGCAATGGCAGGAACTGAGGTGTGAAGGGGAGATGTTGGCCATGTGCCTCGGACGCGATTGCGCGAAGGTGCCGAGCCTGGAAGGTCGGCGCGCCTATGCGAAGCAAGTTGAAGGTGTTGAACTTATTCAAGCCGAAGGCCTGATCGATAGTTTCCGGTCGCATGTGCTGCAGGCTTATAACCGTCTACGGAACAAAACCGAGTGAGTATAGATTTCAAGGCCGTGGCTACGGCGGCGCTCACACAGGTTGAGCGGTTCGTAGAGGAATGGGCACCGGGTGGAATGAAGCAAGGCAGTAACTGGGTCACCAAGAACCCGGTGCGCAATGAAAATAATCCGTCGTTTTCCATTTCGCTGGAGTCGGGAGCGTGGATCGATTTCGCTTCCGGTGATGCTGGCGGCGACCTGGTTAGCCTCTATTCATATATTTTTGGTTGTAACAACGGCGAAGCCGCTCATAAGCTTGCCGCCTTGATTGGTTATGCTATTCCGCGCTCTGGTTCGTCTATGCCGGACGGGCGCATAACCCCGCGCGCCGCGCCAGCCCCGTTAGGGGTAGACGCAATGCGCGAAACTGTGAAACAGGGCAAGGTTAGCCCTTGGAAGCCGATTATTCCGGTGCCTGCTAACGCTGGTCCCTACCCAGTAGCGCACATTAAGCGCAACCGGCCGGAAAAGTGGTGGGAATACCGCGATCAGGACGGCCAACTGATCGGCGTGATTTACCGATTCAAGCGTTCGGATGGTGGTAAGGAAATTTTGCCGTGCGTGTTCGCCGAGCATGTTGAATCGGGCGTGCGGGAATGGACGTGGATATCGTTTCCAATTCCGCGTGCCCTCTACACGCCTAAGCCTCTTGTCGCGGGCCGCAAGGTGTTGCTAGTCGAAGGCGAGAAGTGCGTCGACGCGGCTATTGAACTGTTTGGTGATCGCTTCAATGTGGTGACTTGGCCGGGCGGAGCGAATGCTATCGGCAAGGCTGATTTTTCCCGGCTGGCCGATAGCGAAGTGATTGCGTGGCCTGACTGCGATTCCTTGCGCGACAAGAACAAAACGCTGTTGCCATATGCAAAGCAGCCAGGCATGAAGGCGATGGAGAAGGCCGCAGAGATATTGAGCGCCATCGGCTGCAAAGTGCGCATCGTGGACGTGCCGCAGCCTGGCGAGAAACCGGAAGGCTGGGATATCTCCGACGCGATCACTGTCGATGGATGGGACGTTGCAGCGTGCATGGAATTCATGCGCGCAAACTTGCGCCTGCCGGCATGCGCCTCGGCGCCCCCGCCAGTGGTGCGCAATGTACCCCTTGGCGATGCTGGCGCAGAGCCGGTGGATGATGCCCCGGCGGGAGATGCTGCGCCGTTGGACTGGTCGCGTATTTTGTATCGTAAGGCGAATGGTTCCTTTGAAGAATGCCGGGAAAACGTGTTCTTGGTGTTGCAGGCGCATCCGGCCTGGCAAGGCGTGATCGGCTACGACGAATTCTCGGCCAAGATCATGAAGCGCCGCAAGACGCCGTTTCACTCGCCGCCTGGTGAGTGGATGCAGGAGGATGACGATCAACTAGGCCTGTGGCTGCTGCAGCGGATCGGGCTGCTGGTGAAAAGCACGGATGCCCTGGTGCGTGGCGTGTCGATGGTGGCACACAAGAACCGCTTCCACCCGTTGCGCAATTACCTTGAAGGTTTGAAGTGGGATGGCGTCAAGCGCAATCACCAGTGGCTGACCCATGCCTTTGCGGCTGATTGCTCTGGTAAGGATGATGCTGAACGGACGCGGCGGGCGCGTTACCTAGAGTTGGCCGGCCAGATCTTTCTGATCTGCATGGTGAAAATTGCGTATGAACCAGGCTCGCACTATTGCCTGATCCTTGAAGGGTTGCAGGGCGAAGGAAAATCGAAGGCGTTGCGCGCTTTGGGCGGTGAGTGGTTCTGCGACACGCCATTTACGCGCGTGGGAGATCAAAACTCCTACATGGCTATCCAAGGTGCGTGGCTGTACGAAATCGCCGAGCTTGACGCGTTCAATCGCTCCGATACTACTGCGATCAAGGCATTCATGACGCAACCTGTAGACCGCTATCGTGAGCCATATGAGCGGCGCATGAAGGACCGCGCACGGCAGACGGTTTTCTCTGGAACGACGAACAACCAGGAATACCTGAAAGACGACACCGGAAACCGGCGATTCTTCCCTGTGCTGTGCGCGGCGGTGAATCATGCTTGGATTAGTGAGTGGCGCGAGCAGTTGTTTGCCGAAGCATTCCACGCATGGCGCAACGGCGCGCTGCCGTATCCATCGCGTGAGGATGAGCGAACGTATTTCCTTCCTGAACAGCAGGAGCGCCAGATCGATGATCCGTGGACAGAGAAATTTTATCGGTATCTCTACACCGACATCGATGGCAGCTTGTTGAACAAAGTCACCGTATATGACCTGTTGACGAAGGCTATCGGAATGACTGCCGACAAGATCGATGGAAACAGGTCTATGGCAACGCGTGCCGGGAAATCAATGGCACGGCTGCGGTGGGGTCAGGGCAGAGAATCGAGCGGCGCACGCGAGCGTTTCTACACGCGCCCGCGCGAGCCACAGGTTGAGGCGCAAGCGGCTGCGACTGAAGTGGTTGAGGTGCAAGCGGAAGAGGACTTGGATGTTGCACTCTGAGTTCAATGCAGGTTTTGTCGTCCATCCAGCGATGGGTCAGGTGATAGGTTTGGCGTCCAGCGTCCAACCTCGTCCAACCTGTTCCCGAAAAGGTTGGACGGCTGAAACCCGCGCTAACAAAGGGTTTGCCCAACATCCCAACCTTTTCCGGCGATTTTTTTAACACACACATGCGCGCATACGCACATACGCGCACGCGCGCGCAGCGATTCTATTTATATTCATGTTGGATAAGTTGGGATGTTGGGTAGAGTAAGCAAACATGCGGCTTTTAGCCGTCCAACCTTTCGCCCAACTATGGCGCACGTTGGTCAGGCAATCGAGAATCATCAAGATTTAATATTCAAGGGCAAACAATGAGCAACGGCACAGGTAGAAAACTGATTACCATCGATCCAGAACGGCGCAAAAACGATGTGCGCAGAAAGCCTGCACCTATTGATTCCGTGGCGCTTGAAGGTTTCGTAGCTGTCGATTTGCAGCACAAGCCGCAAGCCGTTGAATCCAAGCCAGTCGTAGAAGCGCTATCGGAAAAGCGTTTGGCGAATTGGTCAAAGACGGTGCGCGACAACAACAGCGACAACAGCGTGTGCGCGTTTTGGGCAAAAGGCTATATCGCGTTGCGCAACAAGGAACATGAACGGCTTGCTATGGAGTTGCAGCTTGTCGATCCGCAGTCGCCATTGTGTTCAATCGACGCCGATCTGCTGGATGGCTGGTTGGTGGAGGCGGCGGTGCGAGTAATGGCGAATTTCGACGAAAAACAGGTGATTCGCTATCGCTACGTGTGGAATTATCCTGACCATTGGATTAAGACAAAACTCGGAATTCGTCAGAACGCATTGCGGCTTGTAATGGCTCGCGGTTTAAATAATTTGCGTTCCCTACTTGAAAAGCTCAACACGCCTGTTAGAATTCGCTCCAACAACCTGCATGCCGGTGTCGATCCGCGCCTAGTGGCAATAGCCGTCCCTGTGGGGACGCTTGAGCCTCTAGAAAGCTGGTCCGACGAATTCAAGCGTCTTTTGCCACAAAACCCTGAAGCCCTGATTGACGAATAATCGTTGATCGGGGCTTTTTGCGTTTATCTCATTCCATGGTGTCAGCATGATTACAGTCGATGTGCGTGGCAGTATGGATAGCATCATTGCCGATCTATCGCGCAAGCAGCGCGATGTCGTTGAACCGGCAACTGTGCGCGCTTTGAACAAAGTAGCAGCGCAAGTCAAAACCAATGCATCGCGGCAAATGCGCGATGCTGGCTATAACTTGAAGGTGAGCGACATCAAGCGCGCGTTGACTGTGAGTCGTGCCAGTAGCGGCAACCTGAGAGCAAGTGTTGTTGCATCGGGTAGACCAATACCATTGATACAGTATGGCGCGCGACAGGTGTCGAGCGGCGTATCGGTCGATGTGCTGAATGGCCGCAAGGTAATCGCCAATGCGTTTATCGCTACGATGCCAAGCGGGCATAAAGGCGTCTATGTGCGTGTTGGCAAGACGCACAAGAAAATCAATAAGCGTGGTCGCGCTCAATGGAGCGGATTACCGATTCAAGAGCTATTCGGCCCAAGCGTGCCTAACGGGCTGGCCAACGCAGCAGTACAAGCAGCGCTGCAAGACCTGATCGCACAGAAGTTTCCTGACATCTTGCGACAGCAGATCAAGTATCTATCCCGATAGATATGCTGGCACTCCGAGGCCAGCCAGCCCCGCCCAATTTTTCCGGGTCCTTGTTTGACCCCGCCCACTGCG